>NZ_CP143889.1:2400000-2700000 GCF_036417355.1 Akkermansia sp. RCC_12PD | reverse complement strand
ATCTTCACATGATGGGCGGCATAACCGTCCCGGTCCAGAATCAGCATGCCTTCGCCTCCCACATTGATATCCGCCGCATTGTTCCCATGTCCTCCCACAATCAGCATTCCCTCTCCGATCTTCCGCCACTCGTCCCCGGAAGCTCCGGTCAGCAATGTGGTGACCGCGGCTCCTTTATTGACCACGAAGCCCGCGGTATTCAGGCGGTACGAAGCATTGCCGCCGTCGCTCAGCACGTAATCGTGGTTGAAGGTCAAGGAACCGGCTCCGGTGTCTACGGAACCCTGCAGCACAATCGCTCCGCCCGAACCGTCAAAAATCAGATTGGTGCACGCATTCAACTGCTCATTGGTCGCCTGCGTGCCTTGCGTGGAGGTATCCCCGCGCAAGCCGGAAGCAAGTCCGGTGTAATCCGTGGCAAGATCTCCCTGCACGAAAGTGCCGTTTCCATCGGCATCCGTCACATTCCACAGCACGGCACCGCCTCCTGCGGACACGCTGACGGTGCGGTTAAAGCTGTCCACGTAAGCCTGCGCCCACTGGTTGCCGGAACGCATGTGGGTAGTCAGCCCATAACCGCTTCCGCCGGCAGACTGGGCGGCCCCGACCCATTCCCACTGCCCGGAATTCTCATTGTACACGCAACAGGGACTGCCGCTGTCCCCGGACAATGCGCCGGAAGGCAATGGATTGGCTTCGGAAGGCCTCTTGAAACCGTACCAAAACCGATAGGCCGGATAGGTTTTGGCGTTTTCCGGGTTCGGATCTCCGGTTCCGTTTACTTTTGCCTGCCCCTCAAAAACCAGAGTGCCTCCGGTCAAATAGCCATAGGAACCATCAATCCTTTCCTGCTTGCCGTTTCCAGTGGCGACCGCCTGAACTCCGGCCCCCGCCCTCATGACCAGCCTTCCCTTCATGTTGTCCAGATATTCCGGGTCCGTCAGGTAGGGAACGTATTGCGCCTCCGTCACAATCTTGCTCAGCCGCTGCACGCGGTAGTCGTACGTATAATTGTTGGGTGTATCGCCCCACGCATCCTTTCTCGTGACGCTCCGGTAGGAATCGTAAAACGGAGTTCCGGGCGTGGCGCCAAAACGTTTAGTGAACGTAACGAAAGAATTGTAATAATCATGCGCCACCGTCGCAATGAAACCGGGCCCTCCCACCAGCGCGGCCTCTCCAATATGGGCATCCGCCACACTGTCGAAATTCATCATCCGGGAGATGGTGCCCGCGTAATTGCCCTCTTTGTCATAAATGGCAATATTTTCCGCATTGACGTCAAAAACGCCCCGGTTTTCCGCAAAATCGCGGTACGTCTGGACGTCAAAAGAATCCGCCATCAAGCCGCCGTAAGCAGAAGAAAGGAGGCAGGCAGCCCCCAGCAATCCGGAATGATAGATATAATGTAAATTCATGACAGGATGGAATTAACAGGTTAAACAGTTTGAATGATTAATGTTCAAAATATTTCTATAAATCAATCCATAAATTCAAAAACATGTGTCCAATTACGGCTTTTACCTTTCTTCGCCATTTGTTGGAAATGATCAAATTCACTTGTTTCCAACAATATTCATTACATTCTTATTACAAAAAGAATGGCGGCGGATTTCCGGAAACCATATGACACGGCAAATTCTTCTTCTCCACTTAAACCGTAACCCTTTGCCGCATGAATTCCGGCTTCCTGCCGTTTACCCGCAGAAGTCTTGAGGCGGATACCCCTGTGCCGTGTTTAGTGTTGTGAAAAACACCTGCGCTTTCTATAATAGCGGCCACAACTATCAGCATGTCCAATCACATTACCACGCAAAAACTCTGCAACTGGTTCATTCAACGGGCGAATGAAAACGGAACTCCCCTGAATCCCGTCAAACTCAACCATCTGGTCATCCTCGCGGACTGGTGGCATCTGCACAGAAACGGAATCCGCCTCATCAACGAGACCGCCGAAGCATGGCCCCAGGGTCCCGTGCTTCCCTCCATCTACCACGAATACAAGGACCAAGCCCCCTGGGGCACCATTGAACACCCCAGCCGGCGCCAGCCTCCGCTGGAACCGGAGACGGACGCCATTCCCTCCCTGGAGCAGATATGGAAACAGTACGGCAAATATACGGCACAGCAGCTGGCCCGCAGCAGCATGTCCTCCAATTCCCCCTGGCAGCTTGCCCAGGGACGCCACGGCACGCCGGAACGCCAGCAGATCACGGAAGAATACGTGAAGGAATACTTCCGCTCCCTGGCAAACTGAACCGTTATGAAAAGACCGCCCGGCCGCGACTCCCATTTTTTTTGCATCCGGACGACATTTAAATGAAAAAAAACTTGCAAAAAACGGGCGTTTCCGCTTAAATCCGCCCGCACCGCAAAGGTGCCCGTTACATAGCCCTATAGTGTAATCGGTAACACAGCGGATTCTGGTTCCGTATTTTGGGGTTCGAGTCCTCATAGGGCTACCACTTTAGGCTTTATCGCCATTCAAAACTCCTTGAGAAATCAAGGAGTTTTGCATTTCTTGCTTTCACAGCATCAGGCGAAATACTTCCCCCGATAGCGCATATCTTGTTGCTTGGCCTCTCTCCCCAACTCAAAAAAATCATGGCAGGACCAAGCAAAGTAAAAAACAAACGGATAGCTACCTTCTCAGTAGCCGGGCACAAGGTTTGTAAATCTACAAGTGTTGACATCATGCCTGCCTCTATTTCTCTGGACAAGAGCAAGGACCACCTTCTGAAGGAGGGTGAAGCTAAAGCCTGCATTATGGCCGGATAATTGGAAAAGCAGCCCAATGGTGAACGCGAAGACGCAGAAACTGTTAAGGCAGTTTCTTCAAATGAACGCAAAGCCAAGAAGATTCTAAAGGATCATCCTACATACAAGGAGTGCGTGATTATCCAGCTGAATGGAGGAGGACACGCAAGCCCTGTCTGTGAAGCAAAGATAAAAAGACAGTAGAACAGTTTCCGGCTTTCCCAGGTGATAACCAAGATATGCCGCTTGATATGATCAAGCCTGAACACAACCGCAAATTCATGGGGCGAAAACTTGAACGAGTCAAATCAGGTGCCGTTGGACAAGACGGCAACTTCAAGATTGTTGAAGGGTGGTAAAGTAACACGATTCTTTACCTGTCTTTTGTAAACGTTTATATATAAGGGATTCTGTAATGCTAAAAAATGTGGTTATTTGGAAAACGTGGTTGAGATTCGTTAGCTTATAATATAGAGAGTATCTACTCGACACACCTGATGAAAATTCTTACTACATTCCTTATCATCACCGCAGCACTACTGCTCACAAGTTGCGGTGGGGTGGGCTGGAACCTCTTCTACTGCGTCCGCGAACTGCCAAATACCTGCACGGGTGTCGATTTGACGAAGCCTGTGGGGGGAACCGTCTATGTACCGCAGTCAAAGGCGGTGGACAAGTTTCCTTCGGCGGTGGTCATGCAAGTGCCCGAAGTGACCTACAGCCCCTCCACCCGCCCGGTCTGCCTTGGAGACTTTGCCTTTACCAACCAAGTGTATGCCCGTGGCGTGGAACCCACGGGACGCACTCTCTGGGTGAAGGTGGACAAGTACGAACACGGGGTAGAATTGCTTCCCGGACTGCCGAAGCAGGTGGAATATACGAAATGGTCGCAGGAACCGAACAGGAAAATCCGCCACCGCGAGACGCTGGTGCCCTACCGTGGCAAGAACAACTTGGTCCGAGTGGATGGCATCCATAACCCGCCGGGGCTTGCACAGCTCTCGACCTCTCGCAGCGCATGGGGCCCCCTCGCCACGATGGCTGCGCTGCCGCTTTATCCCGTGGACTGCGTGCTGGGGCTTGCCAGCAACACACTCTTCTATTCCGGCGGGCTCCTGTGGGCTGCCGTCAATGGTGCCCAGCAGACGGAGCCTAAGTCCTATGAGCAGTCAACGTCTCCACTGCCGGGCGAGGGGAAGGAAAAGTAAAACCTCCACGGCATTCTTCAGCCTGCTGAATAGGACGGCTCCCATGATTGCCGCAGAAGAGCGTAGAAACGAAAACTTTTTCTACAAGTCATTTTTATTCCTTCGGGAACGTCTCTGCACCTTCCGCACCGGGTACGGATGCGGATGCTCTTCCTCCGCTTATTTGCTTGATTTTCCTGCCCTTTTGCCAGAGATATGCTTCATGTACGTCAGCACTCTTGAAACAACTCCCGGCCAGTCCATTGAGAAGGTTCTGGGCCACGTGACCGGAAACGCCGTCAAGGCCCGCCATGTGGGCTCCGATATCATGGCAAGCCTGAAAACCCTGGTAGGCGGAGAGATCACACAGTATTCCCAGCTCATGAACGATACCCGCGCCCTGGCCATTGAGCGGATGCAGGAGAACGCACAGGCCATGGGAGCCAATGCCGTCATCGGACTGCGTTTTGCCAGCAGTGAAATCGGCCAGGGCCTCAGCGAATTGCTGGCTTACGGCACGGCCGTCGTCCTGCGTCCGGAGCCGTGATCCGGCTTTTACCACGAACCGCCGCCTCCGCCCCCGAATCCCCCTCCGCTGAATCCTCCGCCTCCGGAGACCCCTCCCCTGCCGGAAAAGGAGGATGAGGAGCCAGCATCCCAGGGAGACATGCCGTTTCCCGGGCCCGAGGGCAAGGACAGAAGGAACATGTTCAAATGGCAGGACAGGCTCCACGCAACGGCGTAAAACACCGGATTTTCAGCGTTCATCCCGCCCTGATGCCATTCCGGGACAGGCATTTCCAAAGTCTTGAATTTCTGAATCCACTTGTCATCCACGCCCCATGCGTATGCATACGGAAGCAGGGACCAGAAATAGCCGGGGTTTGTCTCCGCCAGCCGCCGGAGCCGGTCCGGTTCCGCGTTTTTCATGAAGGCCAGCAGTTCCGAGGCCTCCGCCGCCGTTTTTCTTTTGTAGGCGGATTCCTTACAGGCAAGCGCCAGAGCCAGAAACGCGGTGCAAACGGAACCGAGGCAAATCCACAGCCACGCATCATAATATAAGTTCACCATCACCGCATCAGCCAGAAGGCGGAAGGCCGTCACCACGCCAAACAGCAGCCCGGCCATGCAGAGAACGGGAAGGACAACCCTGATCCACAGCCCCCTCCCCGAGTGCCTGCCTGATGTATAAATCATTCCCGTTCCCAAAAAGCCCAGCACGATCGTGCCGCCCATGACGGCGCCAAAATGGACCATGAACGAATGATGCCAGCCTGCCAGGCTGATGGCGGCGGAGGCCGCCAGGGAAATGGCAAAAGCCATCAGCGCCATGCGGCCGCCCAGTCCGTTCCCGAGACGGCGTTCTCCCTGGAATCCGTCTTCAAGCTGTTGAAAGGATTTCTCCAGCACGCGGGAAAAACCGGGCCGGAAGAGGCCCAGGGGCACCCAGTTTCCCTTGCCGGATGCGAACAGGCCGTGCAGGAACGTGCGCGCATGCGGCGGCAGATGATGCGCACCCTTCATCAGGCGCACGGAAACGGTCCCATCCTCTTCCTTCACCTTCATGCATCCCTTGGAGACCAGCCAGAGAACCAGAGAAAGAAGCAGCCTGTTGCGCGGAACGCCTCCCCATGCAAACGCCAGGGAGGCACTGTCCAGTTCCGGAGGAACAGGAAAGGGATTCCCCGTTTCCCTTTTGTGATTTCTTCCGGTCCGGAAGGTCTGGAACATCAGGAAGACAGCCCCGGCGGCCAGACCGGCACACACGGCGGCAAAGACGGAAATCAGGAAGGAAGGGGGCTTGGGAGCGCCTTCAAAATACCCTTCCGGCAGACGCACATAAGCCGTTAACCCCTCATGCGCCCCCAGCCTGCCGTCCACCGTGCCGCGAACGGCATTGCCGGAGATTTCATAGTCAATTCCACGTTCATCCCTGCTTCCATAGGTTCCCCGGTACATCCGGAAGCCGGACAAGTCGGCAGGCTTGTCAAAGGCAATGGAAAAGCGCACGCCGTTCAAAGGAACCTCCCAGTCCGTACCGATGATATTGTAATGGAATTCGTCGTATTCCTCCACCAGGTCATCGGGCATTTGCACCGTGTAGGAAAGCACATATTCGGCATCGCCCTTCTGCAACCGGTCCGGGTTTCCCGCCCGTATCAGAAGGCTTCTGCCCTCATCCTGCTGTCTTTGGCAGGAGAAGCCGCTTCCCTGTACCCTGACGTCCTCCACCCGGAGGTGGTACAGGTATTCCTTTTCCCGTCCGTTGACGATGCGCTTCATGCGCAGGGCCGTGGGGATGGTGCGGTACAGGCCGTGGCTGTATTCGCTGAAGAAGACGGAGATGCGCTCCGTTACGGAAACGCCTGCATTCCGGGAAACCCTCATTTCCACATCATACCCGCGCACCTCCCAGGAGGCTCCGGCCGCCCGCATTCCTCCGCAAACCGCCAGGAACACGAGAAAAAGCGGCAGGCAGGCTCCCGCCATCCGGCGTATCCCGGCATGACTGATGTGGAATGCGGCATTCATCATTTCCCTTTTTCCGGCCTCCCCGCAGACGGCAAGGGAAAACCGCTGTCATTAAAACAGAAGGAGTCCCGCCCGGCAAGATTGGAAGTGCATGGAACATCGCGTAAAAAAACACGGCGGGGATTTTTCCCGTGCTGTTTTCATGAAATTACCGCACAAACGGGAGAGCCACGGCCCCTGGCGGACATGCCCTCAAACGGTCTGTTTCTCCATTCATTTCAGCTTGGCAAATTCACTCCGCGCCTGCATACTCATGTGCGTATGAAAATTGCCGTCATTGGAAAAGGTGGGCGTGAACACGCGCTGGTCAAGGCACTGAAGGAATCTCCGTCCGCTCCGGAAATGTATTGCTTCCCGGGCAGCGACGCCATCAACCGCCTGGCCGAGCCCATTCCCGCCAGGGATCTGCCTACGCTGATCGACTGGATGGTTTCCAATAAGGTGGACCTGTGCGTAGCCGGGGAAGAAAGCTACCTGGTGAAGGACGAAGGGCTGGCCAACGCCTGCGCCAAGGTCGGGATTCCATGCTGGGGGCCGGTCAAGGAAAGCGCCCAGCTGGAAGCCAGCAAGGAATTCGCCAAGGAGTTCCTGCTGCGCCACCGGATTCCCACCGGGCAGGCCCGCGTGGCCGCCACGCTGGAAGAGGCCCAGGAATTCATCCGCGGCGTTTATCCTACCGTTCTGAAGTTTGACGGGCTGGCCGCAGGCAAGGGCGTGGCCGTGTGCATGTGCCGCGAGGAAGCGGATGCCTTCCTGAAAGAGGTGTTCACGGACAGGCGCTTTGGAGAAGGCCGCCTCCTGGTGGAAGAGTTTTTAACCGGACCGGAGGTTTCCATCTTCGGAGCCCTGGTGGACGACCATTACCTGATCCTGTGCCCGGCGCGGGATTACAAACGCCTCAAGGAAGGCGACGCCGGCCCCAATACGGGCGGCATGGGCGCCGTGGCATCCCGCCAGCTGGTAGAGCCTGAAATGCTGGAACGCATTGAGAAGGAAATCGTGGCCCCGACCGTAGCCGGACTGAAGAAAGACGGCCTTCCCTACCGCGGCTTCCTGTACTTCGGGCTGATGCTGACCCCGAACGGCCCCAAGGTCATTGAGTACAACTGCCGCTTCGGCGATCCGGAATGCCAGGCCGTGATGCCCCTGCTTTCCGGCGATCTGGCTTCCTTCTGCCTGCACGGCGCCAAGGGGGAATTCACGCCGGAGGAAATCTCCTTTAAGAACGGCTGGAGCGTCTGCTGCGTTCTGGCTTCCAAAGGGTATCCGGAATCATCCCATTCCGGGGACGCCATCAGCGGCCTGGACGACGTGGCGAACGCCTCCGTCTATCACGCCGGCACCCGTTGGAACGGAGACAGGAACTGCTATGAAACCAACGGCGGCCGCGTGCTGGCCGTAGTGGCGCAAGGAGAAACCCTTTCCGAGGCGCGCCAGCGCGCTCATAACGAAACGAAGAAGGTGAGCTTCGACGGCTTGCAGCGCAGGCCGGACATCGGCTTTGCCAGCTTTGTCTGACCTTCCGCACACTTCCGCAACTCTCTCAACAACGACCTATGAAGTTTGCCGCCGCTCTCTCTTTCCTGTTCCTCTCCTGTTCCGCGTTCCTGATGGCGGACAACGCCGCGCTGGCCGCCAAGGCGCGCGGACAGATAGGGGTGACCACCTCCTACGACGGTTCCTACCAGGTCATCCCCTACCCCAACGGGGATGTTCCCAAGAACACGGGCGTATGCACGGACGTGGTTATCCGCGCCCTGCGGGCATTCGGCCTGGACCTCCAGAAAGCCGTGCACGAGGACATGAAGGCCAATTTTTCCAGGTACCCGAACCTGTGGGGCCTGAAGGGCACGGACCGCAGCATCGACCACCGCCGGGTGCCCAACCTGCGCACCTTCTTTACCCGCAAGGGATGGTCCGTGCCCGTCACGAAGACGGCGGCGGATTACCTGCCCGGCGACCTCGTCACGTGGAACCTGGACGCAGGGGGCGTTCCCCACATCGGCATCGTTTCCGACAAAAAGACGGAGCAAGGCACGCCGCTGATCATCCACAACATCGGCAGCGGCACGCAGGAGGAAGACTGCCTGTTTTCCTTTACCATTACCGGACATTACCGCCCGGTGCTGAAACGCTGACACGCGGAACGACATTCAAAAACCCGTTAGTAAACGAGGCGGGGAGTATGGGCTCCCCGCCTCGTTTTCAAGACGATATTCCGCGGATATTCCGGGCCCGGAGAAATATCCTCCGGAGCGGCGAAAACGCACGGTATTGTTTTTAAGCCGTAGCTCCCTTGAAACTGTCCGGCGGAGGAATGATATTGCCGTAACGGTGCACTGTCTCGGAGACGGCCTGTTCCCGGAAGAAGCCGAGCAGTTCCAGACGGCCGTTGGCCAGCACGGGACGGTCCAGCACTTCCAGTTCCCGGACGCGTGCTGCGTCAAACAGGGCGTTTGAAATGCCCTTCGCGCGCAGGAATTGCACGCCTCCGGCTATTTCCGGCAGGCGGTCGATGAGCTCCGATTCCGTTTCCACGGCCAGGGAGGCGTAATAACCGTTCATCTTCTGAATCCACGGGCGCCCTTCCTCCACGCTGAGGTGCAGTTCCACGCCGCACAGTTTGGCGCCCAGCAGCAGGATGGCCACATCGTCGTCCGCCATGCCTTCCGTCCGGACCAGGATTCCCTTCACGGGAACGTAGCGGAACGTGTTGTTTTCCCCGTAAACGCGGGAGGGGTCATGTTCCACGCCGAATTCCTCCATCCACCACTTGGCCTGGGAGCCCGCGGCGGAACGGATGCGCTTGGCGCAGTCCGGCAGTTCGGAACACAGTTTTTCCACCAGCCCGGCGATGCGTTCGCCGGGAGTCCGCAGTTTCTGGGGAAGTTCCTTTTCCGACCACCGCCCGAGCATGGTCAGGTAGTTGGGCCCTCCGGCCTTGGAGCCGGGGCCCATGGAGGAGTGTTTCCAGCCGCCGAAGGGCTGGCGGCGGACGATGGCCCCGGTGATGACACGGTTGATGTAGGCGTTGCCCACCTGTACCTTGCTCTTCCACAGGGCTATTTCCCGTTCATCCAGGGATTGCAGGCCCCCGGTCAGGCCGAATTCGGAGTCGTTCTGAATGTCGATGGCTTCTTCCAGATTTTCCGCGCGGATGATACCCAGCACCGGGCCGAAGCATTCCGTCTGGTGGAACCAGCTTCCCGGCTTCACGCCCAGGCGGATGCCGGGCGACCACAGGCACGGGTTGTCTTCCGACTGCTCCGGCTTCAGCAGCCATTCCTCTCCGGGCTCCAACTGGGTGAGCGCCCGCAGCAGATTGCCTTCCGGTTCCTTGATAAGCGGCGTGACCACGGAGTTGACCTCCCAGGAGCCCCCCACCTTCAGGCTGGCGGCGGCGTCTTTCAACTGGCGCAGGAAGGCGGGGTTGTCATAGACGGAAGCCTCAACGATGGCCAGGCTGGCGGCGGAGCACTTCTGCCCGGAATGGCCGAAGGCGCTTTTCACCAGGTCTTTCACGGCCTGGTCCGGGTCCGCCGTGGCGGTGATGACCATGGCGTCCTTACCGCTGGTTTCCGCCAGAACGGCCAGGTCCGGACGCAGTTCCCGCAGCATTTTTCCGGTGCGGTAGGAGCCCGTCATGATCACGCCGTGCAGGCGCGGGTCCGTCAGGAATTTGTGGGAGATTTCGTTGCGCGGCATGGGCACGAACTGGAGAACTTCCTTCGGCACTCCCGCGCGCCAGAATGCCTGGACAATCTGCCAGGCCGTATAGACGGCCAGCTCGGACGGCTTGAAGACCACCGTGTTCCCGGCCATCAGCGCGGCGGCTACGCCTCCAGTGGGAATGGCAAAGGGGAAGTTCCACGGGGACATCACGCAAACGGTACCCAGCGGGGTCATTTCCACCCCGTCATTCATGCCGTCCCGGTCCAGGCCTTCCGCATAATAACGGCAGAAGTCAATGGCTTCACTCACTTCTACATCCGCTTCCGTGGGCGCCTTGCCCGCATCCCTGACCATGGCGGCGATGGCCTCCCCGCGGATGACGGAGAGTTCCCGCGCGGCGTTGTGCAGGATTTCCGCACGCTCACCGGCGCTTCTGGCCGCCCAGGAAGTCCGCGCCTTGTCGGCCGTGTCCAGGGCATGTTCAACCTGGTCGAAGTCCGCATAGGCGAACTTGTAGGAGACCTCGTTGTGCCGGGACGGGTCGCGGCCCACGCCCCACAGGTTGGTCGTGATCTGCTCACCGTTGATGACCAGGGGAATTTCCTCCCCGGATTTTTCCTTTTCCGCGGCAATCAGGCCGTTGATCCATTCGGAATTCTGCCGCAGGGACCAGTCCGTGTCACGCTCGTTGGCAAAGGCGTCCCGGTAATGGGTGGGCTCCACGGGATCCGTGGCGCGGTTCTGCGTGCGGTTGGGACCGTACTTGACGCTGTCCTTCTCCTGGCAGGCTTTCAGGAACCGCCTTTTCTGGATGTCCCAGGTACGGGAGCCCGGCGCCATGCCGAAGAGGTCGTGCAGGAAATTCTCCTCGCTGGTGTTCTCGTCCAGACGGCGCACCAGATAGGCAATGGCGCTGTGGAAGTCCTCCTTCAGCACCACGGGAGCATACAGCAGCAGGCCGTCCGCGGATTCCCTGATCACGCGCGCCTGGTGGTTGGCCATCCCCTCCAGCATTTCAAACTCCACGTAGTCCTTCACGCCCTCGCGCTCCCGCAGGAGCATGGCGTAGCACAGGTCAAACAGGTTGTGGGAGGCCACGCCGAACTGGACGTACCTGGCGTTTTCCGGCATGCAGCCGTAATGCAGCATGCGCTTGTAGTTGGCGTCCACCTGGGCTTTCGTTCCGTACGGGGCCTGCGCCCAGTCGTGCATGGAGGCCTCCACTTTTTCCATGGCCAGGTTGGCTCCTTTCACCAGGCGTATCTTGATGCGGGCGCCCCCCTGCTCCACGCGCTCCTTCGCCCAGGCGCACAGCTTCATCTGTTCCTCCCAGGAATCCGGCAGATAGGCCTGGAGGACGATTCCGGCTTCCAGATGCATGAACTCCTCCTCCATCAGCGTGCGCTTGAACGCCTCCGCCGTCAGGTGAAGGTCCCGGTATTCCTCCATGTCCAGATTCACGAATTTGGGCTTTTTAGAGCCGTCCGGCAGCGTGACCGCATTCGTGATGGCCGCGCGGTAAAGAATGCGCAGCCGCTCCTGAATCAGCTTGACCGTTTCTTCAAAGGCCACCAGATGGATCTGGCTGAAAATGGCGGAAATCTTGACGGAAATATAGTCGCAGTCCTTGTCCCCCAGGCGGTCCACCACCTGCTGGAGGCGGTGGTGGGCTTCCGATTCGCCCAAGATGGCTTCGCCAAGCTGGTTGATGTTCATCCGGATGCCGGCCTTGCGCCTGCGGCGCAGATGGGGGCGCAGCTTCCTGTCCTCCGCCGGAAGAATCACGTTGGAGCTCTCCTTCCTCAACTGGCTGGTGATCATGGGCATCACCACGCCCGGAAACTGCACGGACAGCCTGTCCCCCACCTTCATGGCCAGGCGGTCCATGCCGGACAGGTATTTGGGCACGCCATAGCCGCCCAGCAGGTAGCGAAACAGCTCCGCGCCGCGGGCGGGGGAAGCGGGGCGGAATACGCGGTCCGCCAGAGCCAGGGTGAACGCCTTGCCCGCGGGATCGTCCATCATCCGTTCCAATTGCTCCGCCTGTTTCTTTTCATGTCTGCGCATCCCGGCATTGGCCTGTCTGAGAATGGATTCAGCCAATTCAACCGCCTTGGTTGCCAGCTGCTGGTCGGTCCATTTGTCACGGCGCGCCGCCGCCATCATGTCCGGAATGGAGGAATCTGTCATAACGGTCCGCAGACTAGCCCGTTCCATGTGCAAAATCAAGCCAATTTGCCGGCCCCCTTCCTGTAATCCGGAGAATCGCGCAGGAAAAGGGCATTCCCCGGTTCCGGCCCGCGCCGCGGGGGCTTCCTGTCCGGGTTGCGGAAAACAAATTATCCGACCCTTCAATCGTACCGCGCCGCGGCCAGACGGGCCTTCCTCAGCTCTTCCCGGAGCTGGTGCGCGCGCCTGCCGCAAACGCTGGAGCGGTCCATGTCCCTCACTTCCTCAAGCACGGCAATGGCGCAGTTGAAAGCCTCCTCGCTTTCGGCGCTGTGCGCTCCCTGGTACAGGACGTCCTCCAGCCGAACCCAGAGGGGGTGGACCATGGCCAGCAGCAGTAACTGCCGGTCAGCCACGGGAAGCGCGGGATCATCCGCCTTCTTCCGCCACGCGGCCAGGCAATCCCGGATGGAAGAAGCATCCCGCGCCAAAAAGGATTCGCGCAGCAGGGAGGCCGTCTCCCGGTTCTTCGCCAAACGGTCCGCCGCTTCGCGGGCGGCCAGGAAGGAAGGCTCCGTGCAGTCCAGTTTTTCCAGCCTTTTCATGGTCCGGGGGTAATCCCGGTACCACGCTTCCGCAGGCACCTGCTCCATGGCGCGGCAGATGGCGGCCGCTTCCTCCCGCGGGTCGCCGCCTTTGGGAATGTCATTGACCACCGTCAGGGGCCGGACACGGGACGCCTTTTCCTTCAGCAAGGCGACTTTTCCGGGCAGGGAGGCTTCATCCGCCCCTCCGGCCATCCAGTCGAAAACGCGCCCCTTGGAATCGAGCATGACCACGGTCGGCAACGCGCGTACCCCATGCAGGGAAGCTCGGAACAGCCGCCCTTCCTCGCTCCAGTCTTCCAAAGCCGGGCGGGACGGCATCGTCACCATCTGAACATCCTTCACATGGCCGTCCAGAATGCGGCGGCCTTCTCCCCCCGGCTGGAGCGCCGCAAGCCAGCGGGCTTCCTCCGCGCTGGGATTGGCGGAGGCGTAAACCACCAGGACGGGACTGGGCGGCGGAACGGCGGCATCAGAGGCCGCGAAAGTTTCCGGCGCAGCCCGGGCCACGGCGGCCAGAACCGCCGCCAGCCAGATGCCGGAAATGACCGCTCCGCGCCTCATGGAATTCAAGCGGGATGCTATACCCGGCGGATCGTGATCCGCTTGTAGCGGCCGTCCCCTTCCTCAGACTCCGTCGTGACGCCATCCACGGATTGAAGGGCATTGTGAACCAGGCGGCGGTGATAGGCGTTGAGGGGCTGCATCTTCATGGGCTTGCCGCTCTCCTGCACGCGGGCGGCCAGGGAAAGGGCCTTCTCCAGAAGGCGCGCTTCGTTGTGTTCCCGGTAATGGTCGCAATCCACCTTCACGCGGGGCGCGTCTTCAATCTTGCGCTGGATCATGCGGTTGACCAGATATTGCAGGTCATCCAGCCTGTCCCCGTCATTTCCGATGATGTACCTGGAGTCCGGGGAGGAAACGTTCAGGCATATGATGCCGTCCGTCTCCGTTATTTCAACTTCCGCAGAAAATCCCAGTGAAGCCAGCAGGCTCTTCAAACTTTGTTCAGCTATTTCTTGCACCGTCATAACCCTTTAAAATAAATGAAAGATCAGTTCCCGCACCGGACAGACAACCGTATGAGGACGCCGCATGCCTCCGGTACGCAATTTACGGAATCATCATAACCTATTTATCCCGCACGTCTATGAAAATTTGCGGAAGTTCTGTCTCCCTCCACGGGGCCCCGGAAATTTTCCACGGAAGAAACCTTTCACCCACTACATAACTCTCCACGCAATCCGGCACACTTCCTTCCCGATGCCCTGCTCCCTGTTCCATCTGGTGGCAGAAGTCATTGATTAAATTCACCACCCTATTCCCGCCCCGCCGCCGTTCCCTTGCGGTACGTTTACAATACGCCAACTTGGCGTAAGCCCCCCTTTCACCATGAGTAAAGCTGCCACCCAGGCTGGCCGGCCGGAAACAGGCGGTTTTCCGGGAAAACGGAACAGGAGCATGCAGCAAACCCTGTTCCGGCATGACACGGCCTGCCCGGAAAATGAAACCGGGGATGGACATGGCCGCCAGGGACGGAAGGTTTCCCGGACACGGCGGGAGGGGAAGACACGGAAAATCCCGGGGTCCGTCCTGACAGCGTACTGACAGAAACGTCATGCCAGTCAAACAGGCTCCGTTTCCGCCTCCTGTTTCCTACCGTTTATTTCATTCCTGCCAAGTCATTTCCAGCGTTTTTCCATCATTTGAATTCCACATGAACTGACAAAATAAGACAGAACATCGTCCGGGAAGCCAGAGTCGAACTACTTACTCATAGGAAAATTCAATCCCTTCAGAAACAAGCCAATGAAAAAAAAGACCCAGCAGATGCAAGACCGGCTCGCCCCCTTCCCGGACGGGAAAGAGGCGGAACCCCATTATACGGACACCATTGATCCGGAACTGATCAAGCCGACGCCCAAACCCACTCCTCCCAACGCGGAACCTTCCGCCCCCGGCTCCATGAAAATGCCGGAAAACACCTCGGAAAAAATCAAAGACCTGGATACCATGCGCGACAACGGCATGGGAAAGCCCCTTACCACCAACCTCGGAGTAAAAATAGCCGATGATCAAAACACGCTCAAGGCAGGCAGCAGAGGCCCCTCCCTGCTGGAAGACTTTCACTTTCTGGAAAAAATGGCTCATTTTGACCAGGAGCGGATACCGGAACGAGTGGTTCACGCAAGAGGTTCCGGGGCACATGGTTATTTTCAGGTATACAAATCCCTTTCCAAGTACACCAAGGCGGCCTTTCTGCAGGATCCGTCAGAAAAAACACCAGTCTTTGTGCGTTTTTCCAACGTGCAGGGATTCCGGGGATCCCCGGATACGGTGAGGGACATCCGCGGATTCGCCACCAAATTCTATACCAGGGAGGGGAATTACGACCTGGTGGGCAACGACACGCCCGTCTTCTTTATTCAAGATTCCATCAAATTCCCGGATTTCATCCATGCCGTGAAGCCGGAACCCCACAACGAAATGCCGCAGGGGCAGACCGCCCACGACTCCTTCTGGGATTATGTCTCCCTGCAGCCGGAAACGCTGCACAACGTCATGTGGCTCATGTCCGACCGCGGCATACCCAGAAGCTACAGGACCATTGAAGGATTCGGCATCCATACGTACAAACTGGTCAACGAAGATGGGAAAAGCACCTTTGTCCGCTTCCACTGGAAACCCGTTTACGGGAAAAAATCCCTGATCTGGGACGAAGCCCAGGACCTCACCGGACGGGACCCGGACTTCCACCGCAAAGACCTCTGGCAGTCCATTGAAGGCGGAGATTACCCGGAATTTGAACTGGGCCTGCAAATCATTCCGGAAGAAGACCTGGACAAATTCGACTTCGACATCCTGGACGCCACCAAGCTCATCCCCGAAGCGCTGGTTCCCGTGGAAATCGTCGGGAAAATGGTGCTGAACCGCAACCCGGACAACTTCTTTGCAGAAACGGAACAGGTCGCCTTCTGCCCCGCCAACATCGTTCCGGGCATCGACTTCTCCGACGACCCGCTTCTTCAGGGCCGCATCTTCTCCTACAGCGACACCCAGCGCCACCGCCTGGGAGGGGCGAACTTTACGGAAATCCCCATCAACCGCCCCGTCTGCCCCTTCCATAACAACCAGAGGGACGGATTCCACCGCATGCAGATAGATACCGCTCCGGCCAACTACAATCCCAACTCCATCGGCGACAACTGGCCGCGGGAAACTCCGGAAGCCGCGGAAGACGGAGGGTTCACCACCACTCCGGAACGCGTGGAAGGAATCAAGGAACGCCTCAGGAGCCCCTCCTTTGCGGAGTATTACTCCCATCCGCGCCTGTTCTGGATGAGCCAGACGCCCGTGGAACAGGAGCACATCATCAACGCCTTCGGTTTTGAACTGAGCAAGGTGACCCGCCCCTACATCCGGGAACGCGTCGTGGACCTGCTGACGCGCATTGATCCGGACCTGGCTGGCGGAGTAGCCCGCAACCTGGGCATTGAACTGACCAGGGAACAGCTCAGCCGCGAACTGCCCAAGCCGGTCTGCGGCCTGGAAAAGGACCCGGCGCTGAGCCTGTACGCCAAGCCCGACGGCAACCTCAAGGGCATGCGCGTCTCCCTGCTGGTGGCGGACGGCGTCAGCCTGAAATCCGTGGAAGAAATCTGCGACGCCCTGCACAAGGAAGGAGTCCATCCCCAGATCATTGCCGCCCACATGGGAACCGTTAAAACGGAAGAAGGGGAAGACCTGCTGGTGGACGGCAGCCTGGCCGCCAATCTTTCCGTCCTGTTTGACTCCGTCATCGTGCCGGAAGGCGCGCAGAGCATCCAGACCCTCCTGATGGACGGGGACGCCAAATACCACCTGCGCCAGGCTTACAGGCATCTGAAGGCCATCGGCCTCCCCGGAGACGCCAGGAAAATGCTCCAGGCCGCCGCCCTGCCTGACGACATGGACGATGCCGGCCTCCTCACCCCGAAGGATACCAAGGCGCTGATGAAGCCCTTCATCACGGCGATGAAGCAGCACCGCACCTGGGCTCGCGAGCCCAAGGCGCTGGATTTCGGCGCCTGACGGGAACATTCCTCTGAACGTCACCATATGCCTGTAAGTTTAACGCTTGCAGGCATATTTTTATTAGGGAAAGTTCCTATTGATCATGCTCGCGAGCAAAAAGGTCTGGGCTGAATCACCATATCGGCAAAAATAAATTATTTGCAATTGTCGTCATTAAATTGTCAATTGTTACAGTATTCAAGAACACGCAAATTAAAAAATATTTTCAGATTAACATTATTTCTTTTCACATACATATACCTTTAATATTTTCATAATTCAATATCCGTCAAAATTTTGTATTCATGGCTCGTTGGATTAAACAGAATTAAATCCTGTGAATAACTTACTCAAGGAAGGAACAACATTCCATTCCCCTGCTCCTCAAATCCATCCTGCCAATTTTATCAATAACTCAATTGGCTGGTCTTAAAGATAAGAATTCGCCATATTGCCGTCCACAGAAACAAAAATATACCTTCTGCAAATCTGGCTGCTTGCAGAAGGTATAGGATTAAAAATCCTTTGATAAGGAAGAAGAATACTGAATATTATTTATTTCTTTTTTAATAAATTAAATGCTTGCTTAAAAATAATCATTAATGAAAAACAGGAAAATAATAAACATATTCCCAGAGCCATCCAGATCCATCCCGCGATGCCTTTTGATAAAAGAGACTCGTCAGGATTATTTTCATTGACAAAAACTGGGATTTCTTTTCCAACATGCAATTTCTTATACGGAATATCAAAACTGCATCCCTGGTTACCGGTATGATACATTTTTGATTTCCATTCAAATCTTACGTCAATATCTAAATTAACATAAGTACCATGAATACCTGAACCTGCACTTTTTCTTCTATATTCGACTTGTGTAATTGTACCTTTTGTTTCCGGCCATTCTTCACTGGACCAACAGAGTCTCATTTGAGACAGCAGCCATACGAGCATATATAACATGCCTGCTGCAAAAATACTCAGCAGAAAAATAACTAAAAGTTGTTTATTATTAAATATTTTATTCATGAAATCAAGGTTACATTATTCTTAAACTCAACTCTACTTCGGCTCTTCCATATGCTTGTACACGCATGCCTGTTCCCATGCCATAGACAGCATAAGCGGATGAAGACTTTCTCGGGTCTAAAGCTTCACACCTTCCTGGTACTGAACATTTTAAAACAGGAGAATCAAAAGCAACACCAGCAGAGAATCTTCCAATGCCTCCGGAAATAAAACCGGACGCTCCTACAGTAAAAAGGAAAGAAATATCCCCATTCCCATCTGGACAGCGTTCAGGACATCCTCCCGCTCCAACGTTCGATGATCCTGTTCCATCTCCTGTATTTTCTCCTACTGGGTTTTTTGTATATGTATTATCTCCTTTTTTCTTATATACAGTTCTTGTTCCATTTCTTCTCGGTTTCTTTTCTCGTCTTGCACTAATGCCGGAATTGCCACCAATGCTCGTACCTACACCCGCCGTACCCTCTAAATAAGCGATTCCGGATGCAACTAACCCTTTCTGCCCATCACATGAACAACAAGATGAAACGACAACATCAATACCGGCGTTTACTTCCATCGTAACAAGAGGGAAAAACGGCAATGGCCATACCCCCAGACGTGTACTTTTAGCCGAATGCGTCACCTGCTTTGGAATTAGAGCAATAACAACACTTGAAAAATTATTAAAATCCAATAATCCAAATGCATCAGTCGTGGAAATGGGACAATTACCTAATAATACATATAAATTAAATCCATCTTTTTCCTGAATGGGATCCCTGCTAATCCACCTTCCACTGAGAGGATCAAGATAACGGTAATTATAATAAACCACACCCAGTTCATCATCCATGTATTCGCAGGAAAAACGGAATTTGTTAACGTGAGCCATATCGCCTTCCTCTCTGGCAATTCCTCCAAAAGGAAGATATTCATACAAAGCTCTTCTTTCTTTTTGCTCCCCTTCGATAGCGACGACATTCTTCAATGCATCATGAATGAAATAAAAATGCTCCCTTGTTTCAGTCTCACTATTCTTCCAGCACGTCATCATTAAGAGAAATGGCGCAGTCGTCTCCGTAGGCGCCCATAGATAACTCTTCTCCAAGACTGGTTCGGGATGCAGCACATCAATCTCAGCTATTTGCACATAACCACGATACAGGTAATAGACGTGACTGATAGTTGATTCATTGAAAGTAACTTTTTTCTCGAAGCGGCGCCCCATGTAGTCATATCCGCAGACAACTACGGTCCGTCCGTCTTCACTGATAAAGCTAACAGGGCGGTTATTGGCATCATAAGTTACCTTCCAAACTCCTGTTGAAGTTTTGGTAAGGATCTGATTGCCATCTGCGTCATAGACAGGTTGAAACTTTAATTCTCCCTGCGCAATATCCGTATATTGGTTGAGGTGGTTGGTACCATATGATAATAATTCCTTTTCCAATTCCTGAGAGATTTTACGGTTACCGATGTTGTCATATTGATAGCTGCAATTTCCTTCTGCTTGAAATTGTCCATTAATCAATTCACTGCGGTTATTGTAGGTGAAGTTTCTTACCGCTATGGGTGTCTCAACATCCCAATAATCCTGATGTTGAGTGGGCCGCATCAATTCATCATACTGATAACTATAACGAGCAACCGCACTTCCATTCCTGGAATCTTCATACTCAATAGCGCTCATTAGGTTAAGAGAAGGATGATAACTATTCCTGCGAACGACGCCATTGGGATAGGACATGTTTTTAAGGAAGCCACTGGTTTTGTCATATTCCCATGTAAAGGGAGAATCAAGACCTTCCAGATTCATCCTGACTATGGCGCCTTTGTGGTCATAGTCAAGGATGGAGTGCTGGACAACGCGGGTTCCCAGCATGAAATAGTATCCGGAGGATCGTCCAAAAGAATCATACTTTTCCTGGAGACAGCTTTCCACTTTCCCCAAAGAAACATCTTGGAGCATTCTCCCATAAACGTCATAAGAGATTTCTCTGATACATGAGGCATCTGAGACAGAAATTATCTGACCAAGATGGTTATATGAATAAAGCCAAGGTTGGGTAGCATCACTATGGGAGACTGAGATGAGTTCTCCAGTGAACGGAGCATATTCATAGGTTGTTACGATACCTCTGGCTTGAGTGAGCGTTTCCAAACGGTTAAACTTGTCGTAGGTTTTGGAAATACAGGAACCGTCAGCATAGGTTTTCCTGAGTTCCAAACCAGTAGCCACATCGTAAAGCCAAGTGGTGGTATCCCCGTCGGTTCGGTTGGAAGGATTGGTGGTAATGTCCTCCTCATCCGCCCTGAAAGTGGTCAATGCAACCCTATGGTCATTGTCATCATACGCGAAACATGCAGGTTGAATGGCAGTACCGTATTCAGCCGTCTTTCTACCGCGAATGTCATAAGAATAGCACATAGTACCTCCCAATGCATTAGTGATGCAGACAGGTTCATCACAACAGACGTCATAAGAAATGGAGGTCATATTGCCTTCGGCATCCATCGTCTTGGTAGTTCGTCTGGCTACGTCGGACTCTGTGATAGCAACATTGCCTCGTGCATCGGTTCTCCTCATGGTTATTCCTGAGGAAGTGAAGAAACGTTCCTGGGAAGAATGTAAGCCTGCATGGTCATTTTGATTTATGGTAAATCCATCAACAACGAAAGACTTGGCGACAATGTCCGAAGTGGGAATCCGGTTGAACTGGATGCGTCTGGTGGGAGCGGCATATTCTGTCCACTGAACACTCAACTGACCGTAAATATCAGTGGAAACAGTCTTGCTTTCTAACATAGGGTCCGATTGTGAAAGAAGATTTTCCACGGTCTGAACAAGAGGAAATCCATTGGCATTGTAATTAGTCGTGGTATGTACCCGGTAAACTCCGTCCTCTTTGATCTGATAGCGTATGGTATTCTCCGTGATCCTGTTTTTTGTAACATCATCCGGACAAAGTTCATCCAGAAGAATAATCCGCCTCACTTCGTAGCCAGATTGGTCATAAGCAGTTATCTCAGGAGCCATATCCTCTGTTTGAATGCGTACAAGCTGACCCTTGCTATTGTAAGCATTTCTAGTGACAATGAAACCTCCCAGAGTATTGGACTGCTCCTCCCGAATAGTTTCTCCAAAACCATTTTCCAAGGTACGTGAGAGAATTACTCCTTTGGACAGAGTGGTGGTGAGAATACCCTCTTCTGTCAATTCGAGCTGTATTTCAATTTCTTGTTGTCCGTTTCCTCCCTGCCAAAGAGTAGAGCCGTCATAATAAGTTTTCGTCACAAAAATAGCCCCCGAAGGAGTGGTGACGGTTGTTGTAAGCTGATCGTTGCTGTATTCAGTTCTGGTGGTGCGACCAAGAATATCCGTTGTGGAAATAATTCTTCCCAAGTCGTCGTATTCCATATTTTCGACTGTCGACATAGCTCCTATGTCTTTTCGTATGGAAAGAATTCTTCCCGCAACATCCTTTGTGTAGGACGTGATTGTTTCAGGCGTGGTTTCCGTGGCTGAACGGATGGTTTCCACCAACTGTTTGGCCGTGTTGTAACTGTAGCTGGTTACCACACCGTCTTCGTTGGTTTCCGTCAAGGGACCGCAGCACATCCATTCCGTCGTGCTGAAGCGGCCGTTGCCCTTCGTTGTTTTGATTCGCTTGAGCTCGGCATCGTATTCATAGTCCTCCGTGGAAATCAATGACCAGTCTTCTCCCGTGTGGACATACTGCTCTTTTCTTGTGGTCGTGCCGTTTTCGGCAATGTATTGTACGGTTCTGGTGCTTTGAGCGGGAACGATGCTTCCGTTTGCCTGAACAGTTTCCGTCACCTTGTGAACACCCCCATGGTCTGTGGTGGCTTCATAGGTATAGACAGTTTGGACACCGTCAATGCCCTGGCTCATCTTCTGTCTTCCCCGGGCATAGGGATACTGTGCTGCTTCCCCATAAGTTTCTGAAATGCTTGTGTGAACCTGGTCGGACCCCAGAGCTGTTTCTGTCACCGTCGTGCGGTTGACTTCGGGGCTCTCTTCATAGGTATAGCTCCTTTGGCTTAGAACGGTTTCCGTTCCGTCCTGGGCAATGATGATTTCCCTTTCCGTTGCCGGCCTGAAATCATTGAAGCTCAGGTCTGCATAAGTGGTGCGCGTTCCCTTCTCTCCGCCTCCAGCCCACGGCGTTGCTTCCAGAATCACCCGGCCCTGGCCGTCGTACTCGTAGCGCGTGCAGCCCCCGTTGGGCTTGATTTCCAGAGACACCCGGTACTGGTCGTTGTAGGTGTAGAGCGTCGTTTGGGCCAAGGATGTATTATAGCCCTCCGTGCTGCTGATGGTCAGCCAGCCTCCGTCGGTATACTTCTTCACCGTGCGCCTGCTGCGGGAAGGCCGGGAATCATTGATGCCCCTGACCGTTTCAATCCGCTCCCACTTGGCGCCGGGCAGGGCGTTGCGTTCAATCGTGCGCACGATGCGTTCATCTCCTTCTCCCTTGATGATGCTTATTTTGTTTCCTTCCTCGCGGCGTTCGATAACCCGCGGTTCCTGCCCGGCCCGTTGATTGGTGATGTAAGTTACTTTTACGCCATCCTCCATGGAAGTTCTATAAACGGCCGTCTTGTAGGGCTCTCCGGTAACCACAAATTCCCCATCATGGGATGCAGAGACATTCCCGGGAGCGTACCACTCCAGGGCAAGACTGTTGTTTCCGGGAATGCTGCGCATCAGCCCCTGGGCCCGGGAATAGACGCTGCTGAGAGAGCCGTCCGGGTTGTAGGCCACTTGGACCTTGCGGGCATACTCCTCGGCGGTCATGACGTGTCCTGAAGAACTGGTGACCGACACGACCTCTCCGGTAGAGGAAGAGAAGCGCAGGATCATGCCGGAAGGAAGCGTCATATCCATGTAGGACGGCATACCCTGTTGATTGGGAGTAAGGTCTTGGTTGAGCAGACGTACACGATAGTCCAGTTTTCTGGAGCTGCCGATGGGGGAAGCGTCGGAGCTTCCCGTTTCCGCCTTGAAATAAATGTGACTGCCTGAGGGGCGCTTGACGGTGACGCGCCGTTCGTCTTTGGAGAAGGAGGCACTCCATGCCATGGGGTGGTTGTAGCGCATGGAAAATCCGCTGCTGGAGCCGGGGGTAGCGGGAGTGGAAGCACGGGCCATGCGCATGAATCTGACCGGAGCGGGGGGCGTTGGTCCTGTTGGAGAGGAAAGATTGATGCATGCATTGCCCTGGCAGTCCTGTTCATCGTCGGGGTCGCCCGGAGTGGGCTGTTGCTGGACGCAGTTTTCATCGCCTTCCTCGTCACAGTCACAGGGACAAGGGCATGGTTCTTCCTCGGTGGGCGGTTCGCTGGAGGAAGAAGACAGGGAACTGGAGCTGGAGCTGGAGCTGGAACTGGAGCTGGAACTGGAGCTGGAACTGGAGCTGGAACTGGAGCTGGAACTGGAGCTGGAGCTGGAGCTGGAGCTGGAACTGGAACTGGAGCTGGAGCTGGAGCTGGAGCTGGAGCTGGAACTGGAACTGGAACTGGAACTGGAACTGGAACTGGAACTGGAACTGGAACTGGAGCTGGAACTGGAACTGGAACTGGAGCTAGAACTGGAACTGGAACTGGAACTGGAACTGCTTGACTTGGGATCAAACCCAAAATCATCCCCTCCCCCTTCCGAAGAGCTGCTGGAGGTATTCTCTTCTTCCTCGTCCCGATAAAGATTGACCAGGGTGATGACTTCCTCCCCTTCCCTGTCCGGAGGAGTTACATTGGGGTCGAGGTAGGAATTGATATCGGGCGCCTCCGCCTTGTCGGAAAGAATGGCAATGCAGAACTCCTGTCCTGAGCCCAGGGAGGCATGGTGCTCATGGACGATTCGGCACCAGTAATACCCCTGTTCCAGCACGACGCTCTCCGGCTTCACGGAAAGGTCCTTTGCTTCGCTGGTCAGTTCCACATTCTTGAAGGGAATGGCCAGGGAGATGGAGGAATCGGCGTCCAGGGAAAGGAAATAGGTACCGCGTTTCATGATCTTGAGGTACCCGGTCCATTCATGGCGAGTGTCATCGGAAGCGGAACGTGGGGAGATGAGAACGGGGGCGGTGATGCCGTTGACGTAGAAGTCGGCCTGCGGTTGCCCATTGGCGAACATGGGAACGAAGGGATAACGGGGTTCCTGGGTAATTTGGGTATTATTCATTGTCTTGTAAATCATGTTGTTAAATGATTTGCAGACAATGTAGAACCTGTGGCACCCTCAATGAAAGACGCCTGATACGTTAAGACTTCAGTTACTTCTCATGAAATGACATTAAATCCCCCTGGAAAAACAAAATTCGTATTATGAAAGAATCTTTTCATATTAATGTTTATTGATTTAATATGAATGACTTGCATATTCATCCTGAATACATTGGAAGAAAATTTTCAAGACAAATGTAAAAAGGAATTATACATAAAGAGACCCAAGTTTAAATATCCCTTTTCAAAACACCATGATTTCCTGATCATCTCAATTTCTTATTGAGACTGTCCTTGACCCAACAAGATAGAGCCTCTTGTTAACTCTGTTCAGAATCACCTGATATACAAGACTGCATTAAAGCAAACCCCACAAGTTTAATAACTTGTGGGGTTTATTAATGGTACAGGGAGAGGGATTCGAACCCCCGACCAACTGTGTGTAAGACAGCCGCTCTACCACTGAGCTATCCCTGCATGAGGTAGTGGAAGTATATGCCAGACGGGATGAAACGGCAAGGATAAAATGGGGAAAGAACTCCTTTTCCCATTTTTACTTCTGTAATACCGTTTGCTTCCCTTTCCTGCAAAAACGAAAATACCGCATGTCCGCACTTTTGCCCGGTCGGTCAACGGAAAACCGTCACAAAATTACCTCATCTCCGCCTGCCGGAGGGCGCGGTAATGCAGGATAATGAAGAGGACGCAAAGCACAGCTTCCGACCAATAGAAGATGTCCAGGGCATCCCGCCCGGATGTGAAGCCGTAGGAATGCAGCCCCACTCCCAGCATGTTCACGCCCCACCACGCAAAGGCGATGATGACGCCGCCAAGTACGTTGCTGAAGTGGAGAAGCCACGGAGAAAGCCACCCCGCTTTCCTGGCGTGAAGCACGGTCAGCTGCCACAGCACAATCATTAATGCTCCGTTTTCCTTGGGGTCCCACCCCCAGAAACGCCCCCAGGATTCATTGCCCCAGATGCCGCCGAAGACGGTGCCCACCAGCGTGAAGACCAGGGAGAAGCATAGGATGCCGTATGCCATGCGGTCCAGGGATTGCTCCGTTTTCCGTCCGACCAGGCGCAGGGGGGAGGCCAGCAGATATACATGGGAAAGCACCGCCGCCAGCAGTCCGGCCGCATACCCCAGGACGATGGTGATGACGTGGGTGGAAAGCAGGAAGTTGGAACGCAGGATGGCCACGAGCGGGTCCATGTGGTCCACGGCCTGGGAAGATTCATACATGATGCCCATCTGGCAGGAGAGCGCCCCCAGGATCAACCCGGCCGCCAGCACAATTCCCTTTTTGCTGAAGAGTTCCGCTACCAGCGCGCAGATCACGCCCATGCAGGCGATGAAGGCGATGGTTTCATAGGTATTGCCTACCGGGGACCTCATGGTGATCAGCACACGTATGGTCAGGGCGGCCACCAGAACGGCCGCGCCCGCCGCGCCCAGAATCCACGCCGGGCTGAAACCGCCGGGCCGCAGAAAACGCCTCCAGAACGGAGCATTCCGCATGGGGCGGAACAGCGCGCAGACCACCAGGCAGACAAAGGCGGCCACAAAGACAGCCAGGGAAACATACAGCGGGTCAAGACGGTAATAGAAAATTTCCCGGTTCAGGGCATTCCGTTCCCCGGCGGAAGCGGCTTCATTCGGCTGTACCAGCCGTTCCATCAGCAGATTTTCCGCCTTGGCGCGCAGCTCTCCGCCTTTCGGTTCTTCTTCCTCAATGGCCTTGCGCTCCATCAGGGAAGCCATGGCCAGAAAAGCTCCGACGCCCTTCCCCGGAACGGCGGTCCACTTCTGTTCTTCATGATGTCCGGATACAGGGAACCACCGGGGAAATTCCATCCGTTCCATGGCAGAGGGGTCTTCCAGCATGATGCGGGAAGAGAGCATCCAGCCGCGCGCCACGTCAAAGTTGCGTGAAAGCGCCAGGATTTCCTTCTGCGCCTCCGTGAGCTGCGTTTCTCCCAGCATCCGTATTTCCCTCACGGCATGGGACATTTCCTCCCACTGGCCGGCAATCTGGGCATAGGAGTATTTTTTCCTTTTGTCCGCCTGGTCCGGCAGATGCAGGCGGCGCACCACTTCCTCCCGGTTGACCAGGAATACCGGGTATTGCTCCGCAAATTCCGGTCTGAACATGCAGTCCAGCATCCACTCCACCGGAGTGAGCTTTTTCCTGCCGTCCGGAGTATCTATGGAGAAGCTCCTCCTGCCCAAGGTCCGGAGCAGATGGAATCCGGCATACGTGGAGGCGGGCTTGACGCGGCCCCCATCCAGAACGGCCATGCCCTCCACCTTTTCCACCAAGGAGGAAGACCAGGGCGTATAGCGTTCCACATGGACCGTATGGACGGACGGCCTGGCCGCCAGCATACCGACGGCAAAGATTCCGGCCACCAAAACGCAAATACCGGCCAGACGCCAGGGTTTCCCCAGCCCGGCCCCCTCAACGTTTCCGCCGGACTGTTTCGGAACGGGCTCCTTTTCCAGCCTTTGTTCCGGCTTGCGGCGCAGGTATCTACCGAAGACCAGGGCAAAATGCCACAGCAATCCTACGGCAATGATGTAGGAAGACCATTTGGGCATTTGTTCCAGCGGATTATGAGCGGCGCGGAGAATAGATATCAGCCTGCCCGGATGCAGGGAGTCCTGGCCCCAGCTCATCTGGTACAGGGTCCAGCCGGACACCCGCAGCGGTTCATTCATCCGGATGACGGCGTCATAATGGCCGCCGGATTCCGGGAAAATGGTGATCTGGGATTCATAAGATTTCGGCTTGGATGTTCCGGGATAGAATTCCGGAATAAAGCGGTTGAGGCGGATGTCAAAGGGAAGCTCGCGCTCATGCACGCGGTCGCCCTGCGGCAGTTCCACCTGGTCCACGGCCACAGTCATTCTGTTGCCCAGCATGATGCCGGCCAGCAGAAGAAGGATTCCGCCGTGGGCAATCAGAATGCCCGCATGCCTCCACGTCCATTTTACACGGAACATGCCGCCTATGAGCAAGTTGACGAACAGGAGGGCGCATGTAATGCCCATGCCGGGCAGCGGCAGGGAAATCAGAGAATGTTCCCCTCCCAGCGGAATAAGCACGTAAGGAGCGCCGAAGAAGGATTCTATGGCCGCCTCCGATCCCAGGGAGGGAGCGAGCCGGACCTGGTGCAAAGTGCCGGCAAACGTCAACACCAGCAGGACGAGCATCAGGGCGATTCCCAGTCCGTAACTGCCGCCGAATTTCCAGAGTTTCCGGCTATATGTCCTCCACGCCGCTTCCGTGCGTTCCCTGTCCCTGTTCATTATATGGGGTTGTCCTTATGGAAAAAAGGAGCCGATCACACGATCAGATCGTGAAACCGGCCCCAATCATGTTTCCGACTGGAAAATGATTAAAAGTTGTCTGCCAGCACTTCAAAGAATGCCTGGGGATGCACGCAGGCGGGGCATACCTTGGGAGCCGTGTCTCCGGTGTGGATGTAACCGCAATTGCGGCACTTCCACTGGGTTTCCTGCTTCTTGGCGAATACGGCGCCTTCGCGCACGTTCTCCGCCAGTTTGCGGTAACGGGCTTCATGGTGCTGTTCCACCGTGGCGATCTTGCGGAAGGTTTCCGCAATGGCGGGGAAACCTTCCCTGTCCGCCACTTCGGCAAAGGCGGGGTACATGTCCGACCACTCCTCGTGTTCTCCGGCGGCGGCGGCCAGCAGGCATTCCTCCGTGGATTCCAGGGGGGCCGTGCAAACGGTATGCGTCACTTCAATGCAGGCGTCTTTCAACAGTTTAAAGAACACTTTGGCGTGTTCCTTTTCATTGTCAGCCGTTTCCAGGAAAATGGCCGCGATCTGCTCGTAACCGGCTTTTTTGGCCACACCGGCAAAGTAGGTGTAACGGTTGCGGGCTTCGGACTCCCCGGCAAACGCCTTGAGGAGATTTTTTTCTGTTTCTGTGCCTTTGATGGATTTCATAAACTAGTCACCAATTTGTGTAAGTGGATTCATCCTACCGGGGGGATGCCAAAAGACAAGCATTTATTGAATGAATCTAAAAAATCACCTTGCCGATTTTTTCTCCGGACTTACCGCTCTCAAGGAATCCTCCAAAGTACCCGGAACGGTATCCAGATCTTTCATGATTTCATCCTGAATGGAATGAGCGCCGGGGTTTGCAGAAGGTTTGTCCGCGGGGCCCTCCGGCTCAGCGGGGCGCTCACCGGGCAGCGGCAGCAGGCCGTCGGGAGATACGGGGGGGGTGATTTCCTTTCCGGGTTCGGGAGTGTCTGTGGGCTCTTCCCCCGTTTTTCCGGAGCTTTCCGGCGCGGCCAGATTCTGGTACAGGAACACCAGGTCGCCTTTTTCCGCCGTGCCGCTGCGTATGTCCGCCGGAATGCGCGTGCGCCCCATTCTCTCTTCCGTCACGATGAGGTTGGCGACACGCCGGTTTTCCCCGGAACCGGCGGATTGGGAGATAAGCACTGTTCCCGGTTCATACACGGTACCGGCCAGGGCAATCAGCACATAGTTGTGGCGGGGGTAAACCCGCTCCACTTTTCCAACGTAAACCGGGCTTCTGCCTGCTTTTTTGACGGGCTGCACCTGCTGGGAACAGGAAGCCGCCAGCAGCATGCCTCCCAGGAGGGCGGACACGGAAAGGATTTTATTCATGACAGAGAGGAAATTAAGAAGGTTGTCCTTTATTCCACCAGCACCTTGCGCGGGCGGTTGGTGTTGTCTGCAGGAGCAATGATTCCGCGGGATTCCAGCAGGTCCATCATGCGCGCGGCGCGTCCGTAGCCGATGCTCAGGCGCCGCTGCAGGAGGGATGTGCTTACTTTGCGTTCAATAAGGGCCACTTCCAGGCATTTGGCGTAGCATTCCTCCTCCGCGTCATCCAGCGGGCTGTCCGCTCCGCCATGGGAGGCTTCGTCCAGCGTCTTCTGGACCTCTTCATGGAATTTCTGCCTGGCCTGGGACGCGCAGTGGGCCACCAGGGCTTCCACCTCGTCATCGGAAATAAATGCGCCCTGGGCGCGTTCCACCTGGGCGGAACCGGGCGGCAGGTACAGAAGGTCGCCCTTCCCCACCAGCTTTTCCGCCCCCTGCCTGTCCAGAATCACGCGGCTGTCCGTGCCGCTGGCTACCTGGAAGGCGATGCGCGTGGGAATATTGGCCTTGATGGTACCCGTCACCACCTGCCGCCGCGGCGTCTGCGTGGCGACAATGAGGTGAATCCCGGCAGCGCGGGCTTTCTGTGTCAGGCGGCCGATGTTGGTTTCAATGTCCGCCCCTACCGTCTGCATCAGGTCGGCAAGCTCGTCAATGATGATCACGATGTAGGGGAAGCGTTCGGGAATCACGCCGTCGTCGTCCAGGTCCAGTTCGTCATCCTCTTCCGCAGGCCATTCCCCCTGGGATTCCAGCTCCCGGGCGATGGATTCCGCCAGCGCCTCGTCCACTTCTCCGGATTCCGGTTCTTCTTCCTCTTCCGCGGGCATTTCAGGCGGCCGCTTGTTGAAGGCTTCAAAATTGCGCACGCCCACCTTGGCAAAGCAGTGGTAGCGGTGCTCCATTTCATTCACGCACCAGCGCAGGGCATTCGGCACCTTTTTGGGATCCGTCACCACGGGGACGATCAAATGAGGCAGCTTGGAGTACGGCTGCATTTCCACCACCTTGGGGTCCACCAGAATCAGCCTGAGTTCATCCGGCCTGAATTTCAACAGCATGGAAGAGATGATGCTGTTGATGCACACGGATTTGCCAGAGCCCGTAGCTCCCGCCACCAGCAGGTGGGGCATGGAGGCCAGGTCCCCTATCACGGTGCGCCCATACACGTCCTTGCCCAGGGCCAGCGGAATTTTCTTTTTGGGAGAACAGAATTCGGGGTCCTGGAGCAGTTCCCGGAGCGGAACGGCCACCTTTTTGCGGTTGACGATTTCAATACCCACCGTGTCCTTGCCCGGAATGGGGGCCACGATGTTCACGCTTTCCGCTCTGGTCGCCAGTGCGATATCCTTGGAGTACTGGTCAAACGTGTTCACGCGCACGCCGCGCGCGGGGTATACCTCATACCGGGTGATGGTCGGGCCGCGGGTGATGTCCCCCGGCGTCACATCCACGCGGAACGTCGTCAGCGTCTCAATGATTTTTTGCTGGATTTCCAGCATTTCCTCCCGGTCCGCATCCGTGGGTCCGTCCGGCTTTTCCTCATAATGCAGCAGTTCGAAACCGGGAAGCTGATAATCCTTGAATTCCTCCGTAGGCGGCGTGGCTATTTTGGCGAAAGGCTGCACCTTGGGCGCAGGCTTGATTTCCGCAGGCTCCGCCACTGTGATTTTCGGAGTCGTCGTCAGCGGCAGGTTCCCCTGCGTCCGCGAAGCGGAAGATTTTTTGGAAGATGCGGACATCCGGACAGAAGAAGCGGCGGCCACTTCATTATACAACCCTTCCAGATCATCCCCGGTACGGTGCAAGCGGGAAGAAGCCGCACGGCTCCGTCTGGCGGAAGGAGGAGAGGACAGGGCCGCATCCTGCATGCTGGCTCTCACGCGGGCTGCTTCTCTGGCCAGTTGGGAGGAACGGCGTTCCATCTTTTTTTCTTTCCTGTTCATTCTCCATGAGCGGAACTCCCGGAGAACAGCGCGGAAAAGGGGACGGAGCCGCAGGCCCGCCGCATAGATCAAGGCAATGATGTATCCCAGCCCGGAAACAGCCAGAATGACAGACACTCCCGCCAAAGGAATCAGGAGATTCGTTCCGAGAAGATTGCCGACAAGGCCCCCGGCGCCCAGCACCTGATGACGCTCTACCCATTCCGCCCCCGTAACATGGCCGGCAGTCAGGAACAGGCACCCGCTCACCAGCAGAAAGACGCCACCATAGATCACACCGCGGGTCAGCTGTCCGCGGTGGGTAAAACGGTAACATCCCCACCAGGCCAGCAAAATCACCAGCATCCAGGCCATTCCCCCCAGCACCCAGTAAACGATGCCGGCGCCATACAGCCCCACCACATTCAGAAGATTGGTCGTCCCTTCCATCACCTCGCCGGACTTATTGAGATAATTCCAGCTTATTTCCCGGACGTCAAAAGTCAGCATGGAAGCCAGCAAAGCCGCTCCGGCCAGTACGGAAACAACTCCCCACGCCATTCCCATCCAAACGGGAGGATGGTCCTCTTCATGCTCAAATACATGACGCTCCTGCGCATCCAATGCCATACGTGGCATCTATATTAACAATACCGGAAGCCGAACTCAAGGCCAAACCAAGGCACCTGTTCTCTTCCTCCTGAAGATTTCTTGTCTGCCGGAAACAGCTCCATCATGAAAAAAACATGACGCATGCCCCTCCCCGAAAATCAAAGAACACCGAGTTTTTTTTCCTGTGGAATTACTCCCTCCGCGTCAAAAAACAATACAAACTCAAATTTCCCCATTCCGTTTCTATTATGCGATTGATTTTGTAAATTCAACGAAACTTTTGTAACAAAAAAATTATTATATGTAATTCACACCCGAATATAAGAAAATATTCAACGGATTGCAAATCCTATCAAAATAATGGGGAACACTAAAATATTATGCAACATGTTATTTATCAATATTTTATTTCAAAAATAGAACATATTTTTTTATAATTTTGTCTTTATAATTTTCAGAGACATGTCAAATAAGTATTTTTTCTTTAATGATTACTATTGACACCGGATTTGCAATCCGCTATTTGTGCCCTAGCCTTTATGTACATGCGTATCTGCAAACCTGTCATCAGTAGCCTGTTCGCCGGGATAGCGCTTGTCATTCTCAGCCCGCTGCTGCTAACGATATCTGTGCTTCTTCTTTTATTCACGCGAAAATCCCCCTTCTTTCTTCAAACGCGCGTTGGATATCAGGGAAAATTGTTCAAAATCATCAAATTCAAAACGATGACGGATGCGCGTGACGAATATGGGTGCCTCCTTCCGGACAACCAGAGACTGTTCCCGCTCGGCAACTTCCTCCGCACCAATTCGCTGGATGAGCTTCCCCAACTGATCAACATCCTGAAAGGAGACATGGTCATCGTAGGCCCCCGCCCCTGGATTCCCTCCCAGATGAAAACCCTTCCTCCTCATTATTGCCGCCAGCGCTATTCCGTCCGGCCGGGCATCACCGGCATGGCTCAGATCCACGGACGCAACGGAATTCCCTTCTGCCGCCGCCTGTGCTACGACGTACTTTACGTGCGCCGCGTTTCCTTCCTGCTGGATATTTCCCTGGTCTTCCGGACAGCCCGGAAAGTCCTGGTCCGGGAAGGCATCCAGCAATGCAACGAAGCCTTCCAGAACAAACTGGGGAAAACCCTTCTGCAGAACGATCTTTCCCTCCCCTCTACCACGGAGGCGACCAGATCCTTCTAACATCCCCCCCTTCCATTATTCCTATTATTATTTCAACTAATGAACAAACACCATCTCTTCAGCAAAGCTCTCCTGTGTTCCGTAGCCCTGGCAGGAGCCAGCCTCCTTCCTTCCTGCGTTAGCCCCAAGGAAGTCCTTTACATCCAAGACGTTTCCGACAACTCCAAGGAAAGAATCAAGGCAAACTACCAAACGACCATCCAGAAGGATGACCAGCTCTACATCGCAGTCAGCAGCAAGCAGCCGGAACTCACGGCGCCCTTCGCCATGTCCGAGATCGGCGCCACCAACAACAACAATAACAACAAGCCTAAAGGGTACCTGGTGGACGCTCAAGGCTACATTGTTCTGCCCGTCATCGGCAAGATGAAGGCCGCGGGCAAGACCTGCTCCCAGCTGGCAACCGATATTGCCGCGACTCTCAAGAATAACGACTACATCCGGGATGCCTCCGTCAACGTGCAGATCATGAATTTCAAATTCTCCGTGCTGGGGGAAGTCAACTCCCCCGGAACCTACACCATTGAAGGGCAACGCCTCACGATTCTGGAGGCCATCAGCCGGGCAGGCGACTTGAACATTGACGGCAACCGGGACGTTACGCTGATTCGAGAAACCAACGGAACCCGCCAGATCGCCAGCATTGACTTGCGTAGCAAGGATCTGTTCACCTCTCCCTATTACTACATCCAGCAGAACGACATCATTTATGTAACGCCTTCGGAACGCAAGGTCAATACGCGCAGCGACGCCGCCCAGTGGTACGGCTGGGGGCTTTCCGGACTCGGCGTCACTCTGGCCGTAATCGCTTTATGCTTATAACGAACCTCACCCTGCTCCCTCTTCGAAGCCGATTATATCGGAAATAGAAATACGGAGAACAGTCCGGTTCAATCGGGCCAATGCCCCAAATTTCCAGTATTCTCTCCCAACATTTTTTACCCTCTCTCCCTTATGGTAAACCGTCCCTCTCCCTCGCCTCCCGTTATGGAGGAGGAAGAATCAAATCTTTCCCTGGATCTGGCCCTCGCCATCCTGCGCCGCTACTGGTTCATCATCATGTTGGCTGCCGTAGCGGGAGGAATGCTGGCCTTTTATCTGGCGGGAAGACAAAACTACGTTTACCAGAAAACGGCCAGCATCATCATGCGGGATGCAAAATCGGGAACGGACGCTTCCTCTGACCGGATCATGTCAGAGCTGGGCATTGATTCCGGCGCCGCCAATCTGGCCAATGAAAGTTTCATCCTCAAATCCACCGCCGTCATGAAAAAAGTGGTGGAAGACCTCAAACTCAACACTTCTTACTGGTACTCCCAAGATTTCCGGAAAATAGAGCTTTACAACAGCAGCCCCATCCTGGCCGTCTTTGAAGAAATTGGAAAACAGCGCTCCTGCTCCTTCTCCATCACTCCCCGGGGAGAACAAAACTTCATTCTGGCCTATACCACCAGCCAGAAAAAGACAACAACTTTAGAAGGAACGTACGGACAATCCATCGCCCTTCCCTTCGCCACCGTCTCCATCCATCCTACTTCCCTGATGAACGAGGAATGGGACGGCAAACCTATCATCATTAACCACCTTACCGTTCTGGAAACTGCCCATGGCCTCTTAAAAAACTTCTCCGTTACCAGACCGGACGTCAAGGAATCCAGCCTGCTGGAAATGACGCTTACGGCAAATAACCCGCAGAAAGCTGCCGACGTTCTCAACCAGCTGATCGCCGTTTACAACCAGGTTTCCATTGATGAAAAAAAACTGGCTGCCCAAAAGACGAAGAAATTCATTGAAGGGCGCCTGGAGGAACTGGAAAAAAGCCTGAACAAGGCAGGCAAGGAACTTACGGATTTTAAAACAAAAAACGATATCGCCGGAAACGCGGAAACCACCATAAGCGCGGACTTCAGTTCAGCCCAGGCGCTGGAAAAGGAAATCTTTGACTTGGAAACCCAGATCAAGCTGGCGGCCGTCCTGGCAGACAACCTGAAGAAAACCGTCCGCAACGATGGCCTCATCTCCGTGGATACCGGGCTGGCGGACAACGGCATTTCCCGCCAGATAGAAGGCTACAATGAAGCCTTTCTGGAATATCAGAAAATAGCGGGGAGTGCGGGCTCCCAAAACCCCATCGCCGTAGGACTGCGGGAACGGATGGATTCCACCCTCTCCGCCGCCAATAAAGCCCTGGCCAACTACCGCAGCAATCAAAACCTTAAACTTGAAGAACTCAAGAAAAAACGCGAGACTCTTTCGGAACGCCTGACCAAGACGGCTACCAAGGAACAGGAATTTACCCCCCTGATCCGGGAACACAAGGTCAAGGAAGAACTTTACCTGAACCTGCTGAGCAAGGAGCAGGAAAACGCCATGGCCCTGGCAGCCGCAGAATCCAGCGCCAGAGTCCTGGAAACCGCCCACGGGTCGGATCTCCCCATCGCCCCTAAAACGGAACAATATATCGCGGCCGGCACCCTTGGCGGTGCAGCTCTGTGCTTTTTTGCCTTCCTGGGTCTGGGCATGATGAACAACAAGGTGAAAAACAAGCATGACCTGACAGGCCAAACCAGACAGCCCATCATCGCGGAACTGCCCCGGATGAGCAAAAAAGAGCGCAAAAACACCTCGCTCTTCATTAAGGAGGAACAGTCTGTGATGGCGGAATGCTTCCATATCCTGCGCAACAACGTAGACTCCCTTCTTCCCCGTCCCGATGAAGGGGGGCATGTGATTATGCTCACTTCCACCACCCCCGGAGAAGGCAAAACCTTCACCTCTGCCAACCTGGCCGCAACCTTTGCTAAAGCCGGAAGAAAAGTCCTGCTCATTGACGGGGACTTGCGCAAATTCTCCCTAACCCGTCAAATGGGCGGCCATGGCCGCCGCGGACTCACCTCCATTCTGCTCAACCAAGTGGACGATCCTTTCCATATCATCCGTCAGGCCGGAGAAAACAACACCCCATTCGACTTCCTGGGCACGGGCCCTGCCGCGCCCAACCCCGTCACGTTGCTTAGCCAGCCTCTCCTGGCACAGATATTGGAATGTTTCAGAAAAAAATACGATGCCGTCATCATTGACACACCACCTTACGGCATACTGGCAGATACAGCCATCCTTGCGGCTTTGAGCGATATTTCCCTGTATCTCATCCGCAGCGGAATGATAGACAAACGGTATTTCAACCAAATACAAAAACTGGCGGATAGCGGCAAACTGCCGAATCTCGCTTACATCATCAACGCCGTGGACTTCAAGTCCTCAAGCTACAGCTATTACGGTTACAACTACGGTTACCGGTACAGCTATGGCTCCGGCAGAGAAGCCGCCGGGAAAAACTAGCCCCCCTCCCTGTGGCACTCCACCTGTGAAACCATGTTCCGCAACCTGTTTACCCCCAGGCATACGACCTCCAGCCTCTTCCCGGACGGCATGGACATGCATACCCATATCCTGTGGGGAGTAGACGACGGAGCATCCTCCCTGCAGGAAAGCCTGGGCATCATACGGCGTCTTAAATCCTTCGGCCTGAAGGGGGCCTACTGTACCCCCCACATCAAGGCCTGTTATCCGGAAAACACGCCGGACTTCCTCCGCCGCCGCTTCGAACAACTGCTGGCCTCCGTTATAAATGAACAATTTGAACTCAAACTGGCCGCCGAATATATGCTGGACGATCGGTTTGAGGAACAAATCAGCCGATATGCCCCGCTCACGTATGACGGCACGCACCTGCTTGTAGAACTGCCCCAGCACTATCTCCCCGGCACATGGAAAGACATGTTCACAGCCATCCGGGACAAAGGATATGCCCCGGTGCTGGCTCATCCGGAACGTTACGGGCGCCTCCTTCCCCAGGAAGAACTCCTGGACCTTGCACAAAAGGAAAAAGTCAAATTTCAAGGCAATGTGGGCTCCCTTGGCGGTTTTTACGGCAAATCCGCCGCCGCCAGGGCAAAAGACCTCTTCTCCGCCGGGATTTACTCCTGGTGGGGAACCGACAGCCACAGCGCCGCCATGGCAGGCCGCATGCCCCTGAAAATCTAGTATCTCCTTACCCTCCATCTCCCCCGTACCAAATCCCATGCCACGCTCTGCAACCAAGGCCTCCTCAGGCAACCCGCTGCCCGCCGACTTTTACGGCCGCTGTGGCAAACGCGTCCTGGACTTCACGGTCGCGCTGCTCAGCCTGGTGTGCCTGATTCCGTTATTCGCCATCCTGGCCGTCCTGCTGGTCGTCATTCAACGGACGCCGCCCTTTTTCCTGCAAAAGCGCATCGGGCGCGGCCTCAAACCCTTTTATATCATCAAATTCAAAACCATGAAAGACACCAGGGACGCGGAGGGGCGCCTGTTGCCGGACGAACAGCGCACCACCTTTCTGGGCTCCCTGCTACGCCGCACTTCCCTGGATGAACTGCCGGAACTCGTCAACGTCCTGCTGGGTGACATGAGTTTCATCGGCCCCCGCCCGTGGATTCCGGAGCAAATGGCCATCTTTACCCCCTCTACCCGGAAAAAAAGAATGGCCCTGCCCCCGGGCATCACGGGATTGGCCCAGATCCACGGCCGCAACAACCTCACCTTCCGCCAACGGGTGTGCTACGACCTGCGCTACAAACGTCACCTCTCCTTCCGGTATGACCTGAACATCCTTCTTTATACCTTCTACAAGGTCATCAAAGAGGAAGGCATTCACCAGCGCCCGGACGCCCTGGGTAAACCCGCCCTTACCGTAATGCCCAAAGACCCGCATACCAGGGGGCTGCGGGGGAACAGTGGATTTTATAATGGGAGCCATCAAACGGAGACCCTTTAACGTGATTTTCCCAAAATGAAGATTTCAGTTATCACGGTTTGTTACAACAGTGTGACAACACTGCAAGACACACTGGAGAGCGTTCTGCGACAAACCTACCCGGACGTGGAATACATTGTGGTGGACGGGGCCAGCAAGGATGGGACAAAAGAGCTCATTGAAAAATATGCTCCCAAATTCTCCGGCCGCATGAAATGGATATCCGAACCGGACCAGGGAATCTACGATGCCATGAACAAAGGCATCCGCATGGCTGAGGGAGACGTGATCGGCTTCCTCAACGGAGACGATTACTACCAGGACAACCTGGTTCTGGAAGACATTGCCCGTGCCTTTGCCCTGAACCGACCGGATGCCGTGCACGGCAATCTGTCCTACGTCAATTCCAGACGCCAGGTTGTCCGCACCTGGCAGGGTTTCCCCTACCGCCCCGGAGCATTCCAGAAAGGCTGGAATCCCGCCCATCCCACCTTTTACTGCACCAGGCGGTGCTTTGAGCAGTACGGCATGTTTGATCCCTCTATCGGCAGTGCGGCGGATTTCGAGCTCATGCTCCGCTTCATTGAAAAGCACCGCATTTCCACTCATTACCTAAACCACTTCATGGTCTTCATGCGCACGGGTGGCTCTAGCACGGCCGGACTCAGTGCAGTCCTGCGCAATACCAGGCAAAACAGAGATTCATTTAAAAAAAATAATCTCTACTGCCCATGGCATTATCCCTTATCAAGATTTTACACAAAAATTTTTTCTCTTCAATCACCTTTGCTATACATTCGCAATGCATGGGGATGGTTTCGATAGTGCAGTTTTTTCCCGAATTTTCTCTTATGCTCAATACAAAAAAATTATACTTGCTGAATCTTGTCTGGCACCTTTTACCCGAAAGCTGTTTCTTTAAATTCAAGAATATGCTTCTCCGCTGGGCGGGCGCCAAAGTGGGACGAAACGTCCGCATTACATCTTCCGTTACAATCAACGGAGCGTTAAATCTTGAGATAGGAGATCATGTTTTCATTGGGGGACATACTTACTTTCTCGGTTCCGAAGGTAGTTCCATTATTCTTGAAAGCCACTCTACAATCAGTTCGTTTGTCGTTTTATGCACAGGCTATCATCGCTGGTCTGCCGATGGCGAAAGCGTTGCGAAAGAAGGGTGTTTCGGGAATATTCGCATCGGAACGGGCAGTTGCGTTTTAGCGCGGGCCTTTATTCAACCGGGAGTGACCATAGGCAAAATGGCCCTGGTTGCTCCTTGCGCCTGCGTTGCGAAGGACGTTCCCGATTATATGTTTGCAGCAGGAGTTCCGGCCACAATTCTGCGAGATTTAAGAGAGCAACCCCGGGAAAGCTGAATATGTTTCAGTATATACGACAGCACAATACCGTTGCATTCGCAATAAGCGTGTGCATTGCGTGTAATGTCCTCGCGTTTTTCAGCTATCCTGTCATCATTTATTATTTAGTGCTATTTCTGGCTTCCGGATATGTATTTTTTAAGGCAACAAGAATTACGTTCTGCATTTTGTCTCTTTTGATCGGCTGCGCGCTCAGCATCCTCTTCAACAATATTCCCAGCCTGTTTCATGCGGAATCCCGTTTTATTTACTTTTCGCTGCTTCTGATTGTTGCCTCTCCTTTGCTTACCTCCCAATCCCTGACTAATTTACGCCAAAACATGTTCATATGGATGATCTGGCTTTCCCTGCTCATTGGCACAGGTTCTCTGCTAGCCTATTTTCTGGGCATCAATTTGGCACGCAATGATATTGACTTTGCCTTCGCCGTCAATGCCGGTTCCTTTGGTGGCATCACCTTGCATTCTATGCTGATGGGTCCGTTTGCCGGCATAGGAATGTGTTATATGCTTTGGGGCATTCTATCCCAAAAAATAGCTGCTCAAAAAGTCGAATATTGGAAATATATCATTCTTGCATGCTGTATTGCCACGACATTGCTTTCTTCTTCCCGGGCCGCGAATATGGCTACTCTGGCCGGGGCTATATCCATCGTATTTTTCTTGTTCAGAAAACGGCAATCCAAATTAGTAAAATATGCCTTTATTGCCAGCATCTCCGTCTTTATCTCATTGCCGCTGATGGAGGTATTTTCTGAAGGGCTGGTCAACAAGCAGATAGGCAATGAGAATATGGGTTCTATCACTGCATCACGAAACAAAGCATGGCAAACAAGAATCCATGAGTTTTCAAACAGTCCGATTGTGGGAATAGGCTTTTCCTCACAGACGGTAAGCAAAGATTCCGGGGCTATCAATTTACTATCGGGCAAGATAGAGCCCGGCACTTCTTGGGGAGCTGTTTTTTCCATGACGGGGCTGGTAGGCGGCCTTTCTTTTGTATGCATTGTTTTGATTAGCCTGTCAAAGGTATGGCAGATGGTTAAAAAAGAGGATAACTGGTCTTCGTTTTTGGGCGGTGTGCTTATCATCTTTCTTTTTCATTTTATTGCGGAGGGGTATATTTTTGCAGGCGGGTCGCCCTTGAACTTCATGTTTTGGTTATGTGTCGGCGTCATCTTCTCGTTGGAGAGATACAAATTGCAGCCTGCTTCCATTCCTTTTTTCAATTAAGACCATGCAATTTTTATTTTGGCAAAATATGCTGTCTATTCATCAATCAGCGCTTATCTCGGCCCTGGCTGATGATCATAAGGTTTTACTTGTTGCCGAGCACACGATGGACGCCGACAGGATTGGTACGGGATGGTCCGTTCCCGATATGGGCAAGGCTTTGGTCATTATAAGCCCCTCTGAAGAGGAAGCGGACAAAATTTTGGATGATTACAGGGATGCAGTTCATGTTTTTTCAGGAATCAACGCTTATCCCCTCATCTACCGTCAATTCAAACGGGCTTGCAAACAAGGATGCTTCATTCTGAATTATCTTGAGACATACAAATATTTGGGATTCTCCGGCAGGCTGCGCTGTCTGAAATATACTTTGCTTCGTCTCCGTTATGGACGATATATCAAGGGAATATTGGCCACAGGAAATACGGCGGTACAAGCTTATCAAGCGGCAGGATATCATAAGGACAGGATATTTGACTGGGGATATTTTACGGAAATTCCCGTCACCGAGTGTCACAATTTTTCCGGAAAGAATAAGGAGGTTTCTTCCCTTCCGGATATTGTGTATGTGGGGCGACTGGATCACCGGAAAAGGATATTGTCCCTTGTCCAAACACTGAAAAAAATGACCGGCTTTTTCAATAAGCTGTATGTGATTGGATCAGGCCCTTTGAAAAACGAGCTGAACGCCTTAATCAACAGTGAAAATTTCAGAAGTAACGGCGAATTGTCCATTGAATACTGTGGTACAATGGAAAACAAACAAGTACAGTCTTTTATAGCGAATTGTGATATTCTGGTCCTCCCCAGTGTCTATGACGGTTGGGGAGCTGTCGTAAACGAGGCTTTGATTCAGGGAACTCCCGTCGTTTGTTCGGAGGATTGCGGAGCTTCCACCTTGTTGAAAGATAAATGGAGGGGAGAGACCTTTTCCTGGAAAAAAAAAGACGACCTGTACAATGTTCTCAAAAAGCAACTGCTTCATGGGAAAGTGCGTAATGAGTTGCGCCAGCGTATCCATTCATGGGCATTCGATAATCTTTCCGGAAAAAAAGCCGCCTCATATCTTGTTGAAATTGTAAATTATGTGAAAAAGTCCGGACCAAAACCCACCGCTCCGTGGCTTAAAGAGGAAAAATGATATGAAAATCTTGCATTCCGTATTGACGATGGGTGAAAATAGTGGAGGAACTACCCATGCCGTTTCTTCCCTGGTAAGGGGCTTGAATCAGGCAGGATGCTCCGCAGACGTACTGAGCCTTGACACTTCTTCACGGGGAGAAAAGGTAATAGGCAAACAGGAACAGGGATTTTACGGCGTCCCTTATGATGCCCGAACACCTTGGTGTTATTCAAAAAATATAAGATGTTTTTTGAAATCTCATGATGAATATGACATTTATCACGCAAACGCCATTTGGTCTGATGTACCGCATGCGACCGCCCTTTATGCCCGGCGCCACAGGAAACCCTATATCATCAGCCTGCACGGGGGCATTGGCGCGAATGCCCTGCTCCACAATCCCTGGCGCAAGCGCATCATGCTGCGTCTTGTATTAAACAAGGATTTACACATGGCGGCCTGCGTGCATGCGACCAGCAAACAGGAGGCTGACGCCTACAGGGCTTTGGGGTTTACAAATAACGTAGCTTTGATAGGCAATCCCGTTCCCATCCCTGATTATCTGGATACTTTGCCGCGTCAGCAATCCCGTTTCAGGCTTGGTTATCTGGGAAGAATTCACCCCTTGAAAAAAATAGATCATTTGATCCGTGCGTGGGCATCAGCGGGTCACGCCGTGCGCGAGGGAGAGCTTTGCATCATTGGCGGCGGGGATGAAGCTTATACGGCCATGCTGCACGAACTCGTCAAGCAACTGGGATTGGCCAATGTTCGTTTCACAGGCTTCCTTTCCGGCAAACGTAAATTTGAAGAACTGGCGGCCCTGTCGGTTCTGTGCCTGCCAAGTGATTCGGAAAATTTCGGGCTTGTCGTTGCGGAAGCCCTTTTGGCGGGAACGCCCGTTATTGCTTCACGCCATACTCCATGGCAGAGCTTGGAAACAGAACGATGCGGTTATTGGACGGATAATACCGTTGATGGTTTAAGCCACGCCATTTCCGCCTGTGCGGACAAGAACGCCGAAGAGCTGTCCGCCATGGGCAGAAGAGGAAGAACATTCATTGAACGGGAGTATCATTCTTCCATCATTGCCGATAGAATGATAACCCTTTACCAATATATTACAGGGAAAGGCCCCAAACCCGATTTTGTAATATGAAGACCAAACTTGATCTTTCCGTTATTATTTTAACATATAACGAACAATTGCACATACGCCGTTGTCTGGAAAATGTATGCCCCATGGCAAAATGCATCTATGTCATTGACTGCCATTCCTCCGATGCGACTCGGCAGATATGCGAAGAGTTCAACAATGTCAAAGTTATTGATCATGAATGGCCGGGAAACCAGGCGGCACAGCTCAACTGGGCCCTGGACCATCTGAACATGGAAACCTCATGGGTCCTGCGTCTGGATGCGGATGAATATCTTTCAGATGAACTCAAGGAAGAATTGCAGGCCAAGCTGCCGAGTATGCCTGACGATGTCACGGGGCTGATATTCCCATTGCGGCGGATTTTCATGGGCCGTGAAATGAAACATGGCCTTCCCCGGATTTTGCTGATGCGAGCATGGCGCCATGGAAAAGCCTGTTGTGAAACACGTGCGATGGATGAATACATGGCGCTGTTGGAAGGCCGTTCCGTTGAAATGCAGCATTGGTTTGCAGATCACAGTTTACTGAATTTGGAGCAATGGACGACAAAACACCTTGGTTATGCCCGGCGCGAGGCAGCCATGTTAATCAAACAGGTAGAGTCTCAATCCGAATCCGGTCATTTGAGTCAACATGCCCGACGCAAACGGCATCAAAAGGCGTATTATGCACGCCTGCCTTTGTTTTGGCGCGCTTTTGCCTACTTTATCTACCGCTATTGCTTTAAGTTGGGCTTTTTGGACGGCAAGGAAGGGTTCCTTTGGCATTTTCTCCAAGGATGGTGGTACCGCACCCTAGTGGACGCCAAGGTATATGAAATGAAAAAAAACGGTAATTTTTGATGTCACAGGTCATTCAATTGATGCAAAAACAAAGAATATCGTGGCTGGATATCGCCAAGGGCATTGGAATTTATTTCATTATCCTGGGGCACACCTTGTCTGATCCTTCTGTTCCCGGTTGTGGAACCCTGCATGAATACCTGTACTCTTTCCATGTGCCGTTTTTTTTCATTCTCTCGGGATTGACAGCCAAATGCGGTCAAAACGAATTCAGCGGTTTTTTGATCAAAAAGCTGAAAACTCTGTTCATCCCTTATCTTGTATTCGGAATATTGAGTATCATCATTTTCCGGTTGGCGGGAGCATTTGCCCATTCGGCTTTGATGCATAGCGACGGGGATTTTTCTCTGGCAAGCAATCTGCTCAACCTTTTTATTCTGGGTGACTTGCAATTCAACCGTTCTCTCTGGTTCCTTCCCTGCCTGTTGCTGATGGAGTTGTTGGCATGGCCTTTCTTAAAATGGGAAGACGCTGTGTGGGGACGGGAAAATTCTTGTTTCAGGGCATTGGCTTTCCTGGCCGTATTCATTCTTGCTTGGAGTGTTGCCGGTCATGCATGGCCATTGGGCATACAACGCTTCCAAGTGGAAATTGCCATGTTGCCCTATTTATTCGCAGGCATGCTTCTGGTCCCCGTCCTCCGCATTCCTTTTGCAGAGTTCCGCATGCGGTTTGCTGCGTTTATAACCGGAGCGGCTCTTGTCGGACTGGGACTGTGGCTTTGGATCTTATGTCCCGTCCATTACAACAGGGAAATCGGGTTTACGATCTTTGCTCCTTTCACGGCTATCGTCGCCCTCGTCAGTTCCCTCGGCTATGTGGGCTTAAGCGCGGCCCTTCTGGCAGGAAGACCCATTGAATACGCCGGGCGGGCTTCTCTGGTTATTATGTGCCTGCACAAATTCCCCGTTGTTTTTTTCCAGACCTGCCTGCCGTTTACGGCCATGCCGCTGGCCAGAATGAACTATGTGGTCGGAACAAGCGTGGCGCTTGCATGCTTATTGCTATGCGTTGCCTGTTACTTCCTTATTTCCAGATTTTGCCCGTTTTTACTGGGCAGATTATCCTTTCACCCCCGAACAGCCAAGAAATGAACCGGAATGACGGCCACGGCCATGCTATTTACCGCTGTTTTAACATTTGAATGAAGTGAACCAACTCATGACTCCGTTTTTTTCCATTGTGATCCCGGCATACAATGTCGAACTTTATCTCCAGGAAACTCTTGATTCGGTTTATGCCCAGACATTCGACAAATATGAAATCATTGTCGTTGATGACGGATCAACGGATGGCACTCCCGAAATGCTGGCCCGGCAGAATGATCCCCGCCTCCGTGTGATACGTCAACAAAACGCAGGCGTTTCAGCGGCCCGCAATACAGGAATTGCAGCGGCCCAGGGAACATTCATCGCGTTTTTAGATGGCGACGACATCTGGGCGCCATGGCATTTGGAGCATGCCTGTCATTTTTTTGAGGAACATCCGGAAGTTCATTGGTATGCCTCCCCATTTTTACGTTCCGACTGTGTCAAGGAAAGTCTTGCCGGTCTTGAACCGGATCCGGGATACGATGTCGTGGATTACTTTTCCGGCAACGCATGGGTATGCTCTTCCACCGCCATTCTGGCGAAAAAGGCCATTCCAGGAAAAGAACTTTTTCCGACGGACATGGCTTACGGAGAAGACGTCCTGGCCTGGTTGAGCTTTGCCCTGCAATCTCCCTTGATCGGAATGGGAAGGAAAGCCGATTGCATTTATCGTTTTCACGCTTCTTCAGCGGTGGCGACGCGGGCGGCAGATATCAATACGGAAATCGTCTCCAGCCGCGGCCTCTATGAGAAATGGAACGCTTTATATGAAGAAGGAAGGCTGGACCAAGCCCTGTCATTCTGCCGCAAACATCTTGTCGGTAAATGGATACGCAGTATTTATCTGAACAATGGACGGGAATGGAGCCCCCATTTACGGGAGCTGCATTCTCTTCTGGGGTGGCCTTGCCGAAGCTGGACCACCGCCTATCATCTATTGTCCGAAGGTCTTTCTTTTATTTTTTCACTTCCGCTTTGTCTGCATTTCTGGCTCAAAGGAAACCGGGTTCCCCCGCCCGAAGAGAATGCAGCTCAAAAACAGCATTCCGCCGTTCCAGGGCAAAGATGGGAGATTCAGCCGCCGGAGAACGGCGCCCCGCTCTTCTCCGTTGTTATTCCAGCGTATAATGTACAGGAATACATAGGAGACACGTTGCAAAGTGTTTTTTGCCAAACATGTGCCGACTTCGAGATTATTGTCGTGGAGGATGGTTCTACAGACGATACGGCCAGGATTCTTGCCGAACTCAAAGATCCTCGTCTCAGAGTGATACGCCAAAAGAACAAAGGCGTGTCCGCGGCCCGAAACGCCGGGTTTGCCGTAGCACGGGGCAAATACATAGCTATGCTGGATAGTGATGATCTATGGAAGCCCTGGCATTTGGAACTGGCACGCCGGTTCTTCATATCACATCCCGAAGTATGCTGGCATTCCTCCAAATGCGAAATCGTAGAAAAAATACCGGGTGATTACTTGTCTTCCGCCATGCCGGAAGACACGCACAGCTCCGCCATACATTTTTTCAAAGACAGGCGCATCCGGTATATGAGCAGTTCCAGCTTGTGCATTCGCCGGGAAGCCATAAAAGAACTGCCGTTCTTTCCTGAGAGCATGGAATATTCAGAAGACACGAGCGCTTTCATCCGCTTTGCCCTTACTCATTTGGATTATGGGGTTTCTCATGTAGAATCAGCCTTTTATCGCCGGCGCCCCGGATCCGCGACGGCCCGTGTGGTTCCCAATGCCCGTAAGTGCCTTGAGTCGGATTGGGAGATATTCCATCAATATGCCATGATGTCACGCGAGTGCCCCATGACTCCCGAGGCGGTACGAAGCATGCGTTCCAGCATCTTGTCCAAATGGATGTATCAAATACTTCGCAACAGCCCGGCATGCTGGCTGCCGACGCTGAAACCCACACGACCGCTCATGGGAATTGCCCCTTATCTATGGGTGCGCCTTTACATTGCGGCCTCAAATATGACGGCGAACATATTTGCGCTCCCTTATTTGTTAAAAAATGGTAGACCTTCTTAAATGCGAGCCTGTTTCACGATGCCGCCAATTGACGGCCGAAACGGCATAAATTAATTAGTCGATTGCAATGGACCAGATTATAGAAAAGGACGATTGCTGCGGATGTGGAGCTTGCGCCTGGGCGTGTCCGCGTCATTGCATTAAGATGGTTGCTGATGCAGAAGGCTTTTTATACCCCGACATCAATCAAGACGATTGCATTGACTGCCATATATGCCAAAAGACTTGCCCCGGGCGGCATGCAGATGAAATCCGCCATGGCGGCAATGGCCAGGAAATAATTGCAGCAACCAATCAAGACCCCGCCCTGCTGAACAAAAGTTCATCCGGAGGAGTTTTTCTGGAACTATGCACATATGTCATCGCGCAAGGAGGAATGGTGGCTGGCGCCATTTATGATGATGAGATGACCATTCGTCATGTGCTGAGGGAAAGAATGGAGGATTGTCTCGCCTTTGCTGGCTCCAAATATGCGCAAAGCAGCCTTGGAGATATATTCTCTGAAATTAAGGAAACGCTAAAAACAGGACGCTTGGTTTTATTCAGCGGTACGCCTTGCCAAATTGCCGGATTGAGGCGTTATTTGAAAAAAAGCCACCCTAACCTGCTGACGTGCGACCTAGTCTGCCATGGAGTGGCCAGTCCTCTTGCTTTTGAAGGATATGTCAAGTGGCTTGAAGGTTATCAAAAAAAACGTATTGCCTCTATCTGCATGAAGGACAAAACCCATGGATGGTTGAACCCTCAAATACGAGTCGAATTCTCCAATGGAAAAGAACTTAACGGTTCTGATGAAACCCAGGTATGGCAGAGGGCATATAATAGCGCTTTGTACATGCGCCCGTCATGTTATCGCTGCCCTTATACTTCCTTTCAAAGAACGGGTGATATTTCCCTGGGGGATTTTTGGGCGGTTCAGAACATCAAGCCGGACATCTTCAATCCTAATGGAGTGTCTCTGGTTTTACTTAACACGGAAATGGGGAGGGAGGTCTTTTCCCACATCAAGGGTAACTTCAAAACGGAGCCCCTGTCGGAAAAAGAAGCCATACAATCATCTCTTTCGGTTCCAGTCAAGATGCCGGAAGGGCGTTCATCCGTCATGAATTCCTTGAGTTCAAAAGGATTCATGTCTCATGCGCGCAGTTTCCGTTCAAGTCGCGCTACCCGTTACAGAACCAGGCTGGGGCGTTTTATCAGGATGGTGGCATCAAAACTCAATTCCCGGAATCAATAATGGAACAGGCAGATACAAAACGCATTGCCCGGAATACGGTTTTCCTTTATCTGAGAACAGCCTTTTCCATTCTGGTCTCGCTCTATACGGCACGGGTCATCCTGAACGCGCTCGGCATAGAAGACTTCGGCATTTACAATGCCGTGGGCGGCATGATAGCCACTTTCGCCCTTTTAAATGCAGGGATGACCTCATGCATCCAGCGCTATTTGACCTTGGGTCTGGGCAAGTCGGACATGATGGAACAAAGCCGGATTTTTAGAACTTCCATCAATATCATGTTGATCATTTCATTAGTGACCGTGGTATTTGCGGAAAGTATTGGACTCTGGTTCCTGAATCACAAAATGGTTTTTCCCGCCGACAGTTTTTCTACCATCAATTGGGTTTACCAGTTTTCAGTCGTCACGTTCGTATTGGGGGTTCTCAGCATTCCCTATAATGCGGCGTTAACGGCTCATGAGCATTTTGACAAATTTGCCTACATAGGCATCTTTGAAGTCATCTTGAAACTGGCTATTGCACTAACGATCAGCTTTCTTGATTCCAACCGCCTGGTCATCTATGCGGTTCTTGTGATGCTTGCCGCATTTTGCGTCAGGTATATTTATGCGGCCTACTGTACCCGGCATTTTGAAGAGTGCAAATATTCGTTCATACTGGATATTCCATTGTTGAAAAAGATGTTTGCCTTTTCATTGTGGAATTTTCTCGGAAGCAGTTCATATATTTTGAAAACAAACGGCATCAATATTTTGATTAATTTGTTTTTCGGAGTCACGCTGAATGCGGCAATTGGCGTTGCGTCTCAAATTACAAATGCGGCTTGCAGTCTTGCCGGTAATTTTACGACCGCCATTCATCCTCAGATCACCAAGGCGTTCGCCAGGGCCGATTACGCCACAATGAACAAACTGGCCTATATGGAAGCCCGTTATTCTTTTCTTCTCTTATATGCAATAGGATTTCCGCTGATTGTAGGGATGCCTGCAGTTTTGAGCCTTTGGCTAGGAGAATACCCGGAATATGCCGTTTCCTTTTCACGCCTGATTATTTTAAATATCATCATTGATACCATGGCGACCCCCCTGGTTGTCATTATGCTCGCCGTCGGAAAAATTGCGTTGTACCAGATTTGGATCAGTTCCATCCTGTTACTTAACGTACCGCTATCCTATTTGTGTTTCAAATACACGGGAAATCCTGAATCCGCCTATATGATAAGCATACTATTGTCGCTTATAGCCTTTATTTCCCGATTCCCTCTCCTAAAAAGGTTTATACAATTCCCCTTCGGAGCATTTGCCCGAAATGTATTCCCCCGAATCGCCATGACCGTTTTAATTTCTTCTTTTACAGTCATAGGTATCCAACAAACAGGCATATTGTCGCCCGATGATCTCGGTAATATTTTATTGATTATTTCCGCAATCGTCCTGGGCTGCCTTTCCATTATTTTTTTCGGAATGAACAGACAAGAAAGAATTTTTCTTTTTGATACATTGCGGAGAAAACTTCCTTTTTAACAATAAGAGAGACAAATAATGAAAGCCTTAAAATTGCGTTCCGCATTCAAATGTATACAAGTGATTGTACATGAATATTGCCAAATGGTATGGAAAAACCTGTTTTATCGCATCATTACACGGAAAAGCGCTTCATGCCTGCATTGCGATTTTATCTTTTCGGCAGGGAGAGCATGCAGAAGCGCCGAGATGCTCAAGTACCTTGGAATGCGCCAAATGTCGTGCCCATGTGACTGGATGACGAATTACAGTCTGAAAACTTATGGACAACTTATTTTCTCCCGGACATTTTCTCTGTTCAATACATGGATGGAGCTTCCATCTAACCATCATTTCCGAGTAGTTCAGGATATGGAAACCGGCATGATTTCTTCTCATGACTTTTTGAAAACATCTTCCGTGGATGAGGGAATGGCACTTTTCCACTCCAAAATGTCGCGAAGAACCTCCGCTCTTTGTGATAGACTGGAAAAGGGAAAAAACATCGGCTGCGTGATGAACAGAGAGGAAGATGATGATAGCATAAGAAATTTTTGCATGGTACTTTCTAAAAAATTCCCCCATGCAACCTTCAAAGTCCTGAATATTAAAAGCAGCCCTGGTATGCAGGGGATTAACAAACGCACTGTTTTTGAATCAAATAATGTATCCTTGTATGAATATACATTTGACGACACTCCCGCAAATAACCCAGAATGGCTGGGAAACAGGGATATGTGGCTGAAATTGATTTTAAGTGAATTTCATGTAAAACGCTGGAAGAGACACCTTTACCCCTGGAACTTCCCTTTATTGAACGAGCTGCTCAGTTCTGTCCGGCATCAAAATATAGATTTCTGAAAAATGAAAAACTGCAAAATATCCTTTGTCAGGAATACTCCATCCTGGCTCATTGAAAATGTCATCTCGGGGCTTTCCGATATTGAAGGGATAAAATTCCATCATCTTAAAGAAGGAGGGGACTATTTGTTCGCCACTCCTTTCATGTACTCATCATTCGTTTCGTTTTCCGATTTTCTAGACAAAGCACCTTCTGCAATCACAATCATGCATTGTGTAGGAGAAGCTATTATGCCCGATTTAAATATTTTTGATTATTACATCGGGTTTTATCCGGAAGCCTGCGGAGACCGTATTATTCAAAGACTGTATGAAAGGGAGTTGCGGCGGAAAATTTCCGAATGCAAAAAAAGACCTGCCGTTCAAATACTCAAAGAAAAGAAAGCATTTTGCAATTTTATCTACTCTAACGGAAAAGGGCATCCCATGAGAGGCCAGCTGTTCGACCTCCTTTCCCATTACCGGAAAGTAGATGCCCCAGGACGCTATAAACACAACATAGATATACTGACCTCCCGTCATAACAAAGACTGGCTTTCTGAAAGCATTGACTTAAAGAATCCCTATAAATTCTCCATTTCGGCGGAAAACGCCTGGTTTCCCGGATATACTTCAGAAAAACTCCTTACCAGCATGCTGGCGGATACGTTGCCTATCTACTGGGGCAATCCCGAGATATCCAATGAATTTAATCCCGATTCTTTTATCCATGTTGATCATTATTCCAATCTTAATGAACTTCTGGAATTTATTATCAGGGTAGATCTCGATGATGAATTATGGTGCCGTATCATGGACGAACCATGGAGACTGAAAAAACAGATAGAGGAAGATGACAGGATATTTGAGCATTACGTGAAAAGATACGGTAATATATTCAAGCAGCCAATTGAGAAAGCTTTCCGAAAGGGAAACGGATACTTTGAAGACATGTACAGGAATCAGATGAAAGCAGGAATGGGATTGCGATTACTCAATGAAAATATCAGTTCGAATTGCATGAAATTCATAAAAAACATGCCCCGCTTTTTTAGAAAAAAATAGTTGATTCACCGAAAAACATGAATATAGGTATCCTTACGTTTTTGGGAGCATCGAATTGTGGAGCAGTCCTTCAAGCCTACGCCCTTCAACAGGTTTTACGTAGCCTGGGGCATTCTTCCGAAATTATTCAATATAGAAAACAATTCCCCTTCCATTTGCGGAACTACCTGCGGAAATCTCCGGCAGCCACGCTTTCTCTTTGGAAATCCCATGTGCTGAAAAGATTATATCAACAAAAAAATATACGCTGCCTGACATTGTCGTGCCGCAAATATCATTCACTATCCGAATTGGAAAACGGAAAGCTGCGCTATGATCTCTATATTACCGGAAGCGACCAGATATGGAACAGCGGCATTACCGCAGACGGGGAGCTGGACCCTGTTTATTTTGGAACCTTTGCTCCATCCTCTTCCAGACTTGTCTCTTATGCCGCCAGCATGGGCCAGGGAATTGACCTGGCGCGGCATCCCGACCAGCTCCGGCAATATTTGGCGCGATACGATGCCATCAGCATAAGAGAGGTCAATATTGCGGAAAAACTGGAAGAGGTCATAGGCAGGAAAGTATCAGTATGCATGGACCCTACCCTTCTTCTTTTCGCTCACGACTACAGCGATCTTGTGCAAAGAGAAACGGACAAGGACACATGCCCCTCCCCCTATCTTGCCAGCTATGTCTTATACCCCATAGGTGATTCCGAAGGCTATATGAAAAAATATGCGCGGGAGCATCACCTGCGCTGGGTGAATCTCGTCAATTCAGCCTCTGGGGAACATTTCAAAAAAGCTCTCAATACGAGAGTCACCCCGGAAAAATGGCTGTGCTATATAAAAAATTCTCAATGCATTATTTGCAGTTCTTTTCATGCCGTCGTTTTTGCTCTCATCTTTCACAAGCCATTTGTTTACATTTGTCCTGAAAACCAGAAGACGGGGAACGCGCGTCTCTTGTCCCTGCTGGGAATGCTGGGCTTGCAAGACCGCCATTTGTCGAAGCTGAACGAACAGGCGCTTTCCTTGCTGTCAGAAGAAATTGATTGGAAAAAAGTGGATCGTGTGATTGAACAACAGAGGGCCGACTCCCTCGCCTTTTTGAAAAATGCCGTAACCAATAGAGAGGAATAAGCAATGTTTTTACGCACATTGAAAAGTAAAATAGGGTATTTTATCCGGCAAATACGCCCCCTGAAACAGCATCTTGCAAATACTGCATACGACTTTGCCCGCTTCCGCAACTACTCGGCATACCGGGAACAAAATGAAATTGATAAACTCATTCCCCTGTTGCAGTGGTATACGCATATCATTGAAAAGGGGTTGTCTCTTGAAAAAACACGGCTCTTTTTCGGTAAGGCCGTTATTGCGGATATCGAACACTTTCTGATGCATATTGAAAAATTGGGAGGTAAGAAAAACGTACCGGAAATACAATGCTGCCTGGATGTCCTGACTGCATATGTTCTCTTCAATCAAACTCATGCATCAGAGGAACTTTTAAAGGAGAATGAGACTTATCTTGAACATATCTCCGGGCTTGTAAAAAAGTACAGGTCATCTGAACACACCATTTGCAAAGGGGGTACGCTCACGTTCACCCGTTCCAAATACATGGACGACGCGCGGCAGCCCTGGCCCTTTTTGTCCGCATCACGCTTTAGCGTAAGACACTATACGGGCCAGCCAATTCCCAAGGAGGACATATGCAAGGCGGTTCAATGGGCGATGAAATCTCCTTCCGTCTGCAACAGGCAAAGTACAAGACTCAAGATCATATACAACAAGGAAAAGATCAGGCAGGTACTTTCCCTGCAAAAGGGAACGGGAGGATTTACGGACACCATAGGAGCCTTGATCATGGTGGCGGGTGATTTGAAGTCTTTCTCCTCCCCTCATGAAAGAAATCAGGTTTTTATTGATAACGGCATCTTTTGCATGAACCTTCTTTATGGACTTCAATATTTAGGCTACGGGACATGCCCCTTGCATTGGTTTTGGGGAAAGGAGCATGATCTTAAACTCCGGAAATTGATACAATTTCCGGAAAACTGGACCGTTTCATGTTTTATCAGCGTAGGCTGTCTGCCGGATGAATTTTCGGTACCCATGGGGTATCGGAAGGAGTTGTCTGAAATTTGCTTTTTTGAGGAAGAGGAATCACAATGAAAATAGGCATCATTACTACATACTCATGGTTTAAATCAACGCATAATTACGGCTCCGGCCTGCAAACATATGCGATGATATATTTCTTGCGGAAAAAAGGACATGACGCCTTCCTGATATGCAATACGACCGGAATTTACCCGGAACTGAAATATTCGGGATTTTTCTCCCGTTGCGGACATTATATTTACCGTTATTATATAGCATTACAATCTTGGGTTAACCGCCGCTCCGGACTTTCCCGGCAAAATCCGGAACCACCCGAAAAGAATCTCGCTTTTACAAAATTTCTGGACTCCTGCGTGCCTCATACGGACGAAATGAGCGGGGAACAGGTGGAAAGCGCCCCTCCGGAGGCGGATGCCTATATCGCCGGCAGTGACCAGATATGGCAAGGCGTAAATGCTCTTAACTTCCTTTCATTCGCACCTCCCGGAAAAAAAACGATTATTTATGCCGCAAGCTCTGCGTGGACCAGTTTGGACAAAACTTGGAAAAATACGGTCAAAACACTCATACACATTCCTCAGCATGTCTCAGTACGGGAAGACGCAGGATTGTCTGTGTGCCGGGAGATGGGCAGGAAAGACGGGGTACTGGTTTGCGACCCTACACTTTTGCTGATGCCCGACCAGTACCGAACCGAAATCAAATCCCAATGCATATCTGCTTCCATCCCGGAACATACATTGCTTGTCTATCTGTTGAACATCAAAAATGGGCAACAAATGCACCAACAGGCCATTCAGGCATTGTCGCAACAATCAGGTACAGAAATTCGCATGGTGCCATGCCAAGGCAGCCGCCCCTACATCGCCTCGCTACACCTGTATGAACCTGCCCCTCTGGAATGGTGTTCAGCCATTGATCAAGCTCAATACGTGCTGACGAATTCCTATCATGGCACCATTTTTTCAATATTGATGCATACTCCGTTTTTAGTGATGCCTCAAACCAATAAGGAATCAGCCGAGCATGCCAGATTTGAAAGTCTGCTACATATCCTGGGACTCGAAGACCGTATCTGCGATCCGGCCCAGCCCCTGTTTGCCCAGATGTCCTCCTCCATTGACTGGAATGACGTTGATGCCCGTTTGGCGGTCTTTAGAAAACAATCGGCGGATTTCCTCTTGAAAGCACTGTCGTAACAATTGAATTTAGAAATAGGAAAAGATGCATACACCTTTATTCAGCGTTCTGGTTCCCGCTTATAATATAGAATCCCTAATTCGGCAAACGCTGGAAAGCGCTCTGGCGCAGACCATCCAGGATCTGGAAATTGTCGTCGTGGACGATGGGTCATCAGACAAAACGACTGAGGTTGTCCATTCCTTTACCGATCCCCGAATTCGCCTAATTCATCAAGCCAATGCAGGAGTTTCCGCAGCACGCAACCGCGCTATCGCCGAAGCCCGAGGAAAATATGTGGCTTTTTTGGATGGAGATGATGTGTGGCTTCCATTTCATTTGGAAACAGCCCTTCGTTTCTTTGAAGCTTATCCGGACATCCATTGGTACTCGTCTGCCTTTGAATATCGGCAACATATCACCAAGGAGGATATGCAACGAACAATAAACGGCACGCCGCCATGGGAAGTATGCAATTATTTCATTGTGCGCATGCAGGACTGGACGGCGGTTTGGACTTCAGCTATCGTCATGGAACGGAGCTACATTCCAGAATCACTGTTTCCTCCCGGCATCAAAAATGGAGAAGACGAAATGGCTTGGGCGAAATTTGCAAGCACTCAATTGTATTTCGGCAACTGTTCTGCCGTAACGGTCTATTACCGACAACGCCGTTTTTCCGCTTCCACCGTCATTATGAGCAACGGCCCCGAGAAATTTACGGCTCTTTTTGAAACGGCAGCTTTCTACAGTGAGCTCGCTCGGGACAGGAAATTCGACAGGGAAACCACCCGCAGCCTGAGGGATTTTGTAGAATATGCCTGGGAGCAAAGTATCGCAGGCGGCAGCCTGTTTCGATGGACGGAGTTCATGCCGCGTACGAGAAATCTTCAAAGTTTTCCACTGCATGTAATATTGCGGCTTTGTTATTGGAGCAACGGCATGCCGAATACTTTTTGGAAACTAGTATGCAAAGTATGTCGCAGGAGCGGGCTTTTTAAGTAACATGAACTCCATTTTCTTTTCTCCCTACCTCTTCAGACACTGACATGAAACAAAAAATAAAGGAACCTATATACTTAAGTAGCCGGTGATTCTCTATTGAGATTACACCCACTCTCCTCAACAATTTTCTTTGCGACCTCTTCAACAGCCCACCCCATAAACTCTTCCATCGTGACGTTTTTCTGAGCGGCGGCTTTCATGGCGAGATTGATAACCCGGTTACTAAGAGGGAGATAATGAGGGAAGTTACCTCGTTTGAGGTAGAAACGGCCTCTTTGGCCGTCCATAAATGTTCCCTCCACCACCCGTCCCTCCCAGGCTCCGCTCCGGCTCATTGCGGGGCTGAATGCACAAATATCGGACTGCTGGGGATGTGGATGACCTGCAATTACGGAGCCGTCCTGACCTCCTATACCCTCCTACCGCACGCTGGAACGGATGGGGAAGAAAGTGTCCCTGCTTGATTTTTCCTATACCCGACCGGCAAAAGGGCACCTGCACGGTTTTCAGAAAATTTCTGGCACAGGAAAAGCTCTCCATCATTCCCATGCACAACCTGGACCATGCGTATTACATGAACGACCATTTCGACACGTTCATGGTGGGATCGGACCAGGTTTGGAATCCGGGATTCCTGGGGTCCCTGTTTTTCCTCGACTTCGCGAAAGGGGAAAAGAGAAAAATCGCCTACGGGCCGTCCATGGCCCGGCACGACAAACCTTCGGAGCGCTACCTCCGGAAAATCTCCAGGCTGCTGAAACGGTTCGACCCCATATCCGTCCGGGAACAGGGCATGGTTGACCACCTGCGGCAGCATTTCGGCTGCGGACAGCACCTGGGTCATGGACCCCGTATTCCTGCACAGCCGGGAGCAGTGGCTTAAACTGGCGTAGCCAGCTGGAAGGTGCCTGAAATTTCGTCGTCTCCTACATCCTGGACCCCACGGAGTCCAAGCGGAAACTGCTTCTGGACATATCTTCCAGACTGCAAGCTCCGCTGCTGAACATGGTGGACATTCAAAGAAGGAGATCAACAACCGGGAACTTCTCAATCTGCCCGGCACGATGGAGGAAGCAACGCTGAACGACTGGCTCGGCAACATCGCCCATTGCAAGAATTTCATCACGGATTCCTGTCTCGGTATTTGCTTTGCACTTATTTTCAAAAGGCCGTTCATCTGCATCGACAATCTCCTGCGAGGTTCCGGCCGCTTCATCTCTCTTCTGGAGCTTTTTCATTTAAGGGAGTGCATGGTTACCGGAATACGCAGATAGGATTCCGGATGAAACAAGCTTGGAGATGGATTATGGAGCCGTAAACAAGATACTTCAGGCGCACATTGAACAATCCGGCCAATGGCTTCGGGACGCGCTTTCCAAAAAACGTCCTGAAGCGCTGGAACATACACCCTACTCCACAGAGAAAAATTAACCGGAAATCCCTTCTACAAAGTGGCAGCTCATGAAAAGAAAAGGAAAAAGGCTGCTGGCCAAGGTATACCACTGTCTTGTCCGCCGTTGACACAGGCAATCCGGAATGTTCCTGCAACCTGCTGACAAGGAACCATTTCCGAATTCATTATCTTAATCAGAAAGAGGAAGCATTGAATATTTTCCTTTAAAACAGGAGCATTTCCCATTCCGGGCTCCATTTAAACAGGCATTCGTTTTAAATATAAACATATTTTTCTTTTAAAGACTTTCCTTATTGAAGAATATTAATATAATCGCCTTCACAAACCACCAATCATGCAATACAAGAATATTATTACAGCGGCATGTGCCATCATGGGTTCTCTCTCCGGAACAGCTTCTGCGGACATTACTCCTCCGCTGGAATCGCTGAATTCCCCTTACGAGGCCTCCCGTCCGTTCTCCGCCACTGTGGGAACCGGTTACGCCACCAAGTACGTCAGCCGCGGCCTGGCCTTCCAGCAGTCCGGCAGCGACCATGTCGTTCCCGTGGAAGCCGTAGGTGCCTATGACCTGAACAGCAAATATTCCATTCTGGCCGGGCTGAAATACCAGTGGCTGACCCAGAACAATCTGGATCATGACAGCACCGGTATTTCCGACGAATCCACGGGGCTGCTGGGAATCTCCCGCAAATTCAGCAATTACACGACAGCGGCCCTGAGCTACCAGTTCGTGAACGGCGGCCTTCCCGGCGCGCTGAACATCCACAAGGGAAACACCTCCGGCTTTCCGGCCTTTGACCATGGCCGGGCGGAAGAACACAGCTTCGTGCTGGACATCCACCATAACTTCGGCAAGGGGCTGGAAAACTTCTTCTGGGATAGCCGCGTGCAGTACACGTTCCGCTGGATGTCCGGCTGGTGGTTCTCCAACACGCTGGGCTACAAATATGACTTCAACCGCTCCACCTCCCTGATCGTGTCCGGAACCTGGAATGCCACGGCAGGATATTTTGACCGCAATTCCCTCAATGCCAACGGAACGCAGGGTATTTCCCTGACTGTGGCCGTACCTTTCAAGGCTATGGAACGTCTCGTCGTCACACCCTTTGCCGGCACGGTCTGGCTGGGCAACGGCGGCATGGCCGCCAATCATCGCGGCGCCTCCGAACGGTTTCCCTGGAGAACACCCTCCAAGGTATACCGTAATTTCACCTTCGTTGCGGGGGTGGGCGTGGCCTATTCCTTCTAAAGCCCCATCTTTCCAGCGGGCTCAGGCGTCCATGAACATGCTGGAGCCCGCATTTATTCCTTTCCCATGCCCCTGTCCGCCGTCTTCCATACCCATTCCGTACAGGAACAGGTCGCCGCACTCGGTGACGCATTCGCCATCGCCGGGGAATTCCTCCATTGCGACACCATCAACAGCGGGCACATCAACCTGACTTTCCGGGCCGCCTACCGCCGGGAGGACGGTTCCACGGACCGCTACATCTTTCAGCGGGTGAATGACGCCGTGTTCCAATGCCCCAGGGACGTGATGCACAATGTGGAAAAGGTGACCAACCACATCCGGTGGAAAATGCTCCGGGTGCTGAAAACCCCCTTCCGCCAGACGCTGAACCTGTACTCCGCCCGCGGAGGCCGCAAATACCTGAAACTCCAAGGATCAGGATACTGGCGCTGCTACAACTGCATTGAAAATACCTACACGTGCGACGTAGCGGAACACCCGCGCCAGGCCTATGAAGCCGCTAGGGCCTTCGGGGCCTTTCAGCAGCTTCTGTGCGATATGAATCCGGAGGACATCCATGAAACCATCCCCTTCTTCCACCACACCCGCAAACGGTTCAACCGCCTGATGGAAGCAGCACGGAAGGATTCCTCCGGCCGTCTGGCCTCCTGCCGGAAGGAACTGGAATTCATCAGGAAACATGAACAGGAAGTGGACCTTCTCCTGAACCTTCAGGAAAAGGGGGAACTCCCGGTCAGAATCGTGCACAACGACACGAAAATCAACAACGTCATGCTGGATACGGAAACGGACCGGGCCGTATGCGTCATTGACCTGGATACGGTCATGCCCGGCAGCATTCTTTACGACTTCGGGGACATGGCACGCACGATGACTTCTCCCGCGGCGGAGGATGAAGAAGACCTGGAAAAGACCTTCATGCGCATGCCCATGTTTGAGGCCGTCGTGAAGGGCTACCTGGAAACCGCCAAAGATTTCATCACTCCCCTGGAGGTTTCCCTGCTCCCCTTTTCCGGCAAACTGATCACGCTGGAAACCGGCATCCGCTTCCTGACGGACTATCTGGAAGGGGACGTTTATTTCAAGACGGAAAAAGACCGGCACAACCTGCACCGGGCGCGCACCCAGCTCGCGCTGGTAAAAAGCATGGAACAGCAAATGCCGGAAATGGAAAAGCTGTGCGCGGACGTTTTCAAGGCGGTCAAGGTCTGATGTTCAACGGCTAGCGGCAGTCCCCGGCTGGCTGATTTTTATGATGGCTTCCCCCTCTGCGGGTTTGCTATACTGCCGCGCATGTTAAAAAATATTTCCCCCCTGATCAGCCCGTCCCTGCTGAAAATTCTTGCGGAAATGGGCCACGGAGATGAAATCGTCTTTTCAGACGCCCACTTCCCCGGCCATACCTTCAATCACACCGTTCTCAGGGCGGACGGCCTGAACGCGGACTCCCTGCTGGGCGCCGTCATTCCCCTTTTTGAACTGGACGCCTACGCCACCCCGGTGATCATGATGGCCCCGGTTCCCGGCGATTCTCTGGACCCCGCCGTAGAAGCCAGATACCGCAAGGCGCTGGGCTACGACGGCGAAATCGAACAAATGGAACGCTACGCATTTTATGAACGCGCCAAAAAAGCCTATGCCGTGGTCATCACCGGGGAAACCGCCAAATACGGCAACATCATTCTGAAAAAAGGCGTGACTCCTGCCGCCTGAAAGCCTTGAGCGCTATTCCCATGCAGTACGATTTTGATGAAATCATCGACCGCCGCGGCACCGGCGCGCTAAAATACGAAGCCCTGCTGCCGCGCTGGGGCCGGGATGACCTGCTGCCCCTGTGGGTGGCAGACATGGACTTCAAAACCCCCCCGTTCATCATGGAAGCCCTGCGCCGCCGCTGTGAACACGAACTGCTGGGCTACACGGTGAAGCCCCCCGCCTTTTTCGAGGCCATCCGGGGCTGGGTGGGCCGCCGCCACGGCTGGCAGGTGGAAACGGACCAGATCGGGTTCGCCCCCGGCATTGTTCCGGGTATTTCCAGCGCCATTCAGTGCTTCACCAAACTGGGGGACAGGATCATGATTCAGCCCCCGGTTTACCATCCCTTTGCGATGATTATCCGCGAAAACGGGCGGGAAATCGTCAACAATCCGCTGGTACTGGAAAACGGGCGCTACCGGATGGATTTCGAGCATATGCGGGAGGCCGTGCGCGGATGCGGCATGTTCATCCTGTGCAATCCCCACAATCCGGGAGGCCGGGTCTGGAGTCCGGAAGAACTGGAGCAGGTAGCGGAAATTTGCGCGGAAAGCGGAACCCTGGTCATTTCCGATGAAATTCATGCGGACCTCACCCTCCCCGGCCGCCGGCACACCGTTTTTGCCACCGTCTCGGAGAAAGCCCGAGACAATTCCGTCACATACATGGCGGCCAGCAAGGCGTTTAACGTGCCGGGTCTGGCCAGTTCCTACCTGCTCTGCCAGAATCCGGCCCTGTTTGAGAAGTACCAGAATTTTGTGAACGGGCGGGAAATGGCGGAAGGCCACGTTTTTGCGTATGCGGGGCTCATCAGCGCCTATACGGAGCCGGAAGGAGAGGAATGGCTGCGCCAGGCGCTGGACTACATCCAGAAAAACATCCGCTACCTTGACGCGGAATTGCGCAGCCGCATGCCCAGGATCAAGGCCCTTCTTCCGGACGCCTCCTATCTGGTGTTCCTGGACTGCCGGGAATTGAACCTGTCCCGGCAGGAACTGGAGGATTTCTTCGTGAACGGCGCCCGTCTGGCCCTGAACAACGGCGCCATCTTCGGCAAGGAGGGGGAAGGTTTCATGCGCCTGAATGCGGGCTGCCCCCGTTCCGTGCTGGCCCGGGCCCTCAACCAGCTGGAGAAGGCTTATATTATTCTTTCCCAGTAAATGGGAAATAAAATAGATACCTTCCATCTCTTAAACCGTTCTCAAATCAGAGAACGGTTTTTAATTGATCTGAAGGAAGAAAATTATGGGGCCTATATAGCTGATTAACCGTTCAGCAAACGGCCTTTCCCTTTTACACAAATCCGGTGCATGGAAAGGTAACCGGCAGGAATCGCGCCTTGGCCTCGAATAGCCTTGTTGTTACAAGGATTTCTCATCATATGGTTAATCAAGTAGATAGGTCCCAAAATTATCATTACACTTTTTCATTAGTAGAACAATGGGACAGTGCACAATACTGGAAGTCCATGCAATCCGTTCAAATTTCAATCAATTTAAAAATAATTATAATAAATTCAAAAAACAATATTTTCTAACATATATTGACAAATAAATAAAAATATATTATTATTTCACTAAATTTATTCCATATTAAAAATTTTATAAAAACAAAATAATTATTTTATTACAAATGATTTCTTCCTTTATAAATATTATCCAATTATTAGGTAATTATATTCTTTCATTTTTCTATGCAATGCTCATCTTCTTCTCCATTCCCACAGCCCTAAAGAACAATTTGCATCAGATAGTAGCTGACAAGATAGGAACTTTAAAAAATATCTTTCCAGTCTACCTGCATGAAATATTGCCCTATTTTTTATGTATCTGCATCATCCTAGTGCTGATATGTCTGGTGGATGCATTCTGTTATTATTTCTTGCATTATGTCCAACTTACAGAGCCATCATTCCTTCAAATTACAAGGCCCCTTACTATTCTCACACAACAAAAAAAAGAAGAGGATTTAAAGAGTATTCTTACAAATGTAAGGCATCATTCCATTCATGATCATCCTATTATAGAGCCAAATCATTCCGAGCTTATGACTCTTAAAGACAGTGAAAATATTTTTAAATATTTAGGATTCCACCAATGTATATGCCTGAAATCAGAATTTATAATCGCCTTTAAAAAAGAGAAAGAAAAACTAAAAATGGAAAGCAAATCTTATAAAGAATATTTATATTTTCTTGATAAAAACCGTATATTTTATAGAAAAATAATGATTTGTTCATTCATATTTTTATTTTCAATATTCCTATATCATATTCATAAAGAGCAGTTTGTATTATCAGATGAAACCTATAATCCAACACTCCCCTTTACTTTTATATATCCTCTCTTTGCAATGTTACTCTTTGTCGGCGGCATAGGGTATGCACGACAAAATAGAAAAATCAACATAGCGACTTATTCACTATTTTTGAAAAAACCTCAAACAAAACCATGGTTTTTAAAATTATAATAATTACCAGCATCTCTTTTCACCACCTATTATCTCATTTCTATGACAGATAATTCTACTTTGGAACGCTCTATTCCATATCCCGACCGTTTTCAACTGATTGGATTCATTGTTCCGGGAACCGTATTTATTACAGGATGCGTTTGGGGGATAAATGGAAAAATTTTCTCGACAGAATATACACAAATCGCGAATAACCTTAGTTTTGCTTCATTAATTGTCCTCATTATTTTGGCTTATGTTATTGGAGAAGTTCTTTCTGGTCTATCGGAATGGATACGCTATTCTCTCAGACATACCAATCTCCTGAAAAACAAACCTGCTTGGATCATTGATCTAACTGATCGTCCCTATTATAATGTTCTTATCTGCTCTGACCATGTAGAAGGAACTAAACACGTTCTTTTTGCTCGCAATTATATGATCAATCGGAAAAACAAAATTATATCTTTGACAAGATTGAAATTTATTTTTGCATCAATTTTATTGGAAGAATACGGAGAAAAAATAATGTTCCAAAAAGAAAGTACCGGGATGAAAAATAAAAAATACCTGTTCAACATCATGAAACAATTGACTGCAGATATATCTGCCGGCACAGCAAAAAATGAAAATAATAATCTGACACGCAGGCTTTTACAGAATTATTACCAACATATCAAACAAACTATCATCCAACACAACACCAGCTTTGCTTCCGAACTAAAATCCTCCCAGGCTAAAGAAAAAATGTTTGCCAGCATGATGCTTGCAGGAATTCTGGTATTTATTATAGCTATGGTGCATTGTCTTGATCCGGCATGCTTAAATTTAAATACAACATTCTGGTATGAGAATCCCTTGTTTGTCGCTCTCATTTACGCAGCCATTGCCTACATGTCCTATAAAATGTACCTGCGCAACAGATGGATTTATGTAGAAAGGCTTTACGCACTATATTACATGTGTATTAAGGAAAACGGGACTCTTGATTCCATAAAGTCCATCCTGTCTTCTGAAGAATTTGATGAAAACGAAAATCAAACTCCTGTCAAAGAAAGCCCTGCGGCATAATTGTACGCGCCGCGTAGAAAATGACTTTGCTTGCAAAATGGACGGAAAGGGGTATCTTTTGCCGCATGTATTATATCACCACGGCCATTGATTACACCAACGGACCGCCCCACATCGGGCACGCTTATGAAAAAGTCCTTGCGGACGTTCTTGCGCGCTGGCACCGGATGAAGGGGGAGGAAGTCTATTTTCTGACCGGGGTGGACCAGCACGGCCAGAAAGTACAGCAGACGGCGGAGAAACTGGGCATTACTCCGCAGGAACATGTGGACAACATCACGGCCAGGTTCCTGGCGCTCTGGGAACGGCTGGGCATCAGCTACGACGGCTGGGCCGCCACCACGGACCCGCGCCACAAGGCGTGCGTGCAGAAGATCCTCACCAGCCTGAAGGACAAGGGCCAGCTTTACAAAAAATCCTACAGGGGCTTTTATTCCGTCCGGCAGGAACAGTTCCTTACGGACAAGGAACGGGATGAAGACGGCAATTTCGGCCCGGAATGGGGGGAAGTGGTGGAACTGGAGGAAGAAAACTGGTATTTCCGCCTGGCCGACCAGGCGGAATGGATGAAGCAGTTTGTGGAAAAGAGCGGTTCCTTCGTCCTTCCCGCCTTCCGCAAGGCGGAGGTGCTCAACGCGATCGAACGCTCCTTCGACGCGGACCTCTGCATTTCCCGCCCCAAGGAACGCCTTTCCTGGGGCATTGAATTGCCTTTTGACCCGGATTTCGTCACCTACGTCTGGTTTGACGCCCTGATCAATTACGTTTCCTTCGCCGGCTATCTGGCGGAACCGGGAAGCGGACTGCCGGAATTTTCCAGACTCTGGCCCGCCGATTGCGAGGTGATCGGCAAGGATATCCTGGTGCCCGCCCACGGCGTGTACTGGCCCGCCATGCTGCACGCCATGGGCTTTTCCGACGAGGAAATGCCCACCCTGCTCGTGCACGGCTGGTGGAACATTAATGGGGAGAAGATGTCCAAATCCATTGGCAACGTGGTGGACCCCAACCTGCTGGTGGAGGAATTCGGCCCCGAGCCCGTGCGCTATTACCTGGTGCGCGACATCACCACCGGAAAGGACGCCAATTTTGACGCGGACCGCCTGGTCATGCTGTACAATACGGAGCTGGCCAACGACCTGGGCAACCTGTGCAACCGCTCCATCAACATGACCCGCCGTTATTGTGAGTCCGTCCTTCCCGCACCCGGTGAATATGACGATGACGCTTCCAAGGCCCTGCGCGCGACCATGGACCAGGCGGTGGTCCAGTTTTCCAGATTCATGGACGAGAACATGGTCTCCGACGCGCTGGCGGCCCTGAACGCGCAGGTTTCCGCCTGCAACGCCTATATTGAACAGCAGCAGCCCTGGCAACTCGCCAAGGACGAGGCCAGCGCTCCGCGGCTGGGCTGCGTGCTGCGCCACCTGCTGGAATGCTGCGCCCAGACGGGCTATCTCATCGGCTGCGTGCTTCCCGGCGCCTCTTCCCGCATTCTGGAGCAACTGAACGCGGATTCCCTGTTCCAGGGACTGACGCCATCCGTGCTCGCCTGGGGGGTTCTTCCCGCAGGCCACCGCATCAACGATCCCGCTCCCGTTTTCCCGCGCATCCTTTCCGAAGAGGAGAAGGCCAAGCTGGCGGAAAAAGCGGCCAAGGCGGCCAAAAAACAAGGCTAGCTCCCGTGAACGCCTCCACGTCCTTCGTCAAGTCCCTGCTGGCCCAGTGCTGCCTGGGCGGCATTTGTGAATGGGTGGTCTGCCCCGGCGCGCGCAACATGGCGCTGCTGCAGGTGCTGGCCGCCGCGGAGGATTTGGTGAAATGGACCCATTTTGACGAACGTTCCGCCGCGTTTTTCGCGCTGGGGCGCATTCAGGACATGGGGCTGCCCGCAGCCGTGGTGACCACGTCCGGCACGGCTGCGGCGGAATTGCTCCCTGCCGTGGTGGAAGCGTACTACCAGCGCAGGCCCCTGCTCCTGCTCACGGCGGACCGTCCGGCGGACTACCGCGGTTCCGCCGCCCCGCAGGCTATCGAGCAGGCGGACATGTTCGGCATTTACGCTCCCACGATTGATCTTCAGACGTCGGACGAACTGCCGGAAGATATCCTGGAAGACTGGGATTACGCGTCCCCCCTCCATATCAACGTCTGCCTGCCGGACCCGGACCCCGCGTGGAATCCGGGCCATTGCGACCTTTACCCGGCGGAACCGCCGGAAGAGAACGAGTTCCGCGGTTCCCTGTCCGATCTGGCCCAGGCCCTGCGCTTCAAGGCGCGCCGCGGCCTTGTTCTGATGATCGGCGGCCTGGACCCCACGGAACAGGCCCCCGCCCTGTGGCTGGCCAATGAATTAAAAGCTCCCGTTGTGGCGGACGCCACCTCCGGGCTCCGGGAGGAACTGGAGCATCTGGCCCTGACGGATGCGGACCGGTTGCTGAAACAGAATCCGCCCGCCGTTCTGCTGAGAGTAGGGGACGTTCCCGTGGCCCGCTTCTGGCGGGACCTGGAGGATATTCCCTCCACGGAGGTGTTTTCCATCACCCGCACCGGCTTTTCCGGACTGGCGCGGCCTTCCTCCGTGGTGACGGGGGATCTGGACGCCGTCCTGCGCGCCCTGGGGGATGTGGATTCCGTCGGCGACGTCAACGGCCTGCGCGCCATGAACAAGCGCCACAAGGCTCAAATGGAGGAGCTGCTCATCACCTGCCCGGACAGCGAACAGGCCATGGTGCGCGCCTTTTCCTGCTTTGCCGCGGACGGCGACTGCATTTACCTGGGCAATTCCATGCCCGTACGCTACTGGAACAGCTTCGCCCAGACGGCGGTACCTACGGAAAACGTACGCGCCAACCGGGGAGCCAACGGCATTGACGGCCAGATTTCCACATTCCTGGGCGCTTCCGCCCGGTGCGCCCGCGCCTGGGCTCTTCTAGGGGACCTGACCACCCTGTATGATTCCAATGCGCTGGCCATGCTCCCGCAACTGGATCCCGGAACTCGTGTCCTGGGCGTCATCAACAACGGAGGCGGCGGCATTTTCCGCTCCCTTCCCGGAGGGGACAAACACCCGGAAGCCCTGGGAAAATTGCTCATCCAGCCGCACGACCATTCCTTCAAGGCCATTGCGGAACAGTGGGGCATGTGCTACGTGTGCATCCGCACGGCGGATGAATTCGACCAGCTTGAGGCGCTTGAAAAAAACGTTGCCATCCTTGTGGAGCTTATTCCAGACCCGTCGCAGACGGAACAGGTACGGAACGCCCTGGCCCAGGGTTAATGAACCGGGCTCCGGCTTCCGGTGAAGAGGAACCGCCCGTTTTCTGTCTTTCCGCATACGGAGAAAAACGGTAAGATACCTTATCAGGCGCCTTTCTTCGTCATTTCGCGCCTTTTTTCCTTTTCCGCCACGGCCCGGGCATCCATGCGCGGCTGCAAGAACCAGGACTGTTTTTTGTCCAGATTCCCGTTCCGGTACACCAGCAGGGCCGTTCCATGCCCGGAGGCGTCGTAATAAAGGCACCTGACTTCCTTTTTTTCCATGTCTTCCATGATTTTGCGGGAAGGATGGGAGCTTTCCCCTCCCGGGAAATACATGGTGGCTGCGTACACGGCGGCATTTTCCAGAACAGGGTCAGCCACGTCTCCATGCCAGTCCAGGGTCCGCCTTGTTTCGTTTTCCTTTTCAGGGGCGGGAATTTCCTCATTTTTCCACCAGAGCAGCCGATCATTTTCCACTTTCCAGGAATGCAGGGTATAATTCGGACTGCCCGCCAGAACCCGGTTGTCATTCCTGAACCTGAACGGTCCGTCCGGATGATGAGAAAGCGACCAGTCAACAAAGTCTCTCCCATTGGGGAAAGAGAGGTGCCTCATTTCCCTCATCCATTCTCCGCAGGGGTCAAACAGGCAGGACATTTCAGAAAGAACCTTGGTTTTTCCCGTCTTCCAGTTCTCATATTCCTGGATGGAGACCGTCATGAAACCGTGATTCACCTTTACCCGGCCGAATCCCAGTTCCCCATCTTCCGGCGTTCCCCTGCCGTCAAAGGAAACCCACGCTACGGAACCGTCCAGATAGACTTTCAGGGCCTTCCATCTCCATTCCTCTTCCACCTTCCACGCGGCGTCAGGCACCATATCCAGGCCGTACCTCGCCGTTTTCAGAATGCACGGGTCCCGGGACAAAAGGCCCGATACGAGATAACGGTCGCAGACATCCCGGAAAGAAGGAAGTTTTTTCCCCACTGGGGCCGGTCCCTCCAGCATCTTTTTCATGGGCAAATGTTCCGCAGGTATCGCTTCCGGCGGAACAAGGGCCTTCGCATAGGCCCCGTGGCACATGCGGCAAAGATCATTCCATGCTGAAAAATTCCATAGAAATCCATTTTCATGTCGCATACATCATGATCCGCTCCTGTTCAAGACATTTAAAAAATCCCGCCTCCCTCATATGCGCCCAAAATTATCCCCTTTCCCTTCTGGTCCGTACCGTAAGGGGAGAATGAAGGAACAGAGAATGAAAGCCTGTCAAAAAACCGGGAGGAACCAGGTGTTCCTCCCGGTTGGGGATATTTTACCGTCAAGAGCCCGAAGGTGCGCCATTCCGGCCTTACAGATAACTGCGCACAACGCCGGAGGCGCGTTCCCTAACGGCAGCAATGCGCTTGCTCAATTCCATTCTGTACGCTTCCATGTCACGGATGGGAGCCTGCGCCACACCGGAGATCATGGCTGCCTGCGCCACGGCCGGGCATTCCCATTCGATGATGCGGGGATCAATGGGCTTGGGAATCACGTAGTCGATGCCGAAGCTGAGGGGTTCTCCGCCGTACATGTCCACCACTTCCTGGGGAACGGGTTCCTTCGCCAGGTCCGCCAGGGCGCGCGCGGCGGCGATTTTCATCTGTTCGTTGATGACGGAGGCGCGCACGTCCAGCGCGGCGCGGAAAATGAAGGGGAAGCAGGAGACGTTGTTCACCTGGTTGGGCCAGTCGGAACGGCCGGAGCCCATGATGCAGTCCGGGCGTGCCTTTTTGGCGTCCTGGTAGGTGATTTCCGGGTCCGGGTTCGCACAGGCGAAGATAATGGGGGAGGGGGCCATCAGCTTCACCATGTCCTGGGTCAGAAGCCCCTTGGTGGAGAGGCCCAGGAAGACGTCCGCCCCGGTCAGGGCTTCTTCCAGCGTGCAGTCTTCCGACTGGGAGAATTGCGCCTTCGTGGCATGCAGGTCAATGCGGCCCGTATGGATCAGCCCCTTGGAGTCGAACATGTAAATATGCTCGCGGCGCACGCCCAGGGTCATATAGAATTTGGCGCAGGAAATGCCCGCGGCGCCGGCCCCGACGACGACGACTTTCAGGTCTTCCAGCTTGCGTCCCGTCAATTCCGCGGCGTTCAGCAGGGCCGCGCCGGAAATCACGGCCGTGCCGTGCTGGTCGTCATGAAACACGGGAATGTTCATTTCTTCGCGCAGGCGTTCCTCCACCATGAAGCATTCCGGTGCCTTGATGTCTTCCAGATTGATCGCGCCGAAGGTAGGTTCCATGGTCTTGATGACCTCGATGAGTTTTTCAGGCTCCTTGATGTTCAGCTCAATGTCAAAAACGTCGATATCCGCGAATACCTTGAATAAAAGTCCCTTGCCTTCCATCACCGGCTTGGCGGCGTCCGGGCCTATGTTGCCCAGGCCGAGTACGGCCGTGCCGTTGGTAATGACACCCACCAGGTTCGAACGGCCGGTGTACAGGGCGCTCTGGGAAGGGTCTTCCTTAATGCGGAGACAGGGTTCGGCAACGCCCGGGGAATAGGCAAGCGTCAAATCCCGTTGTGAAAAGCAGGGCTTGCAGGGCAGCGTCTCCATCTTTCCGGGACGGGGCTGGGAGTGGTACTGCAAGGCGTCTAGTCTGATGTCGGAACTCATGGTTGTAGGGGGAACGGAAAATCGAGCCTTGCTTGCACCACATAATTAGCGTGCATTCAAGCAAATAATCATTTAATCGCGTCACAAGACCCATGTTCGGACGACATTTCTTTTAAATTGAAAGAGGCGCAGAAATATGGTAGTAGTTTTAAGGAATATCAACTGTCTTTGTTCATGGAAACAACTCCTCCCCTTCCCTCAGGATTCAATATCAACGGCTATCTTATCCAGTCGCTGAAGCAGACGGATCCCCTCTGCCACGTTTATTTTGCGGCGGATTCCAGCCATGTCCAATACCTGGTCCGGGAATTCTGCCCGCAGGGCCTGGCCGTGCGCGACCCGGAAAGCGGCAAGCTGCGCTATCCGGAAAGCACCGACATCGAGCAGGAGGTGATTCCGCTCAAAAACGATTTTGAGGCCCAGTTCCGCACCGGAGCCCTGGCGGAAATTCCGGCCCAGGGCACGCTGTATCTGGTTTATGCCATACCCGGCGCCCATCCGGCGGCCGGAACGGCAGAACCCCAGGCCCAGTCCGTTTCCCTCCAGCGCGACCAGCGGGCCCTGGCCACACCGGGTGCGGAAGCACCCGTTTCTCCGGTCGCCATGCCCCAGCCTCGTCAGAAAAAAAATTCCCTGGGAATATGGATTCTGCTGCTGGTCCTGCTGGGAGGAGGCTACGCAGCGTACCACTATTCTACCCACAGCCGCAGTCAAGAAACCGCTCCGGCCCAGGAACCGGCCAAGCTTCACAAAAAGAAGAAGGCCCCCAAGCCGGAAGCCGGGAACAAGGCCGCACAGCCTACCCCGGAAGCGGCAGATCCCTTTGAAGAGGAAACCGCAACCGCGGAAGAACAGCCTCCGCAGGAACCATCCCCCGCTGCCGTCCAACCTGCTGAAGACAAGGCGGACGCGCCCGCAGAGGCAGGAGACGAGGAAACCGTTCCCGAAGCAGTGGCGGAAAAACCTGCAGAAACGGATGACGCCGACGACGCTAAGGAAGCGGCTCCGGTAGAAAAGGAAAAACCGTCTTCCACCACCGCCAGAGTAGCCGCACCTTCCCGCAACGCACATACCGCCGCAACCGCATCCGCAGGCAGGCCCCGCGCAACGGCACACAGGCAAACTACCAATATGGGGGACGTCAACGCGTACATCAAGAAGTATGCCAAGGCGCTTCCCCTGAACCAGTGGAAGAAACAGTACTCCCAGCTTTATACAAGCTGGTTCGGCAACAAGGAAGAGATAGCCGAAGGGTGGATCACTACTTTCGGCCCCCTCGGATTCCGTGCCCGGGGTCTGGATACGTCCTGGCCCAATCCCAATTTCAGGGGAATGTTTCCCAAATCCCTGCTGGACCCCAACGGCGACCCCGTGGCGAACGTGTACGTGGTCACCCAGGTGATCGAAGGCTCCCCCGCTGAAAAATATGTGAACAAGGGGGACGTGATCCTCGGTATCGATGGCCAGCCCTTCAAAACCTCCCTGAGCCTGGATGTTCCCTACGGTCCCTACCAGTTCCAGGATTCCCGCGGCCTGGACATGCACGCCGGCCTGCTGGTGGATAAGGCGGAAGGCGCCGGAAAAATTACCCTGAACCTGATTCCTGCGGAGAACGTGGAAAAAGTCCAGGGCCTCCAGCCCCTTTGGAAGGAAGTGTTCAGGGAGGAAAAGGCGAAGAAGCCCGTCAATCTTTCCATCTCCGTCCAGGGCGGCCAGCAGATCCGGCTGCACGTTGACGACGGCGGCAACGGCATCGGCAGCGACGGTTTCGAATGGTCGGACCTGAGGCTGGAAGGGGCCGGAGGCCCCATTCCGTTGACAAAGCTCAGGCCCTTGCAGTACAGCGTGGGCTACGGCGCCGCCAAATACGATCCCGAACGCAAGGTCTGGCTGGCGCACGCCGTCTCCTCTATTGTTTTCGACATCCCCAAAGGCAACTGGAAGCTGAAAGGGACCGGCACCCCCGGAGGGGCCGCAAGCGTAGGGGTCACCGTGTACACGGGAGGGGCCTCCACCCTGCCGGACGCCGTCAAGAAGTACGTGAAGAACGTCACGTTCAAGATTCCCCAGCTGGGGTCCTATGCGCCCGGCTTCCCGAAAAATTGCGCCAAGAGCAAGGCCGTGGTCCACATGATGAGCGAATGGCTCGCCGCCCAGCAGCGCGAGGACGGCTCCTGGGAACGCCCTGGCGGCTACTGCGGCAACCATTACGATACGGCATGGGCCGGTCTGGCCCTGATGGCTACCGGCAATCCCAAGTATGATCCGGTCATCAAGAAGGCCGCTCATTACATCGCCTTTTCCGGCTCCCAGTGCTGGTGGGCGGTTCCCCAGGCTTCCGCGGGCATCTTCCTGTGCGAGTACTGGCTGCGCTACCGGGACAATTCCGTGCTGCCCGCCATCCGTAACGGCGTGCAGCGCATGAAGAACGAAGTGCTTTACGGGGACTTCGTCACCGGGCACGGCATCCATCCCGGCTATGCGGGCACGGGGGTCAGCATCGGCGGCTCCCATATGTGCCTGTTCCTGGCGCTGGCCAGCAAAACCCCGGCCCGGGTGGAAGACGGCGTGCTGGACAAGATGATGGACCGCGCCCAGGAGCTCTGCCCCACGGGGATGGGGCCCTACGGCCGCATGACGGAATCCTTCTCCTTTGAACCCAACCGCAACTGCGGAGGCACCTATTCCGGGCGCCACGGTCCCTATTTCATCGCCTCCCTCATCTGCGGAGGACCGGAATTATACACCAAAAACAGCCGCATCATGTACAGCGAAGGCCCCATCGGCGGCTGCGACCAGGGTCACTCCTCCGAAACGCTGTCCATTATGTGGGCCCTCCCCTCCTATTGGCGCGTCAATCCGGAAGTTTATTACAAGAACATGGAGGCTTTCCGCTGGAAGCTTACCCTGCTGCGCCCGTTTGACGGAGGCATGATGCAGAATCCCAACAGACTGGAGCTGATGACGGCGGATCCCGTGATAGGCACCTATATCCGCACCGGCGTGTGGATCACGGCGCTGTGTGCGGAACGGCAGAACCTGGCCATCACCGGAAAGCCCGAGTTCCAGGCCAAGTCCTTCCGCAAGGTTCCCCCCATTAACGATACGGAATCCCGCTTCCTGAATACCTACATCCGCAACTGGAGCATGGTCAGTGCGGCTCTGGGCTCCAAGGCCCCGGCCTCCCTCAAGTCCGCCATCCGGGACATGAAGAAGATTCCCGTGGAACAGGGCTGCCGCTTCAAGCTCATGGACCTGGTCAATTCCCGGGCCCTCCCCATTTCCAAGGCCATCATGGCCCTTCCCGGCGTGGACCAACTCACCAAGGCCACCTGTGCGGAAATGATCCTGGGCATGGATGTGCGCATTTTCTTTGAACCCAAGCGCAAGGACGACAAACTCCAGCCCGGTGAATATTCCCTGAACCTGGACATCCAGCAGCCCCTGGGCGGCCGTGCCCTGGGCCTGCAACGCAACAAGGAACTGGAAAGCAAGGCCAATGAAGCGTACAAGTACGACTTTGCCGGCACCGTCCAGTTCAGCGACACCACCACCTTTTCCCCGATGGAAACCATCTCCTGGACGCCGGGTACCAAATTCGGAGGCCAATGGAATGTTTACAATTACAGCAAGGAACTCAGCGGCCCCACCCAGCCGGGCGTTCCCAAGATGACGGCCAAAATCAAATGGCGCGTGAACGATCTGGACGTGGAGTATGACCGCCCCATCGCCGTCGGCGGTTTTGAAGTGGGATGTGGGGAGAAAGCGCGCCCCGTCACCAACTGCAACCATTTGTGGGTTCCGGGCATCCTGATCCGCGACCATGGCAACTGGGGCTGTTCCTTCCACCTGCCGGATGGCACTTATATTTCTGCGGCCTCCCAGGGCAACCAGATCGAGGTGTACGACGAAACGGACAAGAAGAACAAAAAGACATGGGTTTCCCCGAACGATTCCTGCCTGACCCAGGGGTCCCGCTGCCTGTTCCGTGTTTCCACGGACTGGCACGGCCTGGAATGCCGCGTACGCGAACTCAAGCTGCTGAGCAAAGGGTCTGAAGAAGTCGCGGATTACAAGCTGAAGGCTTCTACCGGCGGCAGCGTGGACACGGCCAAACTTCTGGACCGCGACGTCACTACCGTGGAAGAGCTGGACATGCCGAACGGGGAAGACAATCCCCTGGTACTGGAGCTTACCCTGAAATCCCCCGCCACCCTGCGGGCGGTGGACCTCAAGCTGGACAAAGGGAATTCCCGCATCATCATTGAAGCCTACAAGAGCGGCAAGTGGATTCCCGTCCATTGGGGTTCCGTAGGTCCGGCTACCGCTGGAGTAAGCGATGCACAGAAGGCCATGTATGCCGATGAGCCGGAAGTTCTGCGCATGCTCCAGGCCCCCGGCAACGGCTTTATCAAGTGCATGAGAACGTTCGACCCGGTCACCACAAACAGGTTGCGTGTCAAATTTTCACAGAAAGGCGGCAAGGTCCGCCTGGCGGAACTGCACGTATACAAGGAGGATGCTCCCAGAACAGCGGTAGCGGCGGCCAAATAAAGGCATCCCGTGACAGACCATCAATTTCAGGGGTCGGCTCGCCATGAGCCCGGCCCCTTCTTTTTTCAAGGACCGGAAGGGAGAAGTCCCCCCGGCATCCGGTCTTCTACTGATCTGCGTTCCCGCAACCAGAAAAAAAACTGCCGTCTTTCCCGGTCAAGAAATTTCCGGAGTCATGCGGAAGCCCCTCTTTTCCGCCCGTGAAAAAACCCGCACGGGAAGAAACGCCTCCGCAGCATTCCGGGAGAAAACAGCCCCGGACCGTCTCCAGGCACAAACGGACACTCATTTCCCGCGAGCGTATCCTGAAACGATTTCCTGAAGGATGGCGGAAATTTTCTCCATGGACTGCACGGGAACATACTCGTATCTTCCATGGAAGTTGTGGCCTCCCGCACACAGATTGGGACAGGGCAGCCCCATGAAGGAAAGACGCGCGCCATCCGTGCCTCCGCGCACGGGGATGATTTCCGGCCGCACTCCCACCGCTTCCATGGCCTGGCGGGCGTGGTCCACCAAGTGCATATGCGGAAGAATTTTCCCCCGCATATTGTAATAGGAATCCTCGATTTCCACGATGACGGAGCCCTCCCCGTATTTCCGGTTCAGCAGGGCGGCACAGTCGCGCATGAATTCCTTTTTGCACTCAAATTCCGCGGAGTCGTGATCCCGGATCAGGTATTCCGCCACGGCCTGTTCCACGTCCCCGCGGAACGAGTCCAGATGATAAAATCCTTCGTAGCCTTCCGTACACGCCGGATTCTGGAACGTGGGCAGCATGAACTGGAATTCCATGAGCAGAAGGGAGGCGTTCACCATTCTGCCCTTGGCGCTTCCGGGATGAATGCTCTTGCCGTGCGCCGTCACCACGGCGGAAGCGGCATTGAAGTTTTCATATTCGATTTCTCCCAGCCGTCCTCCGTCCACCGTGTAGGCAAAGTCCGCGCCGAAGCGCGCCACGTCGAAGTTGTCCGCGCCACGCCCTATTTCCTCATCCGGGGTGAAGGCAATCCTGATGTCTCCGTGGGGGCGTTCCGGATGCAGCAGGAAGGAGGCGGCCATGTCCATGATTTCCGCAATGCCCGCCTTGTCGTCCGCTCCAAGCAGGGTTTTCCCGTCCGTCACCACCAGGTTCTGGCCTACATATTCCTTCAATTCCGGAAATACGTCCGGTGAAAGCACTACTCCCCGCTCTCCGTCCAGAACAATATCACCCCCGTCATAGGAATGCACGATGGAAGGGTTCACGCCGCTGCCCGGTACTCCGGGAGCCGTATCCACATGCGCCACCCAGCCGATGGCCGGAACCTTTTTCCGGATATTGGAAGGGATGGAAGCGTACACGATGCCGGAAGCTTCATCAAGCTCCGCCTGCGCGCCCATTTCCCGAAGTTCCTCCGCCAGCATTTGGCTCAGAACGGTCTGTCCGGGCGTGGACGGCACGGTTCCAGAGTCCGGGGATGATTGAGTATCCACACCCGCATATCTCAAAAAACGGTCCAAAACAGATATATTCATCAGGAAAATCAAGGATTGCTCAAAGTCTAGCACCCCGTATTCCGAACACAAGCACAAGGACACGGTTTATCCTTGCAGTTCAGTTCTGGTTGAAGTATGTAAACAGAGCTTCTCCCCATGATGACTCCTCTCCCCGTTGGCGTTACCCTTGCTATGGCCTTTTCCTGCGGCGCGCTGCCGCTTATGGCGCAGGAAATCTATGTGCCGGGCTCCATGTCCGCGTCCTCCGGAACGTGGCAAGACCCCTCGGACATGTACGTGGAGGCGCTCAGCCTGGTCAACAAGTCCGCCGGACTGGCGGAAAAGCGGGACTATGTGGGGGCCATCCGCCTCACCCAGCAGGCGGAGGAACAACTCGCACGACTGGTCAAATCTCATCCGCAATGGAGACCCAACCTGCTCACACAGCGCCGCCAGATCAACAGGGAAAACCTGGACCGATGGCAAAAACTGGCGCAGCAGCAGGCGGCAGCCCGTCCGGCAGGTCCCGCTCTGACTGTGGAGCACCCTCCCGCCGTTCCTTCCGCGGACCGTCCCAGGCTCAAACCCAACATCACGTTGCCCCCCGGGTACAAAGGCGTGGAATTCCCGGCAACGCCAGGAGCCCTTCCCATCAATCCCATTCCGGGATCGTCCGTATCTCCCGGAACCCCTCCGGTAGTCGTGGAAAGTACTTACGACCGCGTCCTCAATGCCCTGGACAAGTCCAGAATGGAAAACAAGGCCCTGATCGATGCCCTCAAGCGCACCCGCAGGCAACTGGAGAAAGCGTTGTCAGACCTGGCCGTGGCCGCCACAGGAGAGTCCGTTTACCGCGACGAGCTGATCAAGGTCAAGAAACAGATGAATGAAGAAAGGGCCACGAACAACAAGCTTCTTCAGACACTGACCCGGCGCGTGGACGAACTGGAACAGACCGTCGACAGGCTGGGGAAGGAAAGAGCCCAGCATCTGGAACTGATAGCTTCCCTCCGGCAGGAACTTCAGGAATATAAAGATGCCCTGAAGAAAACGACGGACGATAGAGACGCCCTGCAGAATGAACGCAACCAGCTGGCGGCCCTGCTGGAACTGAACAATCCGGACAAGACCAGGAACCTGCTGGACCGCAATATGACCCTGATGGCCCAGCTCAAGGATGCACAAGCCAGAATCGCCGCTCTGGAAACGGCCAATTCCGATTCCGAGGAACAGCGCAAGGCCAATCTGAAAGCTCTGGAAGAAGCCCGAGAAGAATCCGCCGGACTCAAGCAGAAGCTGATTGCCATGAGCGACGAGAACATCGGCTACCGCAAGCGCATCACGGAGATGATGACCAAGCTGATCAACGCGGATGTGGAGCTTTCCAAATTGTCCGAGCATCCGGAAAAAAGCCCCCTGCTTACGGAGGAAGTCAAGCTGATGCGCTCCATCATCGCCAAGCAGAGCCGCATTCTTTCCATCCAGGACCAAAGCCGTTCCCTGCTCATCAGCACTTACATGAGGGAGTTCCAGCAAAACCCGGCCACGGCGGATATTGCAGCCCTGCTGGGCAACAGGGAGATCATCAAGCTGACGCCCGCCGAACAGCAAATCGTCAATACCCTTGCGGCGGACAGCAAGTTAAAACTTTTCCTGACGGACCAGCAGAAGGAAGACATGAACAAGCTGGCCAAGGAACTTTTCTCAGAACGGGAAAAGGCTGCCCAGCTTTCCAAGGAACTGGAACTGGCGCGCAGCAAAATGAAAAATGACGCGTCCAAGAACAGAAAGGCGAACAAGGCTCAGACCCAGGCCCTGGCAAAAGCCAAAGAAGCCGTGGAACAGAAAAACCGCCAGGTGGAGGAACTCAGCAGAAAGCTGGAGGATTTGACGCGCCAGTTCAATGAACAGGCGAAACTGGCCGCCCTTTCAGCCTCCTCCGCTGCGCCGGACCAGCAACAGGTAAACCAAGGCATGAAAACCGCCGTGCGCAAAAAACTGGAGGCGGAGGCCCTGGGCCAGGGAGCCGCGGAAGCCTTTGCCAAAAAACGTTACGTAGCGGCCGAACAGCTCTACCGCACTCTTCTGGATTTGCAGCCCAACCATGTACCCGCCCTGGTGAACCTGGGAACCATCCTGCTCCAGCGCAACAAGGCGGAGGAAGCTATAGAACATCTTAAAAAGGCCACCGAGCTGGATGCCGGCTCCTCCCCTGCATGGTTCATGATGGGAGTGGCCCAGTACCGGGCCGGGCTCGACCAGCAGGCGCTGGCCTCCCTGACGGAGACCGTCAGGCTGAACCCAGCCAACGCTCCGGCCCTGCTTTACCTGGGCAACCTGGAAAGCAGCGCCGGGAATTACGAAAAGGCGGTTGACCATTTTGAAAAAGCGCTGAAGATCCATCCGGAATCCTCCGAAGCCCATTTCAACCTCGCATGGACCTATTCCCGGCTGGGACGCACAGCGCAGGCCCGCAAGAGTTACGATGCCGCCATCCGCTGCGGAGGATTGCCGGATTCCGACCTGGAACTGGCCATCACCGGCACCAGCACACTGCCGCGCCGCAAGCAGGCAGAGAAGGAAGCCGCACCGGCTCCGGACGTTCCCGACACCCACATGGCCGTTGCGGTGAGCGACCCGAAAGCCATTTCTCACGAAGCCGGGGAAGTTCCCGCCAGCATTGCGGAAGATCCGAACGCCCAGGAACGCCCCGCTCCGGCATCCCGGCACATCGCCGTGAGCCTCCGTACGGAACCGGAACCCGCTTCCCTGGCCTCCCAGGTGAAGGAGGCAGGCCCCGCGCACACTGCCGCCAACCAGCAGGCGGAGACCGCGCCCGCCAAGGAACAGGCACAGGCGGAAGCCGCGGAAAAACCGCGCAGAAGAAGCCGTTTCCGCATCGGTTCCTGATCCCATTTTTCATTCCCGAATCCCGTTATGCATCAAGTTTCCATTCTCGGCTTGGGAATCATCGGCTCGCGCATTGCCCGGCACATGATCTCCCTGGGTGACGACGTGACCGTCTGGAACCGCACGCCCCGTGAAGGTTACCCCCGCGTGGCCGCAAGCCCGGCGGACGCCGTCCGCGCTTCCAGAATTATCCAGATCTACCTTAAGGACAGAAACGCCTGCCTGGAGGTGTTTGAACAGATGAGGGGAGCCCTCACCCCGGAACACGTGATCCTGAACCATTCCACGATCGACCTTGCCACGGTGGACAAGCTTTCCCTGATGTGCTCCGGAATCGGTTGCACTTATGTGGATTGCCCGTTCACCGGTTCCCGCATGCCCGCGGAAAAGGGGGAACTGGTTTATTACGCGGGGACGGATTCCTCCACGCTGGACCGCATGCGTCCCGTTCTGGAACATAGCTCGAAGGATATTCTCCATGCGGGCGGCGTGGGCGCCGGCACCGTCGTGAAGCTGATCACCAACATGATTTCCGCCACGATGGTCCAGAGCCTCAGCGAAGCCCTGGCCATCACCCAGGCCTACGGCATTTCCCCGCAACTGCTGGGGCAGGCCATTTCCCGGAACGTCATCGCCTCCCCGCTGGCGGCGTTCAAGCTTCCCCTGATGGCGGAACGCGATTTTTCCACCCACTTTTCCCTGGACAATATGCGGAAAGACAGCGTTTACGCCCAGGAACTGGCGGCGGAAAAGGGCATCCAGCCTCCCGTAGCGGCGCTCGTCTCTTCCATCATGGACCGCCTGTGCCGCGAAGGTCATGCGGAAGAGGATTTCGGCTGCCTGGCGGAACAATTCGATTAACCCGATCCCGACCGATGATTTCCGGAGGAACATGCACCAGCTTTCTTCTGCCCCTCCTGCTCCTTGTTCCCTGCGTTTGCGGACAGGAGGCGGAACGGGGAGAAAGCGCGCCGCCTGCCGCCGCGCATGAAGAAACAGTTCCCTTGCCCGTTCCGGACACGGACCATCTGGACGATTCCTCCGACCGCCCCGTCCTGCAGGGCCGGTCCAACGTTGCGCCCGTTGCCGAACCCGTTTCCGCTCCTGCGGCTCCGTCCGGAGAAGCGGCAGCCCCGCCCGCTGCGGCTCTCGCCACGGAAGCCCCGGTACGGCGGCAGCCCTTCACCAGCATTTCCTCTTCCAAGCAGTTCCACGTGATCGGACAGGACGCCCTGCTGGCCGGGGCAATCGCCTCCCGCGCAGATTCCATGCGTACGACGCTCCTGAAAATCCTCAAGCAGCCGGACGAATGGAAAAACCGGATCATCATCCGCCTGATGGGGGAGCCGGGCACCCCGGTCCCGCCCAATCCCATCCGCATGCAGACCACGATTCTGGGGGACGCCATCACGTACAATATTTACATCCACCTGGGTCGCGGCATCAACCAGGACAGGCTCCGGCACGCGGTCATTTCCACCCTGCTTTATGAAATGATGCTGCGGAATGTCGATCCGGAGGGGCTTCCGGAACAGGTCAGCCTTCCCCCCTGGCTTATCACCGGACTGGAACAGGCAGTTCTGTGGCACACCAATGAAGCGGACCGCGCGCTGTATTCCACCCTGTTCCAGCAGGATGGCATCATGAGCCCGGAAGATATCCTGAAAAGCCGGGAACCGGAGAAGGAGCTGGACGCTACTTCCTACGCCGCCTACCAGACTTCCTGCGGTGCCCTGATGCTTTGTCTGCTAAACCAGAAAAACGGACCGGAAGGGATGAAACATCTGCTGGACCAGGCGATTCTGGGGGGGGATGATCCCAAAAACCTCATCAAGCGCCACTTTCCCCAGCTCAATCTGACGCCTTCCTCCCTGCATAAATGGTGGACGCTCCAGCTTTCCCGCATGGCTACCCCCCCCGTGACGGAAACCCTCACGATCATGGAGACGGAAAGGCACCTGCAGGAAGCCCTTACGCTGGTCAAGTATGATCCGGACACGCGTACCACCACCACTTTCCCCGTGGACAATCTGGAAGAGGCCGCCTCCCTGCCCGACCTGAAGAGGCAGCTTTCCAACATATCCGGCAGCCTGTTCAACCTCAGCAGGCGTTCCTTTCCCTCCTACCGCCCCATTATCGTGGAATACGCCAAACTCGTCGCCCTGATGCAGACGGACAAACTGGACCGCAGGAAAGCCGCACTGAAAATCAGCCAGCTCCGGGAAATACGGGAACTTTCCATGAAAACGGCCCGGCGCGTACGGGATTATATGGACTGGTATGAAATCAACACCCGGACCGGTTCCGGAAAAACGTTTGATTCCTATGCGGCGACCATGAAGATGATCCGGGAACAAGAGGCTCCGGCCAACACGCCCATTGCCAGGTACCTGGACGATATTGAAAAATTGTACACGCTTCCGGCAAAGGCTCCCGTTCCCCCGCTGTACGGAAAGGACTGATCCCGGAAATGCGGGATTTCCGCACAGACGGCCCGGTCCTGCGGCCCCGGCGATGTGCCACAGAAGCAACCGCTCCGGGATTTACCGGCTTTTACGGAAGGCGCCCGGGCTTTCATCTTTTTTTGCGAAGGCCTGTCAGGTATTCGTGTCAGCATGCCCCCCGCGTTATGACAATTCCGGGTACGGCCTTGTCTGACTGTCATATGAAACATGTATTGCTTCCTCCTTTTTTTGCCGCCGCCGCCCTTGTTTCCTGTGATCCCGTCCTGGCCCAGCAGGTTCCCCAGCCGGCCCCGGAGGCCGTTTATCTGAACACGGAACGCGGCCTGCGGGTCAAGCCGCTGGAAGGCAGAGAAATAAGCCCCAGCCTGATCAAGGGACAGAGGCCGGAGGAACAGATTACCAAACGCACGCCCGGCGTGCCTACCAAGCCGAGCATTCTTCTTCAGCACCTTTCCCGCCCATCCAAGCCCGGCATTGAGTTTTTTGCCTCCAAGCCCCTCAAGATGATGCCGTATCTGGACAGTTCCTACGTCTTCGGCAATACCTGCGTGGAACCGAATGCCTGGATCCGCGAGGACATGATTTCCACCGGAGCACAAAAGCTCAAGACGGCCCTGTCCAAATACGGCATCACCTATTCCGCCCAGTTCGGCTTCAACTACACGGGCCTGACGGGCGGCGGCCTGAACGGGAAAACGGATTTCCCCTCTTATAACGGTTCTCTTCTGACCAATATCACCATTTTCCGCAACAACTCCACGGGCAGCGGCCTGTACCTGGCCTCCGAGTTCGACTTTGGCAACGGCTTTGACTTCAATGAAGGGAACAAGGGCCCCGCCACCACCCTGGGTTCCCTCCAGAACCCCACCAGCTCCTTCCAGGGGCCGGACCCGCACCTCAGCAACCTGAGCCTGGCGTGGGTGGGCGCGGGCGGCAAGCTCCTGCTGATGGCGGGCCAACTGGACACTACCAATTACATGGACCACAATGCGTATGCCAATTCCCACAACAATAACCTGACCAACAGCGTTTTCGGCAACAATCCCATGCTTCCGCTCACGGACAACTCCCTGGGGTTCCATTTTGCGTGGCAACCCACCTCCTCCTTTTATGTGATGGGCGCCACAGCCGCCAACAACATGACCGCCAACCACAATCCGTTCAAGAACCTGAACTCTGACAACTGGACGAACGTGCTTGAATTCGGCTACGTGGCGGAGGATTTCTGCGGGTGGGGACCGGGCGTGTACCGCCTCCAGCCCTTCTTCGCCACCAGCGACAGTGAAAACGGAGGCGGCGTAGGCGTCAACTTCCAGCAGCAGCTCGGCCGCCACAGTCATCTGGGCTGGTTCTTCCGCGGCGGCTGGGCCAGCGACAACGCAGCTGCGTTGACCGGTGTGCGATGTGCGGCCACCACAGGGCTGGTGCTCCTTTCCCCCTTTTACGGGAAGGGTGCCTCCAATGACGGCTACCTGGGCCTGGGATTCCTCTGGCAGCAGGGAGCCAGGAAGAACGGCCCGTACGTGAACAAGAATGAATATGGCATTGAACTGACATACGTGATGCAGGTAACGCCTACCATGACGCTTCAGCCTGACATTCAGCTCGTGAAAAATCCCGTCAACGGGCGCCGGGGGCAGACTGCCGTGGTTTTCCAGATTCAGAACGTGTGGTCCTGGTAAGTGACCGTGCGGGAAATATTGGAAAATATTGATCGCATTTACTGGAAATAGTGTCTAAATGGAAACATATTTACCCGGACCACGCACATGAAGCGCACTGAGCTATCTTCCCTGAAGGAGGCGGAGCAGGCCTCCCTGAACCATGAGATTTTAACCACATGGCGCCCCGGGGAAACCCTGGGGGAACATATGGAGCGCCGCGGCGTCAGCCGACGCGAATTCAACAAATGGTGCCTGAAAATGATTGCCCTGATGGGCGTCGCCACCGTGACGGGGGGTGTCTCCAACGCCCAGGAAATTGCGGACAAGATGGCGAATCTCAAACGGCCCGTGGTCATCTGGCTCCAGCTTCAGGAATGCACCGGGTGCCTGGAAAGCACCATCCGCAGCTATAATGAGGAGATCGGGGACATGGTGCTTTCCGCCGTGTCCATGCCGTATGTGGAACTGCTCATGGCCCCCTCCGGGGAGGCCGCCAACCAGGCCCTGGAAGAGGCGATCAAGGAACCCCACATCCTTGTCATCAACGGGTCCGTCCCGGTCAACGACGGCGGGGTGTACTGCACCGTGGCCGGAGATACGGTGGAGAACATGCTGCGCCATTGCGCGGAAAACGCCTCCTACATCCTGGCCGTGGGATCCTGCGCCTACTTCGGCTCCATCCAGGCCGCCCGACCCAACCCTACCGGGGCTGTAGGCATCCGGGACATCCTGACAGACCGCACGGTCATCAACGTACCGGGCTGCCCTCCCATCGGGGACGTGATCACGGCCGTGATCATGTACATCCTCACCTTTGACCGCGCACCGGAGTGCGACCTGGAAACGCGCCCCCTGATGGCGTACGGCACGCGCATCCACAACAACTGCCCGCGCCGGGCTCACTTTGACGCCGGCCAGTTCGTCAACGTGTTTGACGATGAGAACGCGCGGGAATGCTTCTGCCTGTATAAGGTGGGCTGCAAGGGGCCGGACACCTTCTCCCCCTGCCCCATCGTCAAATGGAACGGCGGCGTTAGCTTCCCCATCCAGTCCGGCCACCCGTGCATCGGATGCACGGAGCTGTATTTCTTTGACCGCATGACTCCCTTCTACAAAACGCTGCCCAACGTGAACGGCTTCGGCGTGGAAGCCTCCGCCAACGTGATCGGCGCCGTGGGCGTGGCCGCGGCGGGCACGGCCATCGCCGCCCATGCGGTGGGGTCCGCCATTCATTACCGGCAGCAGCACATGAAGGAGGAGGCGAACGTCTCCCTGCCCGCCTTTGGGGACGAGCCCGGCTCCCCCGACAAGGAAACTGAAGAATAAGAAGCCTTTTACACCAGATTACCATGAGCAATTATACATCAGCGGCCGTTCCGGAATCCAGCCGCGTGGTCATCGACCCCGTGACACGCATTGAAGGCCACCTGCGGGTGGAGATGGAGGCCGGGGACGGCGTGATCAAAAACGCCTGGACGTCCACCACGCAGTACCGCGGCATTGAAGTGATCGCCTGCAAGCGCGATCCGCGGGACGTGTGGGCCTTTGTGGAACGCATCTGCGGCGTCTGTACGGGCACCCACGCCATTGCCGCCCTGGCCGCGGTGGAAGACGCCCTGCAATACCCCGTGCCCATCCAGGCCAAACTTATGCGGGACCTGGTCAGCGGCGCTCTGGGCATTCAGGACCACGTAATTCATTTCTACCAGCTTCAGGCCATGGACTGGGTGGACGTGGTTTCCGCCCTGAAGGCGAACCCGAATGAAACCGCCGCCATTGCCAAGTCCCTTTCCGACTGGCCCCTTTCCTCCGCTACGTACTTTGCCGGAGTGCAGAAGAAACTGAAGGATTCCATCGCCCACGGACAGTATTCCATTTTTACGAACGGGTACTGGGGCCACCCCGCCTACAAGCTGCCGCCGGCGGTGAACCTGCTGGGCGTGGCGCATTACCTCCAGGCCCTCGTCTGGCAGCGGGACATGATCAAGATCCACACCATCCTGGGCGGCAAGAACCCGCACCCCAATTTCCTGGTGGGCGGCATGGCCTGCGCCATCAACATGAACAACGACCAGGCCATCAACCAGTTTTCTCTGAGCTACCTGAAACAGCTCGTAGATACCTGCCACGATTTCATCCACAAGGTATACTACCCGGACATCGTGGCCATTGCCGGTTTTTACAAGGATTACGCCCACATCGGCGCGTCCAACCCCAACCTGTTCTGCACCGGAGACCCGTCTGAAATCAATACCGGTGCCCCTGCCGGAAAAGGCATGATCAAGCCGGGCGTCCTGCTGAACGGGGATTACAAGAACGTCCTTCCCTTTGACCAGGACAAGATCAAGGAATTCGTCACCAGCGCGTGGTACAAGTACACGGAAGGGCGGGATGCGGGACTGGCCCCGTACGACGGCCAGACGGACGCGGATTACAACGGTCCCAGGCCGCCCTATAAATGGCTTTCCGACCGCCCCCAGTACACTTGGGTGAAAGCTCCGCGCTACGACGGCCACGCCATGGCCGTGGGACCGAACGCCCGCATGATGATCGGCTACGCCCAGGGCGTTCCCGCCATCGTGGAACGGGTGGACGCCGCCTGCGACAAGCTGGGATTGCCGCGCGACAACGCTTTCATGAATTCCACGCTGGGCCGCGTGTACGGCCGCGCCCTGGACGCCATGATCAATGTGGATATGATGGTGAATCAGCTCCAGGAAATGACAAACCGCATCAAGAACGGGGAAACCGCCACCTTCAACCCGGAGAAATGGGAGCCCGAGACATGGCCCTCCTCCTGCAAGGGGGTGGGCTGGGTGGAAGCCCCCCGCGGCAGCCTCAGCCACTGGGTAAGGATTGAAAACGGCCAGACGGTGAATTACCAGGCCGTGGTTCCCAGCACCTGGAACAGTTCCGGACGGGACGCGGAAGGCCAGATGGGGCCGTACGAGTATTCCCTGGCCCATACCGGAACGCATCCGCTGGTGGACCCGTCCCGCCCCGTGGAGGCCCTGCGCACCATTCACAGCTATGATCCGTGCCAATCCTGCGCCGTCCATCTGTTTGACGAAGAGGGAGAGGCCATTCTGACCAGACAGGACCCGTGAAAACGACCCTCATCAATGAAGACCTCACCTTGGTGGTGGAGGATGCCATTCCGGCCAGTACCGTTTACTCTCCGGAAGAAATCCTGGCGCTGGCCGTGTGCGCCTCCCCCAACGGGAGCACGGACCCGGGGGACCTGGCCCTGCTGCACGCGGCACGGGAACGCGGCATCCAGCTGAATTACGCCCAGCAGGCGGATTCCTGGGAGGCCCCGTCCGGAGAACGCCATTACAGCACCGCCATCCTGAAAGCCGCGGACAAGGAAGACGCCGTCCCCTTCATGGTGGCCCGCGGCAACCTGAACGCCCTGGAAAAACTGTGCGAGGTCAGCAATCTGGAAAAGGAACGCATGAACAAGGCTTTTGAAGCCTATGATCCGTCCGGCTTCCAGCCCGTGGGGATTGCCGTGCATCGCTCCGGTGCCCCGTGGCGCCTGCTGGGCGTGGTGCCCATGCACGCCATGCGGGACGTGCGCCATCTTTCCAAGGCCAAGGCCAATTTCCGCTACTTCCACGTCTGGGACTGGCCGCTGCGGGTGCTGCACTGGACATGGGTGTTCTGCATCATCGGCCTGGCCGTTACGGGCATCTGCATCGCGGAAGGCTGGTTCCTGAAAATGGGGGACCTGCACGGAGCCTTCCAGTTCGGCACGCTCCGCTTCGTCCATTACGCCCTGGGCTGGACGCTGGTGGTGGTGATGATGCTCCGCTTTTCCTGCTTTTTCATGGCCTCCAACAAGTACCAGAGCTTCCGGGCGCTGTTCCCCGTCTCCAGACAACAGTGGAAGGACCTGTACACCACGGCGGTGGACTACGTTTTTGCGCGGAGCTACGACGGTCCGCGCTACATAGGCCACAACCCCCTCCAGCAGTGGACGTATACGGGCGTATACGTCCTGTTCACCACCATGATCGTTACCGGGCTGGCACTGTACGCGCTGTACGAGCCGCGCCACTGGTTTTACCACTGGTTCATGCCGCTGAACGACCTGATCGGGGTCCCGTACGTGCGCCTGATCCACCTGATCGGCATGTGGTGCTTCATCATCTTTGCCATGATCCACGTGTATCTTTCCATTCTTTCCGGAAACGTGGACCGGGACGGCACCATCTCCTCCATGTTCAGCGGCGGCCGCTGGCTACGCAAGGGAGTGAAGTTCAGGGATGAATAATACCGGATCAATATTCATGAAAGCTGAAGAATATACGGAGGATCGGCGTGGCTGCCCCGTAAAGGGAAATGCCTACCCCGTGCTCGTGCTGTGCGTGGGCAACCCGCTCATGGGGGACGACGGAGTGGGCGTGGAACTGGCGAAACGGCTCCAGGAGCGGGATTACGGCCCGCTGGTGCAGGTGGAGGAGGGAGGCACACTGGGCATGACGCTGCTGCCCCTGCTGGAAGACGCGGACACGGTCATCCTGGTGGACGCCGTGAAGACGGGAGCCGCACCGGGCACGCTCGTCACGCGCAGCAAGGAGGAGCTCCCCCGCCATTTCTCCTGCGTCATTTCCCCGCACCAGATAGGCATGAAGGAGGTGCTGGGCGCCGCCCAGCTCTGCGGCACCCTGCCGCGCGCCATCACGCTGGTGGGGGTGGAGGCCGCGCACACGGATTTCTGCCAGCCCATGTCCGCAGAGGTACGGGCGGCCATGCCGCAGGCCCTGGAACTGATTGAAAATCTCATTGCCCGGGCGGTAGAGGACTGCGCGGACCGGGAAAACGCCCATGCATGAAGTAGGCATCATGGAAGGGGCGCTGGACATGGCGCGCCGCCTCATGGAAGAAAACGGCGGCTCCCGGCTGGTGCGCGTGCACATGACCATCGGCAGCCTGAGCGGCGTGGTGCCGGACGCCCTGCAATCCGCCTTTCTGGCCCTGAGAGACGCCTACGCGGCAGGGAATGCCGCCCTGGAGATCACCTGGGTGGAGGCCCTCTGCCGCTGCGACGACTGCCAAGAGGATTTCCTCTTCACGGACCACGGCTACATCTGCCCCGGCTGCGGGGAACCCGCCCTGGCCATCCTCCGGGGACGGGAGCTGGAGCTTACCCGCGTGGAATGGGAATGACCCCAATCCTCCTTTCTCCGTTCCGCTCCCACCCGGAAAAAATCAGAAAATTTACCCGAACATTTTTCACTTCCGGACGGTCAAACATATTGGCGTACTTTCATTACGCCGCAAATGCCAACCCAGCTGTAGAACCAATATCATGAGCAATATCAACCCATTCATCCTAACGGGAATGATGCCGCTTTCAGCGTCATCCATGAACCGCGTTTCCTACATGTGCCCGGTCACCATCACCAATGACGTGGTCCAGGGGCAGACGGATGTTCAGGACTCCCTGACCATTGATGCCGGAGGCAGCCTTTACATCATCAACGCCCCCGTTTACGTGGGCGGCCCCAATCAGCCGGACCACGGCCACGGAACCGCCCACCTGGTCGTCCGCAACGGAGGCGCCCTGACGCTCATCGGCAACCTGCCGGACCACATGACCATGTTTCTGGGGGACAAGGCCAACGGAAGCCTGGAGATCAACGGAGGCCGCGTTCTGATGGGACAGGGGCGCATCCAGGGAGCCAGGGAGCATGAAGGACGTATCACGATGACGGACGGCTGGCTTTTTGCCTCAGCCATAGACCTGCCCTGCGACGGCTCGGAGTTCGTCATCAGGCACGGTCTGGCGCGCATCAAAAAACTGACGGGCAGCGTTTCCACCCACATTTACGGAGGCGTGCTTCACGTGAAGGAACAGGCCCATTGCGACCGTATCCATTTGGTGGACAACGGGGTGCTGCTGCTCGGCAGCACCACCAGCCAGCCTTCCGCAGATGTCATGGCCGGGGAAGGCATCAATTTCCGTGGGGATGGAGGGGCCCTGGTCATCCGCGTGCCGCATCCGGAAAAGGCGCTGACCCGCACGCGTGAGGCGGAACACGTCTTTGACGAATTGCTCAGAAGGGGCAAGCTGTACCACGACAGCGAGCCCATGACCAATTTCCAGGGATTCCACATGAGGGAATTTACCGGGCATGACAGCCTGACCTACGCCGCCCTGCGCCCTGCTGCCCAGCTTCATTCCGATCAGAACCAGGTCACACGCCTGTTGCATACTTTCATGTACGGCGGCAGCGACCGGGAAATCCCCATCTGAACACAGGCGTTCAGGAATGATTGCCGCCCCATCCCGCGGCGGACCGGCCTTCCCTCTTATGGCCGGTTTCCCTGCAAGCGGGAGTTTCCGGCCCCGATGGCACTTATGGCCCTCCTGGAGGGCCACGGCCAGAAAACAGTCCGCGGGCAACAGCAAATTTTAGGGGGCATCCCCCCATCCGGCAGGAAGACATGATTCAAAAAAGAGGCCGCCCCGCTTGCACCGCAGGCCGGCCCCTGTTGAATATTCACAGGCAATCCGGAGATTACTTGATGAAGGTGATCGTGAAAGGCATCTGATACGTGTATTCCCTGTTGGCGATCTTGATCGTGTATATGATGGACAGGATGATCCACACCAAGGGAATGATCCAAATGAACAGGAAACCAATGAAGATCAAGGTCAGAATTCCGAAGACCGCCCAGGACGCAAACAGGTAGATTCCCCAGGAAATCTGGGCATTGACAACGTTCTTGCCCACCTGGTTCACCAGGGGGTAGTCCTGCTTCCAGATCAGCCAGCAGATGAGCGGAGCAATGATGTTCAATCCAGGAACGGCTCCGGTGAACAGGGAAAGCAGAGGAGAAATAGCCGTAACGAGCGCAAAATTGTCACTGTTGGACTGCGGTGAAGCGGCCGGCTCGGGGGATGGAGGCGGCTCGGGATGGGGAGGCGGAACTGAAGCCGCGGAAGGAGGAGGAACCGGTCCAGGAGATGGCGGCGGAACAGGGGTGGGAGCGGGAGTGGGGGGTGGAACAGGAGCAGGAACCACGGTTTCCTGGGGAGTTTCAGGTTCGGATGACTGATTGGTTTCTTCCATAATGGTTTCTGATACGGGATTAAATCGCTACGGCGGATGCAGGGAATTTCCCTCACGCCGCTACTATTGGCACTTTCTCATAGCTTTGCTTATCAAGTCAATATTTTAAACCGCTGCAAGAGACATGCGCTCCGGGGCTTGACAAGGCTCCGCCGGATGCCATAAAGACTACCCATGAATGTCCGTACCGCAGGCGTGCTCTTTTCCGCAACCCTTTTTTCCTGTTCCCCGCCTGTACCGGATATTCCGTCTGCCGCGCCCACGGTCACCAGGGTGGAAGCCCTGCGCACCAGCCGTGCCTATACGGACCTGGCTTGGAGGGGAACCCGACGCAACATCCGGCACGGAACGGACCCCGAAGGTATCAGGATAGACACCCCGGACGCCTCCTCATCCGGCACCCATGCAGGAGCCTGGTGGAAGCCCGGCACCCGGTCCGCGGGAATGCCGTACAAATGGGGCGGGTTCGATACTCCGCGGCAATTCGTCAGCCGCCTGAACCGCGACCCTGAAAACGGAGGACGTCCCGCCGCTGCCGGAGACATGGGCACCCCGGAAAAGCAGGCGGAGGGAGATGACGCGGTCAGCAGGTTTGCCGCCGGGGTGGATTGTTCCGGCTTCGTCTCCCGGTGCTGGCGCCTGTCCCGGCCCTGGTCCACGCGCGAGCTTCCCTCCCTGTGCACGCCGCTGGGCTGGGAAGAGTTGCGAACGGGCGACATCCTGATCGTACCGGGGCGGCACGTACTCATGTTCATTGAGTGGTACGGAGACGGCAGGGAGGTATTCCTGGGGAGTGAAGCCGGCCCCCTGCCGGTATGGAAATGCGCGGAACATTTCTTCAGCCGGGCTATTCTGGAGCGCGGGGGCTACCGCCCCATGAGGTACAAGGGAATGCGGGAACAGGAGACGGATTCCGAAACAGCGAAGCCGTAAAAAATGTCCCAGCAGTCCGTTTTTTCCGGAAAAGGAAACTCAAATGAATAACACGAACATGAAGTATCAGGTAATAAAAAGACACCAAAGCGAGTTTCCGAACCCCGTCATCATTTCCAGGGGGGAAAAACTTGTCATTGGAGAGAAATATGAGGAGAACAAGGCTTGGAACGACTGGTATTTCTGCGAGACGGAAGACCGGAACAAGGGCTGGATTCCCAAACAGGTGATCCAATGGCTGGGCGGCAGCGAGGGGGAAGCGCTGGAAGATTATTCCGCCAGGGAATTGGATGCGGAGGAGGGAGAAGTCCTGACCGGTTCCCAGGTGCTCAACGGCTGGATATGGTGCCGGAATTCCGCTTCCGGGGAAGAAGGATGGGTGCCTGTTGAAAACCTCGTTCCCATGGGGGAGGATACGGAGGATCGATAAGCCTTTCCGGGCGTCCGATGCGCAAACTGCCGTGATCAGTTTTTTCGGAACGCCGGGGCACGGCTCCGGCGGGATGGCGGGAAATCCGCCGGGGAATTATCTGAACACATGGGCCATGCGCCGGAAGGGACATGCCTGCACATTTATCCCGGTCATTCCGGCATGTGTGCTGCCGGGACGGCCCTTCCCTGTCCCCGCGGAGGTGTTCCGGGGCTAGATTTCCACTTCCCCGGCAGTCAGGACCCGTGCAAATATTCCATCCAGGGCCGCCATGTAGGCGTTATGCACGGTTTTGGCCGGTATCGTCTCCCGCATGATGGACAAGTCCTTCGTGGCGCACGCATCGTACAGCAAGGTCACGGGAATTTGATAATCCCAGGCCGCGCGGACCGTGGTATCTATGCACATGTGCGTCATCATGCCGCACACAACCAATTCGTCAACCGCCTTCGCACGGAGCAGGTCCGCAAGGCCCGTCCGGTAAAAACTGTTGGGGGCGTGCTTGACGAGCACATCCTCACCCGGCAGCGGCGTCAATCCGGTGTGGATGTTTACGCCATCCGTCCCCGGCAGGAAGAAGGTGGCATCCGGACGGGTGTTGACATGTTGAACATGGATCACGGGCAGCCCGGCCTTCCTGAAAAGCCGTAAAACGGAGACGATGTTCCCCAGAGCCTTTTCCGGACCGGAAAGCTCGCACTTCCCTCCGGGAAAATAGTCATTCTGAACGTCAATAATGAGGAGAGCCTTCATCCTGTATCACCTGGTTTTCCAAGGTTCCGTGCGTCCGCTACGCCTTTTAAAAGGCGCGGACGCACGGAACACGAGGTGTTACAAGGGCTGGACGTTGAAGTTATACACTTTGCCCTGAAAAGATTCACCCAGGGTCTTCAGCGGAAGGATGAAGGTGGAACGGTGCACCTTGGGACGGTTCTTGAATTTTTCAATAAAGTCCTTGGATTTGTCAGAAAAGCTTTTCAGCACGGCAGTTCCGGCAGGCTGCCCGTCCAGGAACAGGCTGGTTTTTTCCGGCTCGCCCACAATTTCCACCTTGACCTTTTTGCCTGCGGGCAGTTTGACGCCGAAGGAGAATTCCAGGGAGTCATCACGACGGAATCCGACGGTACCATCCTTCATAACCGCGAGCAGTTCGCCCTCCGGAGCGGAAAGCAGCACCTGTTCCTTCCCTTCCGGAGCGGCGTTGAGTTCCAGTTCCGCGGTCAGGCGGTACTTCGGTCCCAGGGCAGGCTTGTCCAGCTTCTGGGGCAGGGAGGAAGGAGTGACCGAAAAGGGCTGGGTGTCCTTCCATTTGTGAAGGGGGTTGGTGCGCGGAGCGTTGCCGATGGCCGCCACCAGTTCGCGATGCTGTTCAAACGTGTCGGGCGCCTTGGCCTTGCCCCACAGCTTCTGGCTGAGGACATCCATGGAACCGGAAAGCATTCCCCAAATATCGTACGGACTATACCCCGTGTGCATGATATCCGTTTCATCGTTCCAGATGGCAAAGGTGCCTCCCAGGAGCTGGGGATGCCCGGCAGGAAGCGTTTCATTGCCGATGCGGTTGGGAATCCAGTTGCTATAGAGGCCCTTGTGGTTCCTGTCCATGCGGTAGTAGTTGGCATAGGGCACGATGTAAAGGGCGCCGTCATTCGTGTTGATGACATCGTAGCCAAGGTTGACGGCTTCCCACGCCTTCATCCAGCCGGTGCTCCAGAGGTTCATTTGAACGCCCTTGCTCACCACGGGGGTCTTGCCGGGCTTGGCGCTGAGGCTGCCCCAGATGCGTGGGGTATAGCCGCGTTTGAGGGCGTGGCTGAGCACACCGTCCGCAAAGTGGCGATAGTCTTCCTTGTCTCCATAGAATTCATCCGCTCCCACGTGGAACACCTTGCAGCCGGCAAATACCGGGCGGCCCAGCTTGGGGTCTTTCAGCAGGTATTCGTCAAAAACCTTGGTCACGAAGTTGATCGTCTCCGGGTTGCCGGCGTCCAGCATTTCGCAGCGGCGTTTTTCATGGTTCATGGGACCTTTGTAGATAAGATCCGGACGCACCCGGGTAAAGGAGAGGGCGTGGCCGGGGGTGTCGAACTCCGGCACGATGTTGACGCCGTGGTGTTTGGCGTAACTGATCAGATCCGCAAATTCTTTCTTGGTGTAGGAAAGGTCCTTCGCGGTGAGGGGCGTGCCGTCTTTCCCCTTCACGTTGGATTCCAGGCGGAAGGCGGAGTAGGATTCCTTGAACGGGTCATGCCCGTTGTCCACGTAGTGTTCGTGGAAAATGTAGTTGTTGTTGATGACTAGGTGAAGATCGTTCAGCTTGTACCAGGACATGGTGCGGATCAGGTCCTTGAGGTAGCTGAGGGGATAGGGCGTGCGCGCAATGTCCAGCATGAAGCCGCGCACGGGATAGCGGGGAAAGTCCACGGCCGTGCCGCAGGGCACGCTCTCCGGGTTCTGGCGCAGCATCTGGAGCAGGGTGCGGGTGCCCCAGTAGAGGCCCGTAGGGGTAAGGGCGCCGATGCGGATACCGCCGGAATTCACGGCAAGGCTGTACCCTTCCTTCCCGACGTTGCTTTCCTTGAACAAGGAGAAGGAGATGTCCGCCTTCCCTCCGGGAGAGACGAGTTTGACCTTGCGGCCCAGCACGTCTTCCAGGTCGGCGGCAAAAGTACGGGCAAATTCCTTGTCTGGGCAGGAAACAGTGATGGAGGAACCCAGCTTGTATTCCCCCTTGCCGCCCTTCCATTGCAGGATTTCCGGGATAACCCGGGGCTTGGGATTGCCCTGCGTGGCTACCGGGGCTTTCAGGATGATTTCATAATCCTTGCTGATGGCCTCCTTGCCGCCCTTGGTCACTTTGAAGCTGAGGTTTACCGGAGTGTCCGAAATGACAGGAGCTATTTTCCCTTTGCTGTTGACGAGTTCCTCGTAGTCGGCCCCCAGGAGCTTGATTTGGGCTCCGGAGGCGCTGGGCATCGGCAGTTGCCTGGTCCCGGCCTTGATTTCCGGGATGGAGAGGGAGTCGGCTATTTGCCGGGCATCCTGTCCCGCCAGCGGACCCGCCGCAAATGCGGCCATCATTAAAAGTATGTTCTTGTTCATTTTCGTATGTGATTCCGGGAAGAATGGCATGCCCGATTTGTTGTAAGAATTACGCAACATCCGTTCCTTTCTTGCAAGGAAATAAAAAAGAGGCCGAAAGCCCTCTTGCCATTCCGGCACGAACGGCTCTGGGATGAAGGGGCATTTTCCGATTTTACGGAAAGAAAAGGACCGGACTGCCTTGAGGCAGCCCGGTCCCGGAAGGGGGAGCCGGTTCAGGCGCGTATGTCAATCACCTCTCCGGCGGGGAAGCGCACCTTCGCTTCGCGGGCGTAGGCGTCATCCTGGGCGCGGTAGCCGAGGGCCACGCCCACTACGGAACGGTACGGCGTCCCGTCCAGCCCTAAAATTTCATCGTATTTCTGGCGGTCCATGCCTCCAATGGTGCAGGAGTCCACCCGCAGAGCCGCAGCCGCGCTGAGCAGAAATCCGACGGCGATATATACCTGGCAGTCCAGCCATGTGTTCATTTTTTCCGGAGTCAGGGCTTTCACGTAGCCGCCGTAGAAATCCGCAGAGGCGGCCAGCTTTTCCGCAGACGGATGGCGTGTGAATTCGATCTGGGCCAGATAGCGGTCCACGTCCTTCTGGGTGGCGTCCCTCCGGGCGCACAGCACCACATAGTGGGAGCAGTCCTCCACCTGGGACTGGTTCCAGGAAACCTCCCGCAGGCGCTCCTTCAGCTCCCTGTTCGTGACGGCCACGAATTTCCAGAGCTGGAGTCCCAGGGAAGACGGGCTGAGCCGCAGGCTTTCCGCCAGGGCGTGCCAGGCGGGTTCTTCAATGCGGGCATGGGGATCAAATTTCTTGCAGGCATAGCGCCATTCAAGACCGTCAATGTATTGTTGCGGTGAAATCATAAAAGGTATGACAGATCCAACGGTGAAATTGTTTAAAGAACTTCCTTCAGGACTTCCACGCAGCGCGCGTTTTCCGCGGGGGTGCCGATGCTGATGCGAATCCACTCCGGCAGGCCGTATCCGTCCTGCGCGCGGACGATCACCCCTTTGGCAAGCATGTCGTTGAACACCTTTTTGCCCTGCCCCACCTTCACCAGGATGAAGTTCCCCTGGCTGGGAATCCATTCCAGCCCCATGTCCCTGAACGCCTGTTCGTAGAAGCGCATGCCCGCAGCATTGTTTTCCACCGTGCGGCGCACATGCTCCTGGTCCTCCAGGGCGGCCAGGGCCGCTTCCTGCGCCAGAACGTGCAGGTTGAACGGCGCGCGCGCCTTGTGCAGCATGTTGGCCACGGGTTCCGGGGCAATGCCGTAGCCCACGCGCAGGCCCGCCAGGCCGTAAGCCTTGGAAAAGGTGCGCAAAACGATCACGTTGCGCCCTTCCCTCACGAATTTGAGGGTATCCGGCGGGTTGTCGGAAAACTCCCGGTACGCCTCGTCAAAGCACACCAGCACATGGTCCGGCACCTTCGCCATGAAATCGTCGATTTCCCGCTGGCCGACGACGGTGCCGACCGGGTTGGTGGGGTTGGTGATGAATACGATGCGCGTGCGGTCCGTAATGGCGTTCAGAAACCCGTTCAGGTCATGGGTCCAGTCCGGCTTATTGGGAATTTCCACGTACGCCGCGCCGAACAGCCTGGCCATGATGGGGTACATGGAAAAGGCGTGCCTGGCGGCCACCACCTCGGCCTGCGGGTTCAGCAGGGCGTGGCAGATGAGTTCGATTACCTCGCTGCTGCCCGTGCCCACCACCGTCTGGCCAAAATCCACGCCGCAGAATTCCGCAATGGCGGAACGCAGCCGGAAAGCCGCGCCGTCCGGATAAATGTTTACTCCGGCAGCCGCCCGGGAGATGGCCTCCACCGCCCGGGGGGACGGTCCCAGGGGATTTTCATTGGAGGCCAGTTTCACAATGTCACGGGGGTCCAGGCCCAGTTCCCGGGCCGTTTCCTCGATCGGCTTGCCCGGCTGATAAGCCACCAGCTCAAGCACATGCTGGTTTGCGAAACTTTCAATACTCATAGCGGCGGAATGTTACTGCCATTCCCCTTTTCTGGCAATACTGATTTCCATCCGGGAAATTCCCTAAAAATATTTGCCGCCATGCCGTCCAGGTAAAAAGCAGTGAGATGCCTTTCAGCGAGGCACCGGCCGGAAATCATACCGTCCAATTATGAAGAGTATCCACCTGCCGTTATACACTTAAATGCTGCGGCCCCCCTCGCCCCCGGCATTTATTGATCTTTCCCCTTCCGGGATTTTGAATACCGGATATCCTCCGAGACCAATTGACGGGAATGCAGTAAATAGATCCGCACGTAGATCCGGACCAGATCCCCTGAGGAAAGGTCCACATCCCAAAAAGTGAAGTAGAGACGCTCTTCCTTTTTTTCCACGATATCCGTCAGGGAATCCACAAAAAGATATGGGAAAACGGCCCGGTGAACTTCTTTTTCAAAAAATGGTCTGAGTCTCTTACCTTCCGCATCCGGACGGTGGTCAGCAGCATTCCGTCAGGGCTCAGCATTTCCCTGGTTTCAGTATAACAGGGGCTGTTGGCCTCGTTGCGCCCCATACTGCGCGAAACCAGAGTGCTGGAATCCGCCTCCCAATACGGAGAAGCATCCGGAATGCTATACCGTGTTCCATCAAAGGAGGGAACCTGGAACGATTGTTTCTCCGCCGCCGTTACTTCCTGACTCAGCGTTTTCAGGGAAGCAGCCGTCTCCGGCCGGATCTGGCCCAGTCCGGGGTTTTCCATCTCTTCGGCAACACATGCCAGGGGGAAGATCACAAGGAATATTCCAATATTCATCACTATTAACTATATTGTTTACAACATAATAGGCTCCAAAAAAACTGTAAAGGATATTTTGGATGAGGGAAAAGGGCTTGTTCCATAGCGACCCCAGCCGCCACATGCCGAAGCCACGCGCACCCTTCCGATAAAAAGCGGACAGTCCCACCCCGGGGCCTTACGGAACGTACCTGCCCGGCATTTCCTCCCGCGCCCGGCGGGTCATGGCCGTGATGATCTTCGTTTTTCCTTCCGTATAAGCGTCGCGGTTGAACTCAAACTTTTCTTTTAAAGAGCGCTTAAGCTCGGCGTACTTCTGCGCCTCTTTAGGGTGAGCAGCCAAGTAATCCCGGAAATAAAGCTCATCCCAATCCCGCCAGGGGCGCACATGCAGGTGGAAGGCCTGCCCCCGGAACCCCTCCGCCGTATAGCCCTTTACCATGACCAGGCCCATGCGTTCCTCGTCACGATGCGTCTCCATATAACCGCATTTCCGCAGCAAAGGAGGCGTTTCAAAAACGAACGAATCCGGAGAAACCTCCATCAGAATGTCAATGGTAGGCTTGGCGTCCAGGCCGGGCACCGCCGTACTGCCGATATGGGAAATGCGGGTGATGCGGGTGCAGCCCACGGCCTCCGCCAGCAGGTCCCTCTCCCGGCGGTAAAGTTCCGCCCATTCCTCTCTGGAACCGCTCAGGATGATGGGAAACAGGCGCCAGAGTTCCTCATGGCACATGCGGGACAGAAAGGCTTCATCCGGAAGGCTGCTGGACATTTCCGGAAGATAGGGAAAATGCCCCCGGAGTTCAATTCCACAGATGATTCCGGAGCCTTCCCGCAGGAAGTACGGCTTTTCCGCACATCCCGCCCCTACCTTTTCCGTTTGCGGTCTCTCCTTCTCCGGCACCGCATGGCCTGGTACGCGGCTACGGTAAAGGCAAACGCCGTTACACCCATAAAGGAGCGGAACAACCAAATCAGCAGCTCCCAGTAAATATCCTGAGTCATGCGGATGGCTTTTGACCGGACGCGGATTCCCCGGCCTGCTCTTCCCTCAGGCGTTTCACGGCACAGGCAAGCAGAGTCGCCCTGTCCAGCTGACAGCGCTGCACGTGGAGGGCGTCCGCTTCCGCATCCCGGAAAAATTGGATGGACAGCGGCATTTTCCCCTTGATCTGAATTTTTTTCTGGATTTTTTTCTTATTTCCCGTCTTCATGAAATATCTTTTCAGGTATGAATTTGAACTTTGGATGCCTTTACGTAGGGATATTGCAACGCAAACGGTACTTTCGTCAAGAATAATATACCATTTTAAGGACATATTCATAAAAAAGATTGAATTTTCGCACCGATAGCGTTACAAGGTGTGCATGAGTGAGAACCAGGACGAACTCAAGGCCCAAATCAAGGTTTGGCTGAAACAGCAGAAAATGACCCGTGAGGAGTTCGCGGCAAAATGTTTCGTGTCGGCCAACACGGTTCGCAACTGGTTGGCCAGAGTATTTATTCCGAAGGACAAGGAGGCTCTCATCAAACTGTTGATGGAGAAGACGGAGAGGGAAAAGGAACTCAAGGAAGCGGCCAGGGCTCATTGGAAGCCGTTTGCCGTCATGGTGAATACCGACGATTACAAGCTCATTGAAAAAGCCGCCCGAAAGGACAACATGACTGTGGAAGAATGGGCTGAAGAAATCCTGATCCGCGACGCTCAGGAACGCATGGAGCATGTTTACCCGGAATCCCTCCGCGTTGCGGAAGAACCCAAAAGGTACGGAATCCCGCGTACCTCCGGGCCGGATTCCTCTACAAGCAAGCCGCACTGATAAATTGCTACCATATAGTTAGAACCAAGAAAAAGCCGTCATGGATATTCTATCCCACTGAGGTTTTTAAATTTTCTGTTCTGTTACCCTTGGCCGGAGAAGGTGACATGCCTTCCTTGAACGGAAGAAGATTTCCGGTCACGCCCTTCCGTATTATTTTTAATCAGTCCTGAAGACATCGGCAACGTGGAGAAGAGGGAGGTGAAATGGTCGCCCAGGAACTGCGTTTCCAGCTCCGGAAACATCCGGCTCCATATGGAACGGGAACCCACGGGGAGAGGTGAAGCCGTCCGCTGTCTTCCGGAACCGGATCATTCATGTGTCTGGCGCCGGAAGAAATCTGCGGTGCCTCCTCTGGAGGCCCCGTCTTTCCTCCCGGTCCCCCTGTTCTCCATCCTTATTGACGAACGGCGCATGCAGCGGAACACGGCGCACATGGCCATCCCCGGGGGCCCTGGAGGAAGCCTGCCCGCAGTTCTTTGAACACACACCATCCTGTTCCATGCAGGAGCGGCGGCCAAAGCTTTTCCTGTTCTTACCCGCCAGGGAACCGCCCTGTTTTTTTTGCTCGAACCCATGGGCGGCCTCCGCTATATTTTCCCCCGTTATGGCAACACCGGATTTTCATTATCAGGACCCTTTTCCCCTGGAAAAGGACGACACCCAGTACCGCCTCATCACCTCCGACTACGTAAGCGTAGGGGAATTTGAAGGTCACCCCATGCTCAAGGTGGAACCGGAAGGCCTGCGCCTTCTGGCCGCGGAAGCCTTCCACGATGTGGCTTTCTTCCTGCGCCCCGCCCACCTGAAGCAGGTGGCCGCCATTCTGGACGATCCGGAAGCCAGCGCCAATGACAAGAGCGTGGCTCTGACGATGCTCCGCAACGCGGAAGTGGCCGCCGCCGGCATCCTGCCCTTCTGCCAGGACACGGGCACCGCCACCATCGTCGGCAAGAAAGGCCAGCAGGTCTGGACCGGCTGCGACGATTGTGAATTTCTTTCCCACGGCGTGTACGACGCCTACACCCAGAACAACCTGCGCTACTCACAGACCGTGGCGCTGGACATGTACACGGAGAAGAATACCGGAACCAACCTGCCCGCCCAGATAGACATTGAAGCCGTGGAAGGCATGAAGTATTCCTTCCTCTTCGTCGCCAAAGGCGGCGGCTCCGCCAACAAGACCTATCTTTACCAGGAAACGAAAGCCCTGCTCAATCCCGCCACGCTCAAGAAATTTCTGGTGGAAAAAATGAGCACGCTGGGAACGGCGGCCTGCCCGCCCTACCACATCGCCTTCGTCATCGGGGGCACCTCTGCGGAAAAGTGCCTGAAGACCGTGAAGATGGCCTCCACCAAGTATTACGACAATCTTCCTACCACTGGCAACGAATATGGCCGCGCCTTTCGCGATGTGGAACTGGAAAAGGAACTGCATGCGGAAGCCTGCAAGCTGGGGCTGGGCGCCCAGTTTGGCGGCAAGTGGTATGCGCTGGACGTACGCGTAATCCGGCTGCCCCGCCACGGCGCTTCCTGCCCGGTGGGGTTGGGCGTCTCCTGTTCCGCAGACCGCAACGCCAAAGCCAAGATCACGCCGGAAGGCATTTTCATTGAACAGCTGGAGACCAACCCCGGCCAGTATATTCCGGAAGCCCTCCGTATGACCTCCAGCGAGGCCGTCTCCATCGATCTGAACCGCCCGATGAAGGAAGTGCTGGCGGACCTGAGCAAATACCCCGTTACCACGCGTCTGAGCCTGAACGGCACCATCGTCGTAGCGAGGGACATCGCCCACGCCAAGCTCAAGGAACGTCTGGAACGTGGAGAAGGATTGCCCCAGTACATCAAGGACCATCCCGTTTACTACGCCGGTCCGGCCAAGACCCCGGAAGGCTATCCCTCCGGCTCCTTCGGGCCTACCACCGCGGGACGCATGGATTCCTATGTGGACCTGTTCCAGGAAAACGGCGGCTCCATGATCATGATCGCCAAGGGCAACCGCAGCCAACAGGTGACGGACGCCTGCCACAAGCACGGCGGCTTCTACCTGGGTTCCATCGGCGGCCCCGCCGCTATTCTTGCCAAGAACAACATCAAAAAGGTAGAACTGCTGGAATACCCGGAACTGGGCATGGAAGCCATCTGGAAAATTGAAGTGGAAGACTTCCCCGCTTTCATCCTGGTGGACGACAAAGGCAACGACTTCTTTGCCAAAATCCGCGAAGGCTGGGCCTGCGCCAGCTGCTCCCATTAATTCCCCCCTCCTATACCGCAAGCGTCGGCCCCCTTCCCGGGGTCCGGCGCTTTTTCATGGTCTGAACGTCATCGAAAAGCCTTTCAGGCAAAAGGAATCATCAGAAGAACGCATCGGACCATCTGCTCCTGATAAACTTCCATCAGCCGCACCCGTGAGGGTGCGACAAAAGGCTGGATGTTCCGTTTTCCAGATTTTGCTGTTTCAATCCACGCACCCGTGAGGGTGCGACTTCTGGCTTCCGCTCTGTCCTCTTCTGTGAAATCGTTTCAATCCACGCACCCGTGAGGGTGCGACCACTGGGGAGGTTTCCCCCTCGGCAAGGTCGCGGGGTTTCAATCCACGCACCCGTGAGGGTGCGACTGGGTGTTCCGGAGCTGCCTCCTGATAGCCATTGTTTCAATCCACGCACCCGTGAGGGTGCGACACGCCCACGCCGTCCATGTAGTCAAAGGCGGCAGGTTTCAATCCACGCACCCGTGAGGGTGCGACTCCCTCAATATCCACGTTAACCACATTCTCCCTGTTTCAATCCACGCACCCGTGAGGGTGCGACGGCGGGGGAATATATATGTTAAGGGTCAGGCACGAAAAGGATATTTTGCGCCAACCTGCCCGCGGAGATGCATATTCCACGCCTGAAATAGTATATGGGGGATGTCAATCTAAGATACCCTGCGAGTTACAGGAATCGCCGGTGTTCTGGGATTTTCCTGTGAGCTGGGGGTTGGCGCGGGGAGTGCGAAGGGCAGAAAAAGATCCCGCCAAGGAGTCGTTCCGGCCACCTGACGGCCCGTGCCTGCCGCGATGCAGGAGTAATAGTAGTCCGTCCCGCGCATTTCGTCCAGAAACTTTCCCACCTGCACCATGGAGACGGGTTGGAAAGGAGGTGCCGGAAAACGTCTCTTCCCATTATTACGTGGCGTACTGCCGCATCCGTTTTCCGGGCAATTTACAACTCGTTGGGTACGGATCACTACCGTATATGGCGGTATTCCGGCATAAAAAAGGCTTTCCGCTCTTGGAGCGGAAAGCCTGTGAAATGGAAAAAGGCGCAGTTTTATTCGTCGTCTTCCGCGTCAAAGGCGGAGTCTTCCGAGTCGAAATCGGCGTCCAGGTGGGCGGTGAATTTTTTCACGCGCTGGGCGGCGGGCAGCGGAGCCAGCACCATATGCATGGTGTTGCCGGCCAGGCGCGGGGGCTGATCCACCTGCGCCATGGTCTTCATGTCCGCAATGACTTTGTTGAGCATGTCGTAGCCCAGCTCATGGTGCGCGTTTTCACGACCGCGGAAGCGGAGCTGGAAGCGCACCTTGTGACCGTGGTCCAGGAAGCTTTCCGTGCGGGCCATTTTCACGTTGTAGTCATTAGTGTCCGTACCGATGCGGAGCTTGACTTCCTTGAGTTTGATCGTACGGCTTTTGTTGTTTTTCTGAAGCTTGGACTGTTGGTACTTGTACCGTCCGTAGTCCACCACGCGGCATACGGGCGGGTCTGCGTTGCTCGCCACTTCCACCAGGTCCAGGCCAAGGGCCTTGGCCTTTTCCAGCGCGTCACGCGTGTTCATTATCCCGAGCTGGTCTCCATTGGCGGTCACCACGCGCACACGGGGGGCGCGGATCCGCTCGTTGACCCGAGTCTGATCACCGCGCTCGCGGCGGCGATTACCGTCATTATTCTTCGTTGGCTTTATTGGCACGTCCGGATATTACTAAACTAAATAAAATAACTTGGCAACTCAAATCACGGGGGAAATATGACGCTCTGCTATTTCCCGGGAGACGGCATCCATGAATTGCTCAAAGGGCATGGAGCCCAGGTCTTCCTTCTCCCGGTGGCGTACGGAAACGGTGCCTTCCTCCGCCTCCCGCTGGCCGATGACGAGCATGTAGGGCACACGCTCCAGCCGGGCATTGCGGATTTTGGCGCCGATTTTGTCCGCGGTTTCATCCACCGTGACGCGCACGCCCTTGGAGGCCAGGGTGTCACGGTAGGTTTTGGCGATGTCCATCACCTTGTCGGAGATGGGGAGCACGCGCACCTGCTCCGGAGAGAGCCAGGTGGGGAATTTCCCTTCAAAGTGTTCGATGAGCAGACCGGTGAAGCGTTCCATGGAGCCGAATGGCGCGCGGTGCACCATGACGGGACGGTGCGGCTTATTGTCTGCACCGGTGTAATGGAGGTCAAAGCGTTCCGGCAGGTTGTAGTCCACCTGCACGGTGCCGAGCTGCCACTCGCGGCCGATGGCGTCGCGCACGATGAAGTCGATCTTGGGACCGTAGAAGGCGGCTTCCCCGGCTTCCTCACTATAGTCCGCGCCCAGCCATTCTGCGGCATCCCGCAGGGCCTGTTCCGCCTTGTCCCAGTTTTCCGGGGAACCCACGTATTTGTCGCTTTCCGGATCGCGCATGGAGAGGCGCACGCGGTAGTCCGTCATTCCCAGGGTGCCGAAGATGGTTTTCACAATGCCCAGGCACTGGCGGATTTCTCCGGCAAGCTGGTCCGGGGTGCAGAAGATGTGGGCGTCATCCTGGGTGAAGCCGCGCACGCGCGTCATGCCGCCCAGTTCCCCGCTCTGTTCCCAGCGGTATACCGTACCGAATTCCGCCAGGCGGACGGGCAGGTCGCGGTAGGAATGGGCGTCATTAGCGTAAATTTTAATGTGGTGCGGACAGTTCATCGGCTTGAGCATGTAGCCTTCAATGGTTCCGTCCGTCAGGCCGTTGAAGAGTTCCGCGCAGGTGGCGCCTTCCTCACAGAGTTTTTCCATGGCGTCGCGCTCCGGGATGGGGGCGTACTGGCTTTCCCGGTAGTACGGGAAGTGGCCGGAGGTACGGTACAGGTCCAGCTTGCCGATGTTGGGGGTATATACCTGGGAGTAGCCCAGCTTGTCCAGTTCCTCCGTGATGAAGTCCTGAAGGGAGCGGCGAATGAGGGCGCCCTTGGGCTTCCAGAGGATGAGGCCCTGGCCCACGGCCTCATCAATGCAGAAGAGGCCCAGCTCGCGGCCGAGTTTCCGGTGGTCGCGGCGGCGCGCTTCCTCCAGGCGCGCGAGATGTTCGTCAAGCTGGGTCCGGTTCGGGAAGCAGGTGCCGTAGATGCGCTGGAGCATGGGGCGGTTTTTGTCCCCCTTGTAGAAGGCGCTGGCCACGCTCATGATTTTAAAGGCTTTGCAGTTGCCGGTGCGGCCCACGTGGGGGCCGGCGCACAGGTCCGTGAAGTCTCCGTTGCGGTACAGGGAGATTTCCTCGTCTTCCGGGATGTCGTTCAGCAGGTCGATCTTGAAGCGGGAGGGGCCGCTGCGCGGGCCCAGAGCGCCCAGTTCCCCGGATTCCGCCATTTTCATGGCGTCTGCACGGGAGATGATTTCCTTCTGGAAGGTCTGGTTTTCCTTCACCACTTTTTTCATTTCCGCTTCAATGCGTTCAAAGTCTTCCGTGCTGATGCGGTGGTCCAGCTCCACGTCGTAATAAAAACCGTTTTCCACGGCGGGACCGCCCGCCAGCTGGGCATCCGGCCAGATGCGGCAAATGGCCGTAGCCAGAACGTGCGCGCAGGAGTGGCGCAGGCGTTCCAGATCAGACATCTGGTTGCGTTCTTCAAGAGTCTTTCTTTCCTTGTGTTCGGACATACGCGCATTAGTTAACCCCCCTTAGGCACTGTTGGCAAATGCAAAAAGCTTCCCCTCCCAAAAATTCAAGGCATAGGCCGCACGGGAGCTTTCCGGAAGAGAAGGAGCACCATCCCCTTTTTCTTCCTTACGGTTGCCGCACCGGAAAATCTGGTATAACAAGAAATTCATGCTGAATGTCATCTGCTATACCTTGGAAGCCGCTCTTCTTCTGCTTAACGTATGGATCATTCTGCTGGACTGGTACGTTTTCATCTCCCTTCATTTCACCAAGTCTGAACGATGGAACAGCTTTTCCTTCACACCATTCGCAGGAGGAATCCTCGGTTGCGCCGCTCTCTGGCTTCTTCCTCCTACCCAAGAAATGAGCATCCGATGGCTTCCTGTACAGCGCCCATCTGGTTAAACAAATCTTCAAGTTTCTTTTTCGTCGTTCCCTATAAACATCTTCTCATTCTGCACCATCGCGGGGAGAACTGGAAAAAAATGGAATGCAACCATTCGCCTTCCATCCTCTATCCCCCCTCAACGAATGATTTACACCCGCGCCCCTTTATGCCATAGTGGCACCCAGCGGTTATGAAATTCCTCCCCCTTGCCCTTCTCTGCCTCAGCCTGCCCTGCGGATTTTCCGCGGCCGCGCAGGAGCCCCCTGCCGACGCCCCGGCAAGTTTCCCGATCAATCTGGACAAAACGCCGGAGGGCGGGATTGAAGGGAACGGGAACGATGCCTCTTTGCCGGACCAGAGCACGCCCTTCAATGCAGCCAAACTTCTTCTCCGCGCCCTGCAGGAAAAGACGGACTGGACCGCAGACCCCTACAAGTCCCTGCCCGCTACGTCCCCGTTCGTGGGAACGCTGAAACTGAAGAGCATCCTTTCCCGCATGGAGGCCGTGCAGGCTTACGTGACGGCGTCCTCCCCGGAAAGGCCGCCGTTTGTGGATGAGGCCTCCATCATCATGGACGGGGACCTGGCCATGGCCTATATCATGCTGCCCGACAGGACCAACCCCTATATTTACGCGGCCACCGCCGTAGCCCTGATCAAGAAGAACGGGGAATGGAAAGCGTCCCTGACTCCCGGCAGTTTTGACAATACGTTCCTGCCCTTCAACGACCATGTCCGCCAGCGGGCGGCGCAGATTTCTACCGAGGCCAAGAAGAAGATTTTCGGCCTCGCGCACCAGTATTCCGTGGCCGCCGTGAAGAAAGCCCTGGAGCACATCAAAAGGTTCCGGATGGAGGCCGTCAAGGGCAAGTCCGACGACGAGATTAAAAAGCTGCTGATCCGCACCGTGAAGGAGGGCGATCCGGCCCGCATCGCGGCCCTGCTCGTCGCTCCCTATTACATGGAGTCCGCTATTACCCAGAGCGCGCGTCTGACCCCCGTGGTGAAAGCCATGCGCCTGCAGGACCAGAACCAGGAGAACCGCTACATCCAACCCACCAACCTCAGTTTCATGGGGTTCCCGAACACCATCCTTATTCCCCTCCAGCCCCACCCGGACGACCAGCTTGACCCGAACAAGAGGGACGAGCAGCCGGAACGCAACAAGAACGAGGCCAAGAAGACGGACAAGGATATTCACAGCATTGCGGCCATGACCATTCTGCCGCCGCGCATGAGCCTGCCGGACATAGACAAACCCGCCCTGATCTACCGCTACGCGCTGGAAAAGATACAGGATCCCACGGACGGCTTCCCGGTGTTCAAGATGTATGTGGGGGACGCTTTTTCCTCCTGGAACCTGAAGCCGGACGAGTCCACCACCAGCCGCATCATTGCGGATTTCCACAGGACGTATCCGGCCCTTGCCTATTCTGAACCGAAGGAAGCCGTTTCCGCAGCCGGACGCGCCCTGGAGGCCGGAGACAGCCTGACGCTGATTCGGATGCTGGCTCCGTCCAGATTCGCCTCCGTTCCGGAGTTTGAAGAAGCGCTCACACAACTGAAAGCCGTTATGAGCAAGGAGGAGTTCCAGCCTGCTTCCCGGAACAGGAAGGATTACAAGCCCACGCTGAAAGGCGCCTTTGAGCTGAAGGACGGGGGGACTTCTCTGAAGGCCACCATCGGCCTCAAGCCGAATCTCAAGTCCGGCTTCACCAAATGCAACTTGTACTTCACCCGGACGGAGAAAGGGTGGATGCTGACTGGAGCGGACGATGAAAATCCGCTGAAACTGTAGAAAAAAGCTTTCCGCCCCGGGAATTCCGGCAGCCGGGGAAGATGATCAAACATGCCCGCTCAAATATTCTTCCATAATTCCATCATGATGAATCTACCGATACGGCCGCGCCGCAACAGAAAATCCGCCAATATCCGGGATCTGGTCCGGGAGACCTCCCTTTCCCCGGAACATCTTATCTGCCCGGTTTTCGTCCACGAAGGGGACGAAAACCAGCCCATCTCCTCCCTGCCCGGCTGCACGCGCTGGAGCGTGCGGGGACTGGTGGAGGAGGCCAAGCGCCTGATGGACCTGGGAATCCACACGCTGGACCTTTTCCCCGCCATTCCGGACAACAAGAAAACGCCGGACGCCTGTGAGGCGTGCAACCCGGACGGACTCATTCCCCGCACCATTTACGCCCTTAAAAGCGGGGTTCCCGGTATTACCGTGATGACGGACGTGGCGCTGGATCCCTATAATTCCGACGGACACGACGGCCTGGTGGAGTTCCGGTCCGACGGCACCATGGAGATTCTCAACGACGATTCCGTGGAAGTCCTCTGCCGCCAGGCCCTGTGCCACGCAGACGCCGGGGCGGACATTATTTCCCCCAGCGACATGATGGACGGCCGCGTGGCCGCCATCCGCGCCACTCTGGATTCCGAGGCTCTGGACGACGTTTCCATCATGGCCTATACCGCCAAGTATGCCAGCGCCCTTTACGGGCCATTCCGCGGCGCTCTGGAGAGCGCGCCGAAGGAGGGGGACAAGAAGACCTACCAGATGGATCCCGGCAATATCCGGGAAGCCCTGCGGGAAGCCCAGCTTGATGAAGCGGAGGGCGCAGACATCCTGATGGTGAAACCCGCCACGCTGTATCTGGACGTAATCGCGGCCATGCGCAGGCATGTCACGCTGCCCGTAGCGGCCTACCACGTTAGCGGAGAGTACCTGATGATCAAGTCCGCGGCATCCTCCGGCTGGCTGGATGAACGGGAGGCCGTTCTGGAGACTCTAACTTGCATCCGGCGCGCCGGGGCGGACATGATCCTTACTTATTACGCCCCGCAGGCCGCCGAATGGCTTAAACAACAACGCTGACGCCGCACGGTATCCGTTCCGGAACGCGGACATATGCGGGCAGCACCATTCAACTCTCCGCATGTCCACTTCAACAAAAGTATTCGTCGGCGTCCTGATTGTCATCGTCATGGGCCTCACTTCCCTGTGGGGAGTGTATGCCCCCACTTTTTCAGAAGCGTATGTGCTTCCCGTCCAGATGACGGACGCCTCCGGCGCTACGCTGGGCAATTTCCAGTGCCGCCCCGTGGCCGCGGAGAACGGAAAAACGCTGCTCGTTTTCCGGAACAAGGATTTCCTGCGCCAGACCACCGGCGGCATGGTCCATTCCAGGATCATTCTTTCCTACAAGGGAGTGCCGTTTTTTGAAGGCACCGTGCCGGGACCAATGGAGGCCATTGAGATTCCCACCGCCAGCCTTCCCGCCCCGTACCGGAACCTCACGCAGAATTGAAACGGTCGGGAATTCCGCGGCAGAAGCGCTTCCTGTTATGGCATTGTTACCGGAGGGGCGCAGGTTTCTCTATACAAAAGGGGAAATTGTGTGTTTTTATAGACTCAAACGATGAGCAGCTTAACATATACCATTCTGGTTGCAGAGGATGACGACAGCATCCGGCACGCCCTGACGGACGTGCTGACCGCCTCCGGCTACGAGGTGCTGGCCGCGGAGGAAGGGCTGGCGGCCATCAGGGCCGTGCGGGAACGCAATTTCGACCTGGCCCTGCTGGATGTGGCGATGCCCGGCGCAGACGGCTTCCAGGTGCTCCAGGTCATGTCCGAGGAACGCCCCGGAACGCCCGTCATCATGCTGACGGCCCGCGGGGAGGAAGAGGACCGCGTGCAGGGGCTGAAGCTGGGGGCGGACGATTACATCGTCAAGCCGTTCAGCATCCGTGAGCTGATCGCCCGCATTGAGGCCGTACTCCGCAGGTCTCCGGAACGGCCGCGCCAGATCAGGGAGATCACTATTCCCGGCGCTGTGCTGGACAGCGCCAACCGCCTTCTTACGTTTGAAGACGGCAAAACGGCCACCCTCACCGCACGCGAGTTCGAGCTGTTGAGCTACATGGCCACCCACCCCAACCGGGTTATTACCAGGGACGAGCTGCTCCGCCGCGTGTGGGACATGGACCCGCGGCTGACGGATACACGCTCCGTGGAGATGACCGTCATGCGCCTGCGGGACAAGCTGGGCGGGAAGGCGGCCGCCTCCCTGGAGACACTCAGAAGCCAGGGCTACCGCTGGAATTCATCCTTCCTTTCCTGATCCGTGAACAGGCGCATCCGCATCATCCTGCTCACCGTCAGCCTGCTGCTGGTCGTCGGCACTCTGGGCTGGCTCACCCACGTTCTCCTGATTCAGGCGGAGGAAACGGGCCATTCCGAACACCGAATCAAGGTAGAGTCCCTGGCTCATGAGGCCAAGCTGGAGATGGACCGCCTGCTCACCGCCTTCATCACTTTTGAACAGGCGCGCGGCTATTACGAATATCTGCCTTTTTACGCCTACAGGCGCCCCTACGACCAGCGCATGGACGCCCCGGCACCCAGCGAACCCGCCCGTTCCTCCAACCTGGCCTCCTACCTGCCGGATTACGTCACGGCCTACCTTCAGATATCCCCCTCCGGGCAGGTCTCCGGACCTGCTCTGAATAAGGAGCTTTCCGAACGGCTGAACGGGGAGAAGAACCTTTACCAGCGTTTGAATGAGAAGGTTTCCGCCCTCATCTCCCTGCCGGCCAGCGGCAATCTGTGGGCGGATATCAGGAATGAAATTCTTCATGAGGTTCCGGAGCCGGAACCGCCGCGGGACGGGCTTCCTGCCCAGGTGGAGACCGTTTCCTCCCTGGTTCCGGTGGAAGACGGGGGCAATCTGTACATTCTCCGGCAGGTGCATACCAACCGCGGCGTTTACCTGCAGGGAGCCCTGATGAATATGGAGAGCCTGAACAGGCGTCTCCCGGAACAGGTGGCCAAGGCGCTCCCTCAAAGCCGTCTGGCGACTTTCGATCCCGCCGCCCCGCCAGCGGAAGAGGCCGGACGGGAAGGCACGCTTTTCTTTGCCAACGCTCCCCTCGTTTTCCTGCCGGGAGACGCGGCAGAGCTGCCTGTTCAGGATCACAAACAGATGCTGACGTGGACCCTTACTCTGATCTGGAGCATGGTGCTGCTGGGGGCGGCCGGCGTTATCTGGCTGATGCTGGGTACGTTCCGCCTGGAGCAGAGGCGCGGGGATTTCGTTTCCGCCGTCACTCATGAACTCAGAACACCGCTCACCTCTTTCTCCCTGTACACGGAGATGCTGGAGGACGGCATGGTACCGGAACAAAAAAAACCGGAATATTACGCCAACATGCAGCGGGAATGCCGTAGACTGGAACACCTGATAGACAATGTGCTGGCTTATTCCAAACTTCAGAGGAACGCCATCCGGCGCACGAAGGACACGCTCACCTGCCAGGAACTTTTTGAACCCATTGCGGAGAAGATAGAGCGGCGCCTGCGGGAAACGGGCATCAGCTTTTCCTTTGCCCTGGCCCAGCCCATCCGCATCCTGCCCGTCCATACGGACGCCGTGGCTGTGGAGCAGATCATGGACAACCTGACTTCCAACGCCATCAAATACGCCAAGGGGGAAAACGCCAAAGTCCAGCTGACCGTCCAGGCGGACCGCCATAATATCGTCATCCGCTTCCGGGACAACGGTCCCGGCATTTCCCCCAAGCACCGCAAGCTGGTATTCAAGCCGTTCCGGCGCACAAAGGAAGCCACTAACAGCCGGAAACCCGGCGTAGGCCTGGGACTTTCCCTGGCACGGGACATTGCCCGCTCCCTGGGGGGGGACCTGAAACTGGAGTTCGGTACGCTGGGGGGCGCCAGCTTTCTCCTGACCCTTCCCAAATCCTGAATTTGCGGGACAAAGAGAATGCCCTGGCGGCCGCGGTATTCCTTGATGAAGCTTGCCATGCCGTGACGGATATGTGACATTAAGCGGCGGCGCACGGCAGGAAGCGGTTTTACCGTTCCAAACGGAACTGTCAGGAGCCGGAGAATGCGCCGGGATGCAAAAACGCATGCAAACGCTACCATGAGCAAAAGGATTTTAGTCACCGGGGGAGCCGGATTCATTGGCTCCCATCTCTGTGAACGCCTGCTGGACGACGGTCACGAGGTCACCAGCATCGACAATTATTTTACGGGTTCCAAAAAGAATCTCCTGCACCTGCTGGACCGTCCCGGATTCCGGGCGCTGGCACACGACATTACAGAGCCTTTTTCCGTGGAAGTGGATGAAATCTACAATCTTGCCTGCCCCGCCTCCCCCCCTCACTACCAGCACGATCCCATTCATACGCTCAAGACTTCCGTACTCGGCGCCCTCAACGTGCTGGCTCTTGCCAAACGGTGCCATGCCAGAATTCTCCAGGCCTCCACCAGCGAGGTATACGGCGATCCCGCCGTGCATCCCCAGCCGGAAACCTACTGGGGCAACGTCAATCCCGCAGGCCCGCGCTCCTGTTATGACGAAGGCAAAAGGTGCGCGGAAACCCTGTTCATGGATTACCACCGCACGATGGGCGTGGACGTGCGGGTGATCCGCATTTTCAATACATACGGGCCGCGAATGGCCCTGAATGACGGCCGCGTGGTTTCCAATTTCATCGTCCAGGCGCTGAAGGGGGAAGATCTTACCATCTATGGCACGGGCAGGCAGACCCGGAGTTTCCAGTATGTGAACGATCTGGTGGAAGGCATGGTCCGAATGATGGCGGCAGAAGATTTCCACGGTCCCGTCAACCTCGGCAATCCGGGAGAGTTCACCATCCTGGAGCTGGCGGAAAAAGTCATTGAAATAATCGGGGCTTCTTCCAAAACGGTGTTCCGCCCCCTTCCCCAGGACGACCCCGTCCAGCGCAAGCCGGACATACGGCTGGCGCATGAAAAGCTCGGCTGGCAGCCGGTCATTCCGCTGGAACAGGGGCTGGAAAAAACCATTGCCTATTTCCGGAGCATTCTTTAACGCCGGAAACGGGCGGAATGGCCCAACTCCGGCCGTGCATTCTCCCGCTGTTTTTACGGCTTTATTACCCGTTTTTGACTGGCTCCCGCGGGAAGGTCCGGGTAGCATGTACGGTTATGAAACATCTTGAAGCCGCAGGGACCTTTTCCACGCAAGCCTCCGTCCGCAGTTATGAAAGCGGACCGGACGGCCTCATGAAGCCGGAGACGGTTCTGCACTGGCTTCAGGAAATAGCGGAGGCACACGCCTCCACCCTGGGGTTCGGCTATGATTTCGTCATGTCCCGCGGGCTGGCCTGGGTGGAAGTTCGCCTGGACATGGCTATCAGGCGCCGACCGGCCTGGAAGGAGACCGTGGAGCTGCGCACTTGCACGGCCCAGGCCTCTCCCCTCCAGGCGCGCCGCAATCTGGAAGTCCGGGATGCGGAGGGAAACGGCATCATTGAGGCAAGTTGCCTCTGGGCCGTCATCGACATCCGCCGCAGGCGTCCCGTTCCCCTGAACAAATACATTACCCAATTCCCGGAAGTGCCCTGTGACGAAATAGTCTCCGCTGTCCGGCTGGACATGAAGAACCTTCAGCCGGAAATCCGGGAATGGACGGCGGAACGCCGGGATATGGATTTCAACCGTCATATCAACAATGCCGCCTATCTGGTTTGGGCGCTGGAATCCCTGCCGGAAGCCTGGCAGGCGGAACGCGCCCTGACTGGCATTCACCTGCACTTCAGGAAGGAAAGCCATGCCGGGGAACAGATGAAGTCCCTATTGTTCCGCCAGGAGAATCTTACCTGCCACCATATCATGCAGGGGGATGAACTGCGGGCGGAAGCGGTGCTGGAATGGACCTGATGGACAGAATGATGAAGAAAAAACTCTACCTGTCCATCAAGTACGCCAGCTCCATTAAAGTCATTTAGCCACTCAACAACAAGGCCGCCCCGGTTCACCCCGGGCGGCCTTGTTGTTTTTGCAGCAGAAACGGTGTTTCCACCATTTCCCCTGATCTGTCCTGACTTTTTTTAGAAGTCGTAGCGGTAGCCGATGCTTCCGTTTACCGAGCTGGCTCCGTTGCGGATGTCCGCGTTGCCGTTGACAAAGACCGTCCCCTGCGTCCCTACCGGCACGCTCAGGCCCGCTCCTATCTGCAACGCCGTCCGACCTACCTTGGCTCCACGCACTTGCTGCGTGTAGCCGGGGTTGGCAAGGAAGCCCACCGACGTTTCTCCCCGGTCGTCTCCCAGGTCCTGGGCCGCGTTGATACGCAGTTCCGCCAGCGCTTCCCTCCCGAAGATGTTGCTGCCTACAAGACCCATCCACCGGCCGCCCAAGGCAAGTGTCCCCGTCGTCCATTCCTGCTTGTCCACGCTCAGGCCCGCGTTGCCCGCTCCCGTTTCACGGTAGCCGTCCATGCGCGTGGTGACCACCGAGGCGTTGAAGAGGGGCTGCAGGATGCTGCTCCTGTTTTCGTTGAGGTAGATGTCGTAGGTGAGTTCATACATCGCTCCCATTCCCCAGCCGTTGGTGTTGCCTTGCGTCCTGTAGCTGCCCGCTCCGTAGTCCACCGTCCGGTTGAGTTTGGCATCGTTCCACCCGCCCGTCAGGATGAGCGTGTGGGCCCAGCGCTTGCTTTGGTAGCGGCCGAAGAGGTTGGCGTAGTAGCTGTCCAGGTGGCCGTCGGCCGTGTCCGCCGCGCTGGCCGTCAGGTCGCCGTAGTTGGCCGTGAAGGCCGCCCCCATCGTGAAGGAGTCGCTGAGGTCCACGTCCACCCCGAAGGTGCCCCCCCAGGTGGTGAGCTTGTAGCCGCTTTCATCACCCCTGGTGTCCAGCTGGGCGTAGGAGCCCGTGCCTTCCATCCACATGTGGAAGTAGGGGAGGTCTTCGTTGATGTAGGCGGGGTTGACGCCCATCTGGTTGGTGCGGTTGCGTATCCATCCCATTTGTTCTCTCAGCGCGTCGCGCTGGGCGGTACCCAGGGCGTTGACCGTGGAACCCGCCGACGCAGCCAGAGCTCTGGATGCACCGGACAGATTCGGAGCTTCCCCCGTAATCATATTGCTCACAGCATTCATGAGCTGGCCCAGTTGGGAAGTTGCGTCCAGATTGTTTCTGGCTTCCCACAGGAGATTGGAACCGGCTGCCGCATTGTAGGAGTCAGCGGCGGGAGTGAAGATGTTTTCCTGCTGAACGGTGGCGTTCAACACGATGTTATTCCCGTCCCTGGACATGACGGCATCCTTGTAGTACACGGCAAAAAGCCCGGTGGTCCCGATGGAAAGGGAAGCACCTTCATCCAGTCCATTGATCAGGTCCGCCGTCATCAGCACCACGTTTTCCAGGTTATCATACGTGCCCAGGCCGGTGTTGCCCGTCATGTTGGCAAGCACGAACTGGGCTCCATCTCCGATGGTGATGGAATCCGCCGTGATCATGGCGGAGCCAAAGGGATCCGCCTGGTTCAGGTTATACACGAATTCCGTGGTGGAACCGCTCTGGAAGTCAATGCTGTTCAGATTCAGGGCCGTATTGGCGTTTCCGCTGCCTGAGCCGGTGGCTTCCACGCGCAGGATGCCGGAAGAGCCCACCGCCACATTCCTGTAGTCAAGTCCGGCGGAAGCCTCCGTCCCCTTCAGGACGAGCGTGCCGCCGTCATGCACGTTCAAGTCGTACGCGGTGCTCCCGGTCCGCATTTCCTGAGTGACCTTTCCGGAGATGTCCAGAGTGCCCTCTCCCTGCAAAGTGCCGGAGAAGGAGGCGCTTCCAGCCGTGGTGGAGGTGATGGACAGGGTGTTCCCGTTCAAGGCCAGAGCGCCGGAACCGGACAGCCGCAGAATGGACTTGTCCCCCGTGCCGTCCAGGCTCAGAGTTCCATTCAGCGTGACGGACGTTCCGGACAGCCCGGCCTCACCGGACAAGGTCAGGCTGGAGCCTTCCTGAATGTTCAGCGTTCCCGCTCCTGAAATGGAAGTGGCCAGGTTCAGCGAGGAATCCCCGGTAGTTTTCAGGGTGCCGCCGGAGGCGATTTCCAGGCTGCCGCCTGCCGCGTCATCCGCCAGGGAAGCCGTCGTGGTGCCACGGATGACTACCTTGGCCGCCCCATCTGCAGAGGAGGCAAGGTTGAGCGTGCCGATGCTGTTGGCGGAGCCGTTCAGCGCCAGCGTTCCCTCTTGCGCGACCACGGAATTGGCCGTGGCGATGTTTCCGTTGATAGTCAGCGTTTTGTCACCCGTCTTGACCAGGTCCACACGCTCGCCGTTAACCGTGAGATTGCCGTTGAACACGGAATTGTCCAGGTCGTTGGCAAGTTCCACATTCAGGGAGCCGTCCCCCGTGGCGTTGATAGTCAGATTGCCCGTGGTGGAGGTGCCGGAGGAAAGATGGCGGATGACGGTCTTATCCGTGTTGGCGGCGGGCACATCCACATTCAGCGCCAAGTCCGTATTCACGATGACCTGGGAATAGGAGTTCAGGGCCGGAATGCTGGTAACCGTATTCCCGTCTTCCGATGCGATGTAGATCTGGTCCGTTCTTCCGGAGATCAGGATGCTTCCACCCTCCACGCCCTGAATGCCGAAGCCGAGGCTTTCCAGCGTGGCGTTAAAGGTCAGGTGCTGGTTAAGCCATTCAACCAGATTATCCGACGGCAAGCCGCCAATCGTTCCGTTGGTGAGCAGGATACCGACGGATTCCAGATCGCGCATGGCAATGAGGATGTCCGTATCAATGTCCAGATGCAGCGTCAGGTCGGACGCGTCCCCGCCGAACGAGACGGTACCGGTAGCCGTGTCATTGAACTGAAGCAGGCTCTTCTGGTCGCCCCCGGCCGCGTAGGAAGTGTTGTTTACCCCCACGTGCAGGGAGTTGCCGCCCGCCAGGGTCAGGTTTCCGGTCAGGCCGGTGACGGCGGTTCCCGCCGTGGTTGTATTGATGGTACCCACCTTGTCCCCGGCCAGGCCGCCCAGGTTAATGTCTCCGGAACCGGCTTCCGCATTCACGTTCACGCCGCCGGCCGTAACATAGGCCCCCGAGTTCAGCAGGCCGCCCTTCGTGATGGTGACGCTGTTGGCCACGGCCTGGCCGTTCATGTCCAAGGTGGAGCCGCCGTTGACAGTGACGGCCCCCGTACCCAGGGATCCCGCGCCCAGCGCTTTTACGCTGCCGCCGTTCAAAACGGTGCCGCCCTCATAGTTATTGGAGGCATTCAGGTTGATTACAGGGGAGCCCGCGGATCTGTTTACCAGCAATTCCCCCGCCCCGGTAATCTGCCCCGTCCAGGAACCAGCAGCCTCTCCGTTTCCAAGCTGGACCTTGCCACTGGTGATGGTGAGTGTTCCCGTGGCGGTATTATCCTGCGTCAGCACCAGCGTTCCGGTTCCGGCCTGTTCCAATGCGGCGTTCAGGGCGCCTTCAGCGCCTACGGCGGCGTTCATCAAAACGAGGTCGTCCGCGTAGGAAAATTTATACTTTGCCGTACCGCTGGAGCCTTTCAAAATTACCCCGTCCCCGAAAAGTTTGCCATTATCCAGAGTAGCCGCAGTTCCATTGCCAAATACCCAGGTATAGACGCTGTTAGTACTGCTGTGGTTAAAGCTTCCCGTAAAGCCGGTCATATCCCCCAAAAGGTAGCAAAACGCACTGGCTCCGCCCATGGCGGTCGTTACCTCGCCGCTTCCGGTAAACGCGCCTCCAAAATAATAGGAATTGCCGCTTCCCCCGTTCAGGTAGGTTCCCTTCTCCAGCACATTGATCGTTGCCATGGCGGCGGTATCCGCCGTGTTGGGGCTATCCAGCCAGAAGCCGCGTCCATTCAAGGTGATCGTACCCCTCCCCATGCTGGCGGCGGTCGCAAACTGAATGTCGCGGGCATCATTCGTGTTGCCCGGATTGTTGTTCAATCCCGTCGCCACCAGTTCCCCGGTAAAGGAGGAATTATCTCCGGAAATGTAAAAACGGGATTTGGCCGCCTGGTTATCCAGTTCAATCCTGCCCGCACCGCTCATACCGTTAATAACGATACTGGCGCTGTTTCCCGAAGCAATGCCGTCGATAGATCCGGTAATGGACAGGGAACTCCCCGCGCTTACGGAGATTCCCGCTGAAAACCTCGTTTGAACTTCCCCGGAGGCGATGGAAACAGTGCCGCCGTTCACTGTCAGCGCATTCGTATAAACGGCAGCGCCCAGGTTCAATGTTCCGTCCCCGGACTTTTCCATGGCAAATCCCTTGTACCTGTCCACGGAAGCCCACGTCACGTTATTTCCATTGGTATCCACCTTGATGTTTTCCTTGCTTGCGGCGGAAATCCGGCCGGAGACGTCAGCCGTTATACCGGCACCGTACCGGAGGGTACCGCCGTCGAACATCAGGTCCCCGGTGCCCAAAGCGGAAGCGCTGCCCATTTCAATTGTGCCGCCTCCCAGGATGATCTTGCCGGAATAGTCGGTGTTGTCCGTATTAATGGTCAGCGTGGCATTTCCGGTTTTTTCCAGATTCCCAACACCTTCCAGGGAGCCGCCGCCTTCAGCTGCATTCCATACGTAATCCGTGTCGTTCGCCTGCACCATCATGATGGTGGGGGAAACAACGCCGTCAATGGTCACTGTTTGCAGGGCATTACCGTCAATATCCCCCATGATGACACCGGCATCATTGCCGTACACGCCGTCATTTTTCCACGGGGAGACGGCGGGAGCGGCGGCGGACCAGACGCCGTCGCCGCCCTTCCACTCAAGCAGAGTCGCCTGCGCCACCACCAGTGTAAGCTTTCCGTTTTCCGCATTCCAGGATCCCATCAAATTATCCCCCAGAACGAAGGAGTTGGAAGGAACTCCGGCAATGGTACCCGCATTGATCATGCCATAGGAACCTGCCGCCCAAGTCATGCCGTTAATCGTTGCTTCTCCCAGAAGAAGTTCGCTGTTTACGGTCAGCGTTCCGGTGACATTCAGCAGGTACGCTCCGGAGGAAGGCAACACGGAGAAATTCAAAAAGGAGCCATTCCCCAGCGTCAGGTTGCCCGTCACGGTAGCGGAAGTTCCCAGAGACAGGGAACCGGATTCCGCAATGGAGAGCGTTCCTCCATTCATGTTCAGGGAAGAAGCATTGGAAAGGATCACATTGGAAAACTGCGTGGCGGCATTCACCGTCATGCCCGACGAACCGCCTATGGTCAGGGCGTTGGCGAGAGTGGTATCCTGCTGAGCCGTCAAATGGCTTCCATTCAGGTTGACGGCGCCGGAACCCAGGGCCGCAGCATCGTTCAACTGCAGCGTAGCCCCGCCAGTAACAACCCAGTCCGCGTTCATCCCGGCCTGGGCGGCCGTATTCAGGATAAGGGTGCCGGAATGGCCTTCCGCCCCCACGGTTACGGTCCGGGTTCCCTCCCCAGCCACGCCCAGAGGGCCAAACATGTTCATGGTTTTGCCGGTTGCTATCTTGAACAGGGCATCGGCATTGAAGATAATGCCGTTTGCCCAGGGCGCGCCGGAACTGCCCAGGGTAAAATCGCCGCCAATGTCAAACAGCGTATATCCTGCCCCCCCGTCACGCAAATTGATGGCGCGGTTATATCCCCCTCCCTTGACTACGCCGAATCCGTCCGACCCTCCGGTCACGGTAATCCCACCAATGGAAAGCGTATTAAAGGAAGCCTGAAGCTCCTTGCTGGTGCCCGTCAGGCTGCCCTGGTCAAGAATAATGGTATTGGCAGCCGTGCCCGACCAGACGGCCGACCAATCCGTTACGGAAGGATCCCAATTGTTGGCTCCATGAATATCGGAATTCTGCCCCAGCCACGTATATTCAGCAGCGCGCGCATACGGGGAGGGGACGACAGCCATGCATGCAAGCAGGGCGGACAGCAAACCAGTGGGAAGATGCAACTTCATAGTTTTTCTTAGAGAAAATGAGGGTGAAAATCCCTCCCGAACCAGCACGGGAGGCTTTTTATGATTACTAACGGATTAAAAATCCTGCTACAAGATTAAACGTTGATTCCCTAGGTGTTGCGCATCTTCAAAAGGGCTTTTTTCCGGCCTGATCTGGTCCGCGAAAGGAATGCCGCATGGTGTTATCTTTATTAATATAAACAGACAAGAGGGCTGGTTCTGGTATATTGGCAACTTTGCCGCTCAACAGCGGATTTTTAATCCGCTGTTCAAATTAATGTGAATATTTTTTATATCAAAATATAGTGGTTTTTATTCCAAAATGTTTATTGTGAGGGGGAAATTCCGGGGGAAATATTTTATGGGGGGAATAGGAAAATAGACAAAATGGACAGGCAGCGTTTCCCCTTTTCCATTGTGTCCATTCTGTCCATCTCCCTACCACCAACAACAAGGCCGCCCCGGTTCACCCCGGGCGGCCTTGTTGTTTTTGCAGCAGAAACGGTGTTTCCACCATTTCCCCTGATCTGTCTTGACTTTTTTTAGAAGTCGTAGCGGTAGCCGATGCTTCCGTTTACCGAGCTGGCTCCGTTGCGGATGTCCGCGTTGCCGTTGACAAAGACCGTCCCCTGCGTCCCTACCGGCACGCTCAGGCCCGCTCCTATCTGCAACGCCGTCCGACCTACCTTGGCTCCACGCACTTGCTGCGTGTAGCCGGGGTTGGCAAGGAAGCCCACCGACGTTTCTCCCCGGTCGTCTCCCAGGTCCTGGGCCGCGTTGATACGCAGTTCCGCCAGTGCTTCCCTCCCGAAGATGTTGCTGCCTACAAGACCCATCCACCGGCCCCCCAAGGCAAGTGTCCCCGTCGTCCATTCCTGCTTGTCCACGCTCAGGCCCGCGTTGCCCGCTCCCGTTTCACGGTAGCCGTCCATGCGCGTGGTGACCACCGAGGCGTTGAAGAGGGGCTGCAGGATGCTGCTCCTGTTTTCGTTGAGGTAGATGTCGTAGGTGAGTTCATACATCGCTCCCATTCCCCAGCCGTTGGTGTTGCCTTGCGTCCTGTAGCTGCCCGCTCCGTAGTCCACCGTCCGGTTGAGTTTGGCATCGTTCCACCCGCCCGTCAGGATGAGCGTGTGGGCCCAGCGCTTGCTTTGGTAGCGGCCGAAGAGGTTGGCGTAGTAGCTGTCCAGGTGGCCGTCGGCCGTGTCCGCCGCGCTGGCCGTCAGGTCGCCGTAGTTGGCCGTGAAGGCCGCCCCCATCGTGAAGGAGTCGCTGAGGTCCACGTCCACCCCGAAGGTGCCCCCCCAGGTGGTGAGCTTGTAGCCGCTTTCATCACCCCTGGTGTCCAGCTGGGCGTAGGAGCCCGTGCCTTCCATCCACATGTGGAAGTAGGGGAGGTCTTCGTTGATGTAGGCGGGGTTGACGCCCATTTGGTTGGTGCGGTTGCGTATCCATCCCATTTGTTCTCTCAGCGCGTCGCGCTGGGCGGTACCCAGGGCGTTGACCGTAGAACCCGCCGACGCCGCCATGGAACGAGCGGCCTGTCCCGCGTTGCCGGACTGGATGTCGTTGCGTACTGCTTCACGCAGGTCACCCAACACCGTACCCTTGGGCGCGTTGCCGCGGTTGTTCCACAGAAGGTTGGCTCCCGCTGCGGAGTTGGCCGTATCCGCCGCGTCCATGAAGGCGTTGTCCGTCTTGACCATGCCGCTGACGATGATTTTCCCGCCTTCCGCACGGATGCCGAGTTCCTGGTAATAGAAGTCAAAGTATCCGGAGGACGTCACCGAAGCGCCGTCAGCCGTTACCGTACCGCCAGCACCCTGCGCGTCCACCAGCGTGAAGTTGAGGTTGGCCGTTGGATCCGCCGGATCGTCGTAGTCGCCCAGACTGTCCAGGGAAACAGTAGTGCCGTTCAGGTTGACATCCCCTGCCAGAACCGTAATGACCGGGTTGGCGAAGAGGTCATCCCTGTTGGTGTTGATGACCAGGTCCAGATTGGCCCCCGCCAGATTGAGGCCGTTGCCGACCGTCAGCGTGGTGTTGACAGCGTCCACGCCGTCACCCACCGCCGTGAGGCGCACATGGCCGCCGGTACCTGCCGTGAGCGTCTTGTAGGTGACGGAACCGTTGCCCCCTTCAGCGCCCATCAGCTCCAGGGTTCCCTTCGTAACGTTGAGGGACTGCCCGGCGGAGCCGCTGCCCTTGAGAGTCTGCGTACCCGTTCCGTTCATGGTGATGCTGCCTTCCCCGGTCAGCGAGCCTTCAAAGACGGACTTGCCGGAGGCGGTGATTTCCAGGGCGGAACCGTTGTTTAGACTTCCATTCCCCGTAAGACCGGAGAGGCTGTTAGCTGCGTTGCCAAGTTCCAGCATTCCGTTCGTGGAGAGCTCCACCTGTACGCCGTCAAGCTTGGATGTGCCGTTGAATAGCAGGGAGGCGTTGTCCGCCACCTGGAGCGTACCGGAACCCGTCACAGTGCTGTTGGAGAGTTCGGAACCTGCCGTATCAAGCGTGAGCTTGCCGTCCCCGCCAATGTTGAGCGTTCCGCCGTTGCCTTCATCCGTGAGCGTTCCGGCAGTTGCCGTGCCGATGACGTTCAGGGTGGAGAGACTGTCCGCCTCCCTAGAGTCAAGTACGATAGAACCCAGGTCCGCCGTGCCGGAAAGCGTCAGGCTGCCTTCCCGCATGTCCAGCGCGCCGTCCGTGTTCAGGCTGCCGGAAAGTTCCAGGGAACCCGCACCCGTCTTGGTGATATTGGCCGTGCCGCCGTTAATGGTTCCGGCGTATTTCGTGTCGGGTCCGGACGTATTGGGATCATTTCCCAGCAGTTCGTTGTTCAGGATGACGGAGGCCGTCTTGTCATCGGTTGCAGTAATGGTGATCACTCCGGAAGCCGCTCCGGAAAGGTTGTTGATGGTCAGTCCTTCCGCCTCGTCATCCACACCAGGGAGGTTGAGGGCCAGATTGCCGTCCACAATAACCGCCCGGTAGGGATCAAGTTCCGCGTTGCTGGTGATTTCCTTGTCTTCACTGCCCACCGCATAGATCTGCGTGGCGTCGCCCGTGATACCGATGGAGCCGCCGTTGATACCCGTGACGGTGAAGCCCAGGCCTTCCAGAAGCGGGTTGAAGGTGGCCGTGCCGTAACTCAGAGATCCGTTGGTCAGGTTGAGCCATGCGGTGCGTTCTCCGGCTCCCCAGCCCTGCATGGCGTTGACCACGTCCGCAGAAAGGGAGAGCGTCAGGCTGGCGATGTCCAGCGTAGCTCCGTTCTCATTGAACTGAATGATGGAATCGCTGCCTGCCAAGTCCTGCGTCTTGGCGACATTGTCCGTGCCGACGACCAGATTGGCGCTGTCCAGGCTGGCCGCCCCGTTGATGCCGCTGATGACCGTACCGGCATCCGTAATACCTATGGATTTGAGCGAGGAGCCGTTCAAACCGCCCAGGGAGATGGAACTGACTCCGGCCGCCGCATTGACGGTGACATTTTTGCTGGCGCCGCTGTAGTATTGGCCGCCCTGCAGTTCGCCCCCGGTGATGTTGAGGGCGCCCTTGTAACCGTCGGCCCCTGCCAGGAAGGCCAGCGTGCCGGAAGAGAGCGTTACGGTTCCCGCGTAGTCCGCACTGGCTGAGCCAAGGCTGAGCTGGCCCGTCCCTGTTTTAGCGAGGCTGCCCGTTCCGCTAAGTGCGCCGTTGAGGGTGATGTTCCCTCCCGTGGTGTCTACCGTGGCGGTTTTGCCCTGCGCCGCGTTGAGCACAACTCCGCTTTCCGCGGACCAGGCCGCACTGGAGTTGAGCGTGCCTTCTCCCAGCGTGAGCGTACCGGAGGTTCCGGTGATGTTGCCGCCCATGGTAAGCGTACCGTTGCCGTTCAGCGTAATGCCGGAGCTGACCGTTCCGCTGAAAGCGAGAGCACCCAGCTGCGCCGTTCCTCCTGCGATGTTGAGTTCACCGGCCACGTCTCCTCCCAGCGTTACGCTGTTGCTTGTGAGGGTGACCCCCGTTCCGACGATGACTGCGGAGGCCTGCGTGTTGCCGTCAAAGGTTCCGCCGCCGACTTGCAACGTGCCTATGTTCTGGGAATGTTTCAGGTTCAGCGTTACGCCGTAGGTTGCATTGACCACGGAGGCATCCAGCATTCCATTGACCGTGACAGTCCGGTTGGACGTAGCCGCTCCGTAACCGGAGAAGACGATGTCTGCCCCGCTGTTGCGCAACGTTCCGTTGAGCGCGTCATTCCCGTTGATCGTCTTGATGAGCAGGGAGCCGCCATCCGTTTTCTCCAAGGTTCCGGAGATATTCTTGAGGATGCCGGAAAGCGCTATTTCCGTTCCGCCGGAAAGGTTGAGCTTGGAACCGGCCGCCACCGCGATGGTGCCGGAAAGGACCTTCGTATCTGCAATGCCGCCCAGCGCGACACTGCCGTTCCCGGAAACATTCCAGTTAAGCCCCAGGAAGCTGTCCTGGCCGCCAGTGCTTACCGTCAGCACTGTATCGGCGCCCGTGGCAGCCAGTTTCACGGCGTCTGAGGCGTTTTTCTGCACCATGATTTGCGTGAGCGTCACGTTCCCGGAGGCCTGCAACGTACCGCCCCCGAAGATGATGGAGCCCGTTCCCAGCGCTCCGTCCCCGTTGATGTCCACAATGCCCCCTTCCAGGGACGTGGAACCTCCATAACTGTTGGTGTTGCGGATGATCAGCGTTCCGTCCCCCCTCTTGGTAAGAATGGTCGTATCCCCAGTAATGTGGCCGTCTCCTTCAAAGGTGTAGGTGTTATTACCGCTGTTGCTGACCACGACGGAAGACGGCGCCACGTTCCCCGTGATCGTCACGTCCTTGTTGGCCGCCGTGTTGTCAAAGAGCAGAGGCTGGCCGTCCGTGCTTGTCGGCTTAGTACTGCTTCCCGCATAGGTCCAGTTGGAAACGTCGCCGGCGCTCCATGTTCCGGCATCCGCCGTTCCATTCCATGTGAGCATGTCCGCGGAGGACTCTATTTTAAGCTGAAGCGTCTTTCCGTCCGCGGAGAGCCCCAGCATGTAGGTGAGTTCCGGATGGGCCTCGTTAATGAGTTCTCCGACATTGAAGGAGCCTACCATGAGCGTCCCGGTTCCCACCGTCAGCAGGGAGTAGTTCCCGGAATCGGTAAGCGTTTCGTAGTTGGAGAGGGTCAGGTTGTGCGTTCCGCTGACCGTCAGGCCGCCGGTGAGCGTCACCAGCGCATTGTCTCCCGCCGTCAAACCCGTCATGTCAAAAGTAAGCGCCGCCCCGGAGGCCAGGGCCATGCTGCCATCGACGTTCAGCCGGGAATAGCTGCCCAGCGTCAGGCTGCCCAGCGTGCCTCCATTGCTGATGATGGATGCCGTGGAAAGTGCGCCGGAAGCACCGGCCTTTACGGCCACGGCATTGCCGAGCGCATAGTCTCCGATGTCAAGTGTGGCCCCGGAAGAGAGGGATACGGAGCTCGTCCCGAAAGCCGTGGCGCTTCCCGCCTTCAGCGTTCCGGCTTCCACACTGGTGATGCCGGTGTAGGTATTGGCTCCGCCCAGCGTAACGATTCCGGACCCCTTCTGGGTAAAGGTGCCCGTGCCGCCAATGGCATTGCCCACCGTTCGGTCTCCGTCCACAGCAAAAGTCAGGAAAGCGTCCCCGTTGCCGCCTAGCGTCACGGCGCCGGCTCCATTGCCCAGCGTGGCGGCGCCCGTCAGAAGAAGCGTTCCTTCCTTGAGCAGGGTCTGCCCCGAGTATGTGTTGGCGCGCGTCAGTTGAAGAACGCCGTCACCCGTCTTGGTGATGTTGCTGCCGCCCTGGACGATCACGTCTATCTTCAAGTCCGCCGTGCTGGTGTCATCCAGTGCGAAGTTGCCCCGGGCAATGTTAAAGGCCGTAGCCCCCGAGATCGTCATTTTATTGTTGTTAAACTCCCCGTTCGAAGTGAACACGGACATGCCGGAAGCGCTGGACAGCGTGTTGATCCGGTGGCTGCCGTTGAGGACATAGAAGCCATTGCCGCTGGTGTTGACCAGCACGGAACTGGCGTCCATCGTCAAGTTCAGGGTATTGAGCGTATTGTGCTTGGTGCCCGTGAGCGTCCACACGGCGCCGTTCTGCAGCGTCAGGGAACCGAGTGTCGCCCCGGTGTAGCCGAAGCTGTCGCCGTCCGTGTTCAGGCTGCCGCCGTTGACGGTCAGGCTGCCGGACAGCAGGGTGTTCATAGTGTTCGTCGCCGTGATGGACAGAATGGAGCCTGTCCCCACATAAGTGGAGACGATGTTCCTTTGAGGATTGTCATTGAGAAGGTTCAGGGTTGTCCCCTCGCCTGTTACTTCCAGATTGGCGCCCGTGCCGCTGTCAAGAATTTTGTTCAGCGTGACTTCCACCCCGGAAGTGAAGGCCAGCGTTCCGCCGTTGACCACGGGCATCGTTTCTCCCAAAATGTCCGTGATATTGCCGCCCACGCCGATTTCCAGCGTTCCCTCACCCGCCACCGTTACGGTGCCCGTACCCAGCGCCTTGTTCGCCGTCACGGCCACTGTTCCTTCCTGAATGTTGACCGCCCCGGCGTAATTTTCGTTGGAGCTGTTGAAGCTTACCTTTCCTTCTCCCAGCTTGGTGATGGTACCGTTGCCGGCCAGTTCCCCTTCGTTGTTGGTCAACGCCAGATCCTGCCCCGCTCCGTTGTTGAAGTAGATGGCCTTGGCGTCCATGCTTCCCGTCAAGGAAACGGCGCCCGTATGGGTTCCGTCAAACAGGTACGTCTTGGTGTTGTCCACTGCGCCGATCGGATTGCCGTCCCACACAATCACTCCATCCGCCATGCTCACGCTGACGGATACCGTCTTGCCGGCCGTATCCACGGTGAACGTGCCCTGATACAGGCCCGCCAGGGTTCCGGTCAGGGTCATGGAGTTTGCATCCACAAAGTTCCCGGACGTCAGGGTGTCCCAACCCACCAGCGTGTATGTCCCTTCGGCTACATTGCCGTCAATGTTCAGACTCACTCCGGCATCCGCGCCCAGCGCCAGATTGGCAACCGTCAGGACAGCGCCATCCGCACTCAGGGCGGTTCCGTCAACGGCCAGGGAGGCGGCATTCAAAGTTCCCGTCACATTCTGGGAACGCAGGGCCGTCACCTTGGCGGAAGAGGCGTTCAGCGTTCCTGCCAAAGCCGTATCCGCATCCAGGTACAGGTTGGAGCCGGTGAGATTCAGAGTTCCGGAAAATCCGGAGACATCCCCGCCCAGCGTCAGGGCCCCGACATTATTTCTGGTATTCACCGCCAGCGTTCCCGTCCCGCCCAGGCCGCCTTCCATTCGGAGCATGTCTCCGCTTGAAATCATCGCTGTTCCGGAACCGGACGTCTCCACGGAAACCTTGCCGTTGAGAACCATGTTCCCGGAGGCTCCGGTAAAAATATTCAATCTAGTGGCGGCGTTCACCCCTTTCAGTGTGATATCGCCATCCAGAGCAACTCCTCCCATAGCAGCATTAGAATTCAATCCGGAGAATGTCACCGCAATCGTACCCGCACCTCCTCCAATCGTAACATTCCCCTTCCCCCAGGGGGTTACAGTCTGTCCACTGGTAACCGAGGCATTTCCTACGTCGTAGGTCAGATTAATATTCTTGTCCGTAGCAATAATTTCCGTATTGCCGTCGTAGGAGTTTTTCACCCAGCCTCCGGTAAATTTCCATTGATTGCTGTTGATATGCGTAATTTTCAAATCGCCGGTACCGCTGATCGTGCTCCCGACGGACGTATTATTCCCGAAAGTGCCCGCACTCAGGGAAGCCTGCCCTCCCGCCGCATCCAGAATGATGTTCATGTTGAACACCCCGGAAGTACCGCCCCCATTTGACAAAGTGAGCGAAGTCCCCTTACCCATGGTCAGCGTCCCTGTTCCGTTCACACCGACACCATAGGGGACAGTCATTGCCACATTGTCTTTCAGGACAATATTCATGCTTCCGGTCCAGGCCGCTTCATCCTGTTTCAGAGAAAGAGTCCCGCTTTCCACGATGAGCGTGGAGCCGTTGGAATTGGTAAAGGCATTCCTGTTGATGGTCAGCGTCCCGTCTCCCGTCTTGCTTACGGTGCCCCCAATGCCGCCGGTCAGGGAGGAGTTCCCTGCTCCGATGGTCAGGGAGCCTGTCCCCTCATTCGTCAGCTTGCCTTCATAAGTACCTGCGCCCAGCGTCAGGCTGCCTTCTCCCGAACGGGTGAGCGTTCCGGTCCACCCAGCCAGGGAGGCCCACGTCACGGCATTCCCGTTGGTGTCCACCAGAATGGCGTTGCTTGCCAGGGCATCCGTCTTGAGCTGCCCGGAGATGTCCGCCGTGATGCCCGTGCCGTATTTGAGGGCGCCCCCGTTGAAAATAATGTTTCCCGTCCCCAGCGCTCCGGCGTTCTGCATTTCCACCACGCCGCCGCCCAGCAGGATTTCCCCGGAAAAGCCGGAGTTGTCCGTGGCGATCATCAGCGTTCCGTTTCCGGTCTTCTGGAGTTTGGAACTTCCCGTAAGGGAGCCCGTTCCCGTCCATGTGTAATCGGTGGATTCCGCGTTGACCAGAATCAGGCCGGGATTTACCTGCCCGGCGATGTTGACCGTTTGGGGAGCATTGCCGGCAATATCCCCAAAGGATACTCCCATGCCGTTTTCAAAAGTGCTTCCGGCGCTCCACGGAGAATTGGTCCCGCTTCCCCCCACCGTCCAGGTAGCGTCCCCTCCGCCCGTCCAGCTTATGGAGGTCAGTTCCGTCACCACGAATTTCAGGACATTGTCCGCCGTATCCCAATTCCCTATATACTGGGACCCGAGCAGGACGGTGTTGGCCAGATCCCCGGTAATTCCTCCCGTAGCACTGATCAGGCTGTATGTTCCGGCGCCCCATGAAACGTCGTCTGCATTCTCCAGCAGCAAGCTGCCGTTCACCGTCAAGGAACCGTTCAGAGCCAGCAGGGCGTCCCCGTTTTTCGTCATATGGCTGGCATCAATGAACAGGCCGGTTCCCAGATTCAGGTTGCCGGTCATCGTGTTCTGCCCGCCCAGGGACAGGGAGCCCCCGCTTAAAGTCAGCCCCGCGCCGGCGTCCACCGCGGACACGTCAAGGGTGACGCCGGAAGACAGGGAAAGCCCCTGATACGCGGCGGATATGCCTCCGATGGCCGCATTGCCCGTCACGGAAAGAACCTTGTTCGTGCCCATGCCGCCGGCATGACCCACAATCAGCGTACCTCCATTCAGTTCCACACCGCCGCCAAAGGAATTGGCGAATCCCAGCGTCAGCGTTCCGTCCCCCACTTTCTTCAATCCTCCGTTCCCGGTGAACATGTCATCCTTGTCCCCGCCTTCGATATTGCCTGCACCGCCCAGGGTCAGCACGTCATTCAGAACAACCTGAATGGTCTTGTCAGTGTTCAGACGCATTTTTACCGTCGTTCCGGCATTGGTCACCAGGTAGCTGCCTCCGCCTTCATTCACGGTAAAGCCGATGTTGGATATCGTCTCCGCCGCGGTGGCTGTCACCTCAATGGTGCCGCCGCCGGACAGGAGTAAATTTTCCTTATTGGTCATTCTGGCTCCGAATACGTAATTCCCTGCATCCATGCTGCGTGTTTTCAACACGCTGTTATCCGCTACGGAGATGATGAACCGGGTCCAGTTGGCATCCTGCGCCACGGAAAGGCGTGCATCCGGAGCCGTCAGGTCCAGCGTGGAGCCGCCCTGGATATTCAGGCGCCCGTCTGCCGCCAGCGTGTGTTCCGTAGCGGTGCTGAGAATGCTGAGCGTGCCTCCGCCGTCAATCGTCAGCGTATGCGCTCCTATGACCAGGGAACCCGTCTCCTGGGTAACTGTAACGTCCGGGTTAATGGTCAGGGTGACGTTGGCGGTTACATTTGTATTTTCCGTCCAGTCCGTATTCTCCGTAATGGTTTCATTGGCTCCCAGATCAAGGGCATAGGCGGGGGCGGAAACGAGGGCACAGCAGGCAAGCAGGGCGGACAGCAGTTGCAAGGGCAAGTGAAGCTTCATAGATAAAATGTTGGTTATGAATATATTTAATTATAATCTATTTTTTCAGGAAAACAGAGGAGGCTCTCTATATCATTAGCGGTTTATCGAATTTGAAATCCGGTGTCAATCTGGAAGTTCCATTTACAATGCTTTAAATCATTTTTCTTCTTCCAAACGCCTCTCACCAAATTCAAGAACATAACAATTATTTTCAATAATTTCATGCACTCCATTTATTATAAAATATTCTTTAAATGAAATACTTATGCAATTATCAAAAGACATTTTTCTCCTGAGTTTCCTTTTCTGAACGGATTTCAAATCCGCACATTCCCTTCTCCTTTTCATTCCGTTCCCATCTTTTCCGCGCCTCCGCCAATGGATTCCGCATGCAACAGGCGCGGAACGGCAGCCTTTGATTCAAGTCTTTCATTTGCATGATATTGTAATTGCTACAAATTGACAGAAACTGCTTCAGACTTCTTTCCCCACCTTCTCCCAGTATCATTTTTTTCACGAAAACACAGAAAAATAAATTTATCCCGCCGTGAAAAACAGTCTGCACTCTGACCCGAAATATGGAGAATCGACGGCGGCCAGACGCCTTTTTTTTAAATTTCTGCAGGCCCTGAAAAAGTTTTTCAAAAATTCCGTATATTTTCGATAACAAGTGAAAGGGTAATTTCCATCTGTATCCCCCGGTGATCACGGTGCATTCATGACAGCGGGAAAGGCGACGGCTTTCCTTCTTGCCCTCCGGGCATCAGGTCGCTAGAATAAATGGAGCAAGTTTTTCATTTTTCCCTCATGGCCATTTTCGGTACCTCCCATCTATCCGACGCCGGCGACCTGCTGATTTTCAACAAGCTGTCCCACAAAACCCTGCTTATGTTCGAAAAGGAACTGGGCAGGGACCGCATTACCTACCTGGTGGAGGAAGCCCTCCCTCCGGACGCGGCTATCGCGGCCCATCTGGAATCCACCAAGGCGGACGGCATTCTGTTTCGCGCGGAAACCAGCGACCCCATCGCCCTGCGCGCGGCGATCATGGAGCGCATCAACCAGGGGCGCAGGGTGGTTTTCCTGCCCGGCCCTGTGGCGCATATCAAGGGTTCCATCTGCCAGATTCCCCCGCGGGTCATGAAAACCCTGGGAGCCCTGCACATTTCCCCCGTCCCGGTGTATGTGGGTTTTTACACCAGCTCCGTATTGGATGCGGAAGCGGATACGGACGCCCAGGCGGACATCCAGATTTACATCCTTCCCAAGCTGGCGCCGGGCGCTGAAATGGCCGCGCGCCTGACCACCGCATGGCTGGAATGCTCCGCCCAGGCGTATGCCACGCTGCCCCAGCTCCACGGCTCCCTTTCCGCCCTGCTGTTCCGCAGTCTCAAGCAGCATTCGGATTGCCGGGTTATTGACGGGATTGACGACACTTCCCTGACATACGGCCAGCTTCTGGCCATTTCCATAGCCTTCGCCAGGCGACTGAAGAAAATCACCTCCAACCGGAGGGTGGGCATCATCCTGCCGCCAGGCAAAGGGGCGGCCATTGCCAATCTGGGCTGCCTGTTTGCGGGCAAGACCCCAGTCAATTTCAATTATTCCGCCTCGGAAAGCGCTTTCGCCAGTTCCGTAAAACAGTCCGGCGTGGACTGGTTCATCACGGCGGACACCTTCATGCGCAAGCTCCAGAACTTTCCGTGGCCACCCCAGCGGGACCTGATTTTCATGGAGCGCGAACTTCCCCTTCTCAAAGGTTCCGCCAAGCGGTGGGGACTGGCCATCAAGTTCCTGACAGCCGGTTTCATGATCAGGAAACTGGGGCTGGACACGCCTGTGGGCGGGGATGAAGCCGTGCTGATGTTTACTTCCGGCTCTTCCGGAGAGCCCAAGGGGGTTCCCCTCACTCACCACAACCTGCTTGCCAATATTTCCCAGTGTTCCTCCCGCATCACTCTGGCCCCGCAGAGCAGGTTCCTGGGCAGCCTGCCCGTGTTCCACTGCTTCGGCATCACTATCGGCCTGTGGTATCCGATGATCGGAGGATACGACATGGTAACCTACCCTTCCCCTCTGGAAGCCAAGCGTCTGGGCGCGCTGATCAAGCAGTACGGCATCAGCCTGGTGGTTACCACCCCCACCTTCCTGCGCGGCTTCATGAAGCGGTGCGAACCGGATACTTTCAAGACGGTCCGCTACCTGATCGTGGGCGCGGAAAAACTGCCTGAAGACCTCGCCGCCGCCTTCCGGGAAAAATTCGGCACCATTCCGTGTGAAGGATACGGCCTGACGGAAGCATCCCCCGTCTGTTCCGTCAATTTTGTGGACTCTGCTCCGTCCAATGCCGCCGGCGACTTTATTCCGGGCATGAAAAAAGGGACCGTAGGCGCGCTGCTGCCCGGCATTGCCGTACGCATCACCAGTCCGCATACGGGGCGCGTAGTGCCCGTCACCACTTCCGGCATGATCTGGCTGAAGGGGCCGAACATTTTCCCCGGCTACCTGGGCGGACCGGAAGTGAACAGGGACATCTTCGTGGACGGCTGGCTGAAGACCGGAGACATTGGCGCCGCGGACGAATACGGCTTTCTTAAAATAGAGGGGCGCGTCTCCCGCTTCTCCAAGATCGGCGGGGAAATGGTCCCCCATGAAGCGCTGGAAGCAGCCATCATGAATATATGGAACCTGGACCCCACTGACGACGAACGGAGAATTGCCGTGGTCACCATTCCGGACCAGGCGAAGGGAGAAGCCGTGGCCCTGCTGACCACCCTGGTGACGGATTACGTGCACCAGGCGCGCACCTTGATCCGGCACGGCCTGATCGACCAGGGGCTGCCCGCCCTGTGGTGCCCCAAAGAGATCATCCCCGTGGAGCATATCCCGGTGCTGCCTTCCGGCAAGCTGGACCTGAAGCAGTGCAGGATGCTGGCGTACGAGGCGCTGAACATTCCCTTTGAACCGTAAACCATGGAATTTCCGCAGGAAACGGCTTCCGCCCCCCGGCCCATCACGGTCAAGCAGCTTGTTTACCGTCTCAGGGACGTGGTCGGCATCTCCGTCGGAACCCAGTGGGTTGTTGGAGAGCTGAGCAACGTCAAGCACCATACCAGCGGACATATTTATTTCACCCTGAAGGAACAGGGTGCTGAAATATTCTGCGCCTTTTTCAAGAACGCCGCCGCGCGTTGTCCCCTGCGGCTCCAGGAGGGCATGAAGGTGCACGTGCTGGGGAACGCCACCGTATACCCGGACAGGGGGCAGCTTCAACTGGTTATCAAAGAGGTGCGGGCCGCCGGCATGGGTGATCTCCAGGCGCGCTTCCTGGAACTGAAGGAAAAGCTCCAGCGGGAAGGCCTGTTTGACGCGGAATGCAAAAGAGCCATTCCCCGCTTTCCGCGCGCCATCGGCATCGTCACCTCCCCTACCGGAGCCGTCATCCAGGACATGCGCCACGTGCTGGAACGCCGCGCCCCCTGGGTGAAGGCATACCTGCTGCCCGTCCGCGTCCAGGGAAGCGGGGCGGAGCGCGAGATTGCCGCCGCCATCCGGGCATGGTCCCATGCGCCGCACAACGGACTGCCCCCCGTGGACGTCCTCATCGTGGGCCGCGGAGGCGGCTCTATAGAAGATTTGTGGAATTTCAACGAGGAGACTGTGGCGCGCGCCATCCACGAATGTACCATTCCCGTTATTTCCGCGGTAGGTCACGACACCGACTTCACCATTGCGGATTTTGTGGCCGACCTGCGGGCTCCCACCCCCACCGCGGCGGCGGAACTCGCCACGCCGGATGGCCCGGAATGGCTCCGCAAACTCGGAAGAATGGAGCAGGCGCTCCATGCTTCAGCACGCCATTCCCTGCTGCACGCCCGGCTGAAACTGGACGTTTATCTGCGCGGCAGATTGCTGGACGCAGACTCTCTTCTGGCCCCGTACGCACAGCGTCTGGACGGGATGGAAGAATCCCTGCTGTCTTCCTCTTTATTCCGAATACAACATAATTTACTTTTAATCAATCAACTGGAACACAAGCTCCAGTTGAGCCATCCCTGCCATCTCAACAAGGGGCGGGCCCAGCAGCTCTCAGCCCTGCAGTCCCGGCTGCTTCATGCCGCAACCGCCAGAATGACGGCGTTTTCATCTTCCCTGACTCTTTTGCAGACCAGGCTGGAAGCCCACAATCCCGAACAGACGCTGCGCCGGGGATACGCACTCGTGGAGAATGAAGACAGACAGTTAATCCGGAAAACCGGGCAGGTTCATGCCGGAGAAAAGCTAAAAGTTCGTGTCTTCAACGGTCATTTTTTTGTCACGGCTGACAAACATCAATAAGTTTATTACAAGCATATAATCGCACATTTTTTGCACACAATCTAACAAATTGTGTTTTTTCTGGATTTTACCGGAATTGGGACATATCCTAAGAGAAGCTTATTACTACTGCCCGCATTCTCTGGTCCCAATAATTCACGCGCATATGCCTTGTAAAAACATCACCCGCTATACTTACGAAACTACGGCCTTTCAAGGCTACCGGCTGGCTATTTGTAAGAACAAGCGCTTATTCACCCGTTATTTTTCGGATTCCCAGTACGGAGGTGCGGAAGCGGCGCTTCAGGAGGCAATGAGGGTGAGAGACAATATTTTCAAGCTTCTTGAACAGGGCAACTTGACCGTTAGCCAAGTTTTCGCAAAATATACCGTGCGTTCCCGACGCCAGTCCGCAGCGGACCGCCGGGAAAAAATGGCCCACGGCAAACGGACCTCCCTCCAATCAAGACAAAAGGCCAAAGTGCGCAGTTGATTTACCTTTCGTGCGGTTCGCCGCTCCTTCTCCGGAGACATAGCTGGGTTCCGTGCCGGAAGAAGATGGAGGGGGAAGGGAAAGTTCTCCAACGTTCGTCTTCAAAGAATCCGGCAACATTTGAAGACGGTTCCGTATTTTTATTCCCGTCCTGTTATCTTCGCCCGTACGCAGGCATCAGGACATTAATTACCTTCTGCGGCGGCGGGCGGCAGGCCGTTCCGGTTCTTCCGCAGGAGCCTCTCCGATTTTTGTCAATACCCGGCGCGCCTCCGTGGTTCTATTCTGCTTGCGGCACACTTCCGCCCAGTCACGGTGGATTTTCTTGTAAAGTTCCTCCGACTGGATGGATGCCAGGTTGGTCTGGAGAGTGGCCTTGTCTTCATCACTCAGTGCATCCCATGTTTCCACCAGCTTTCCGTATTGCAATTCCGCTACCGCCCATTGTTCCCTCCCGGCGCTGATTTCCGCCTGGAGAGTCATGATCACGGGCTGAAGAGCCTGGATGAAGGTGGTGCTTTCCCGTGCCACTTTCATCGCCTGATCGGAATATTTTACCGCCTGGTCGTAATCCTTCGCCCTCAGGAAAGCCGCGGCAATATTCACATCTTCATACGCCCGCTTTACCAAGGCTTCCGCCTGCGCGTACTTGTCCAGCTGGGAACGCAGTTCCGCAATTTCCTGGCTCAGGCTGGAACCGCTGAGAATGCGCGGGGCGTCCACCCCCAGCGTCATGGCGGAGCCTTCCGCACGGGAGAGCAGCCGCGCCGCTTCCTTCAAATTCCCCATTTGCATCCTCACGCGGGCCAGCGCGAGCATAGTCTCCGGAGTGCAGTCCATTTCCGTCTCCGCGGCACGGAAGCAGATCAGGGCGGCTTCCAACTGGTCTGCCATGCCCTTCAATTCAGCCTGGGAATATTTCCGCCGCGCATTGAGGGGCATGTTCAGTTCATTCAGGATGATGCGCCCCATGTCCGGACTGGCCGTGAGGCGGAATCGGGAAAGCAATTCCCTGGCAATGGTGCTGTCCGTACGGCCAGGTTGTCCGGTCGCCTTTTCCGGCAGGGTATCCTGAAGCAGCAGGATTTTCACCATGCTTTTTACGTCCTCGGGCTTTTTCAACATGCTCCTCATCACAGGGGAGGAGGCCTGCTTGCACAGGGAGGAAAAACGTTCGAACTTGGCCTGGTCATAGGCATAATGGGCCAGCGGTTCCAGGCAGGCCAGCAGAACGGAAACATGGTCTTCCGGCGTATTGTTCAAAATCACTTCATACAACCGTTCCGCTGCGGCGTCATGGTTGCGCGCGGCAAATTCACGCGCCCAGTTCAGGCTGACGTTCAGCAGGCGGTCCCGGTCCGTCCCCGGCAGGGAGCCGGAATTGGAGAGTTTCTTTTCCAGAAGGGATGCAATCATGGGCTCTGACTCCTTGACCATGCCGCGCCGGTCCATTTCCATAGCCAGAAGCCATGCAAAGGAGTCGCGCGCCTCCGCGGAATTCATCCATTCCACCTCCTTGTCCACGGATGCGGCCAGTGCCGCCAATTCCTCATTCGAGCCGTTCCAGGAGTCCAGCATGCCCTGAAGATGCCCCATGGCCTGGGTCTGGCTGTGCACCTCGTGAATCGTGGGCTTGAACCAGCTTTCAATGGCGGGCCAGTACTGGACATAGCCGAACCAGAGGCCGCCCAGCGCTACCAAACAGAGGACCGGTTTCCAGTAAGACTTTTTCTTGCGCGACGGACGATAAGGCTTATTGGAAAAATGGCGCTCGGAACTCATGCAGGCATTGAGCCAAAAAGAGGGCACAAATCAAGCAAAATCAGCAGTCCGCAACGTCTTACGGCGCGGCGGCGGAGGGCCGTCACCGCCGGGAAGATACCCTGCCGCCGTCCGTCCGGCGCACGGGAGAACTCCGGCGCACCCGCGGAAATCCGGATTCCTTCCAGCATTCATCCGCCTTCTCCGTCATTCCCAGTTCATCGTAACAGCGGCCGAGCTGCTTGTAGTTTTCCGACCTCTGTTCTCCTTCCAGCAGCGGCAGCACGGCTTCAAAAGCGTTCACTGCCTCCTGCCACTGCTCACCGTCGCACAGGGCGTAGGCCTTGCACAGGTAGGACTGGACCAGCAAATTTTTCCGTTCCGGCCCGTCCCCGCATTTCAGCAGGGCGTCCACGGCGCGGGAATACGCCTGGAGGGCTCCTTCACGGTCCCCTTCCATGTCGCTGGCCATTCCCAGGGAATGGTACACCCTGCCCAGGGAAAGGGTATCTGAAGAGAAGTTGGATTCCCGGACCTGGATGGATTGCCGGAGGTTTTCCCGCGCCTTTCCTCCTTCCCCGGCGTCCAGCCACGCTTTCCCCAGGCCCTCGCGGGACTGGGCGGCAATCATGGGAGAGACCGCCGCATTGCTCACTGCTTTCAGGAAATCCGCACGTGCTTCCGGCGCGGCCTTTCGCATGATGTTGACCCATCCGCGCTGGTCATACAGACCGGCCCAGAAGGCGTGGTCCGCCGGAAGCACGCCGCGGGCGGCGCCTTCCGCCTGGTGAAGGTAGGCCAGCGCCTCTTCATAATTTCCCTGCTCCGTGGAGATGCGTGCCAGCCCGCGCAGAGCGTTCAGGCAGTCGTTGAGCAGATAGGAGGCATTTTCCGAGCCGGTGAGCCCCTTCAGGAACAGCTCGCGGGCCTCCTCCTTCCTGCCTGCTTCCAGCATGGCTTCTCCCATGCTGATGCTGGCCAGCGCCAGGTCTCCCGTGGTCTTGCCCTGTTCCTGGGGGAACAGAACCAGAGCTTCCTTGAAATAGGCCCGTGATTCCGGAACATGGCCCGCAGCGCGGGCCAGCCTGCCCTGGGCGGCCAGAAGCCTGGACTTAACGGCAAGAGAGTCGCTCCCCAGGAGGGCGGAAGCCTCCACGGCGCGCTGCAGCAACGCATTTGCCTGGTCATTCCGGTTCAATATCTGGTCAATAGAACTCATGGTTTGAAGGGCTTTCACCAGCTCGGCGGCCATGCTCCCCTTCTCATACCCATCCACGGCTATTTTCAAATAATCGTAGGCAGCCGCGTACTGGTGCTCCGCCAGCAGGGCCCGGGCCACGGCATCAGCGCGGGGAGCCCATATCTGCCGCTTTCCCTCCGCGTAGCCTGCCTCAATCAATTCCCTGGCCGAAGGAAGCGCCTGCTTCACACCGCCGCGGCTGATCAGTTCGCGGGTCAGCCCCCAGGCCGTTTCCGACCGAACTTCCGGATCCCTGATCCAGGCGAGGCGTTCCTCCCGGTTGTCCAGAATTCCGGACAGGCTTTCCCGGGAAGCGAACACATCCGCCATGAAACGGGACAATTTCTGGAAAGCTTTTTCATCACTCTTCTGGATCACTACCGGAGGGGTATGCAGGGCTCCTTCATCGTAACCGATGCGGTAGGCCATGTGATACGTCAAAAACTCCAGCAACAGGACGGCCATGCACAGGCACAGGGCAATCAGCCATTTGGTGCGTGAAGAAAGAGGTTTCAGGGGAGGAGTGGACGCCTGCATAACGGGAGCACAACGTTAACGGCCCTCCCCCGGAATTCAAGCCTTTTGAATGCCGCGTGTGCCGCAACGCCGCTGGAAGGAGGGAGGCGACGTTTCGCTCAAGCTCCCCCAGCCAATAATTGATCAGAAAACGCGGCCGCCGGGATACGATAAAAAACGGAACCGCCTACTTTCCAATCCGGCGCTTTTGTTCCGACGCACGGTAAAGCTGCCACGCATTCCACAAATTATGCCACAGAACGTAAAAGGTAGGTCCGAGCGCGGCGATGGGATTGGAATACGTCAGAGCCAGATAGATGGAAAGCGTAGTATTCTTCTGACCCAGGGCCTGGCTGCATTCCGCGGAGCGGGCCCTGCCGCCCAGCAAATGGCCCAGGCCGAAGTTCAGGGCGCAAATCAGCAGGGAAAGAGCTCCTATCTGCTCCAGCACACGTTCCGAAATACCGGCCCGGGAGGAAATGTCATGGGAAGCGTTTGCGGCAATCAGCACCAGAATCACCACCCAGACGCCGAAGGTGACGTCCTTCAGCTTCCGGGGCCACGCGATGGCACGGGGATAAAAACGGCGCGCGGCCAGGGCCAGCACAAGAGGCAGGAGCATCACCAGGGCTATGTTCTGGGCTACGTTGACATAAATCTCAAAGCCGCCCTGCCCCACCACCATGGGCAGAATGAAAGGGAGCAGAATGCAAATGACGCCGTTGGTCACAAGAAGGGCGGTCAGCATAAACTCCACGCTGCCGCCCAGCAGCCCCATCACCACCGGAGCTGCAGTGGCCGTAGGCATGACGCCCACGAAAAACGCAGCCTCCGCCAGGTAACCGGACCCAAACGACGCGCGGCATACGCCCCATGCGGCCAGGGCAATCAGCAAATTGGCCCCTACCAGCAGCCAATGAGGACGTTCCGGCTTCATCCGCTTGAAGCGGATTCCCAGAAAAGTCACGAAAAGCATGCCAATGAGCATCCATTTGAATGTCCAGCCGTACACATGAAGCCAGGGCATCATGTAACCCGCAACGAATGCGACCACGATGGCAAACGTACGGATGAGGGACTTGAACATGCCGAACTCCGGAAAGATAAAATGCCTACATGGTCTTTCCGCACATGCGGATCAGGGATTCCACCTGATGGACAATGAGTTCAAACAGATCCTTCACGCTCCCTTTCGGAATCCTGTTGGCCTCCATCAGCTCCATGATCATCCGGAGACGCGTCAGAAGCCCGATCATGATGCTTTCAATGGCGAGCACCGTCCAGAAAATCTGGTATGAGGAAGCGTCCGGAAACATCTTGCGGATGCTGTCATGAAGCTGCCGCCGAATGGGGGAATACACCTCCTTGATATATTCCACGGCAATTTCCGGCGTCTGCACATGGCAAATGCCCATCAGGCGCAGATAATGGGGGAACGTGTTCAGTTCCTCCAGAGTCAGGTCCCCCGTGTTCAGAAGTCCGTAAAAGGAGGGGTACACGTATGCGTGGGCCAGGGCCTCAATGGAGCCGTCCCGCTCCATGGCCTCCGCCACCCGGGCCATCCGGAAATCCCGTGCCAGCGGGGCGTACTTCATCATGACCGCCTTCCACAGCCCTTCCTTGCCGCCGAAGTGGTAGTTGGCGGAGGCTATATTGACGTCGGCCGCCTGGGAAATCATGCGCAGCGACGTTTCCGTATAGCCGTATTCGGCAAACAGATTTTCGGCGGCCTCCAGCAGCCGTTCCCTGGTCCCTTGCTCCTGTTTCATAATGGGACGTATGTCTATCTTGGTTACTGTTACGGATTCACGCGCAAAGCGCGTACCTGGAGGGAATGGTTGTGGGCATCCAACCCCTCTACTCGGGCGAACTCCGCCACATACGGAGCCGACCTCAGAACGGCATCCCCATTCATGCGCACCACGCTGGTGCGCCGCTGGAACTGGTCCGCCCGCAGACCGGAAAACGACTTGCCCGCCCCGCCCGTGGGCAGCGTATGGCTGGGACCCGCCAGAAAATCGCCGCAAGCCACCGTAGACAGGGCCCCCGCATAAATGGCGCCGGCCGTCCGAATGGCCGCCAGCACGGACTCTTCATCCTCCGTCACCAGAACCAGGTGTTCCGGAGCAAATGCATTCACCAGGTCCACTCCCTCCTGAATAGAGGAGACCAGAAAACCGTACGCGTGCTTGTCCAGCACCTCGCGGATGATAGCGCCCCGGCTCAACAGGGCCGCCTGGCGTTCCACTTCCGCCTCCACCCGTTCCAGCAGCTCTTCCGAGGTAGTCACAAATACCACGACGCTGTCCGGCCCGTGCTCGCCCTGGGCCAGCAGGTCGGCGGCCAGAAACTCGGCGTCCGCCGTCTCATCCGCCAGCACCATCACTTCGCTCGGCCCGGGAAGAAGATCAATGGCCACGGCGCCCACCAGCTGGCGCTTGGCCTCCACCACAAAACGGTTGCCGGGGCCGAAAATCTTTTCCACGGGCTTCACGCTCTCCGTACCCAACGCCAGCGCGGCGATCGCCTGGGCGCCGCCTATCTTGATAATTTCCGTGGCGCCGGAAGCCTTCAGCGCATATAAAAGAGCGGGGTTCACCCGTCCGTCCGGCCCGCACGGCGTGGCGGCCACGATTTCCCGCACGCCGGCGGCCTGGGCAAAGCCGCCCGTCATGATGGAGGTGGACACAAGGGGCGCCTTGCCCCCGGGAATGTAAATGCCCACGCGGTCATAGGGAAGGAAGCGTTCCGCAACCTCCACGCCCTGGGCATTCACTCCGGACCAGTCCTGCCTGCGGCTGCGGTCTGAAAAATAATGAATGTTCTTCAGGGAAGCGGCAATGGCCTCCTTCACGGATTCCTCCACGGCGGCTTCCGCCTCCGCCAGTTCCTCCGCGGTGACAAACAGGGAGCCGCTGTCCAGGGTGACCTTGTCAAACCTGGCGGCATAATCAAACAGGGCGGCGTCTCCGCGGGCGGCAACGTCCTGAATAATGGAATCAACGGTATCTCTTACGGAATTCTCGGGAAGGGCCCGGCGGTTCATCCGGTTTTTCATCTCTTCAAAACAACTATCGGCAGGTCGATAAATTTTCATAAAATAGCAACATACGGAAATGGAAGGAAAGTTTCCCAATCTTTATGCAGACAGTCAAGCCTTCTGTCCTCTTTGATTTCCACAACGGTAACGGGAAAAAAATAAAAAGACCAAACCATTATCCCTTGACCGGCACGGGAAATAGTCCTAGCCTTTCTTCCGCAAACATTTGGCCGAACGGCCCACTGTCATGAATATTCACGAATATCAAGCAAAACAACTCTTTGAGCGCTTTGGCGTGGCAACTCCCAAGGGCATTGCCGCCACCACCGCCCAGGAAGCAGCACAAGTAGCCCGCGACATGGGCGTTTCCCAATACGTAGTTAAGGCACAGGTACATGCCGGAGGACGCGGCAAAGGGACATTCAAAAACGGGTTCAAGGGCGGCGTGCACGTCGTCAACTCCGTGGAGGAAGTGGAAGACGTAGCCGGCAAGATGCTCAACCAGGTACTGGTCACCAAGCAAACCGGGGAAGCCGGAAAGCTGGTCAGCAAGATCATGGTGGCGGAAGCCGTGGACCTTAAAAAGGAATGCTACTTCGCCATCCTGCAGGACCGCGCCCGGGAATGCCCCGTCATCGTCGCCAGCACGGAAGGCGGCATGGACATTGAAGAAGTAGCGGCCATCCACCCGGAAGCCATCATCCGCGAACACATTGACCCGGCCCTGGGCATCCTGCCCTTCCAGGCCCTCAAAATCGCCGTGGCTCTGGGCCTCACCGGTCCCCTGCTCCGCCAGGCGACCAAGCTCATTACCAATGTTTACAAGCTCTTCACCGCCCTGGACTGCTCCCTGGTGGAAATCAACCCCCTCGTCGTCACCACGGATGACCGCGTGTGCGCCCTGGATGCCAAATTCAACTTTGACGACAACGCCCTGTACCGTCATCCGGAAATCATGGAAATGCGGGATGAAACGGAAGAAGACCCCCGCGAAGTGGAAGCCGGCAAATACGACCTGAACTACATCGGCCTGGACGGCAACATCGGCTGCATGGTGAACGGCGCCGGACTGGCCATGGCCACGATGGACATCATCAAATACTACGGCGGCGATCCCGCCAACTTCCTGGACGTGGGCGGCTCCGCTACGGAGGAAATGGTCACCAACGCGTTCCGCATCCTCACCAGCGACAAGAACGTCAAGGCCCTTCTCGTCAACATCTTTGGCGGCATCATGCGCTGCGACGTCATCGCCCAGGGCATCGTGGCCGCAGCAAAAAACATCGACATGAAAATCCCGCTCGTCGTCCGCCTGGAAGGCACCAACGTGGAAATCGGCAAGAAAATCCTCGCCGACAGCGGCATCGCCATCATCCCTGCCGACAATCTGGACGAAGCTGCCCAGAAGGCGGTTGCAGCAGTCAAATAACCCTCACCATTTATTACGACAATGACATCTCTCATTGACAAAAACACCCGTCTCGTCGTGCAAGGCATCACCGGCAGCGCCGGCGCATTCCACGCCAAAAACTGCATGGACTTTGGCACTAACGTGGTTGCCGGCGTAACTCCCGGCAAGGGCGGCCAGCTCTTTGAAGGCAAGGTCCCCGTATTCGACACTGTGGCGGAAGCCAAAAAGGCCACGGACTGCAACGCCTCCATGATCTTCGTCCCGCCGCCCTTCGCGGCTGACGCCATCATGGAAGCCGCGGACGCGGGCGTCAAGCTCATCGTCTGCATCACGGAAGGCATCCCGGTGCAGGACATGCAGAAAGTGAAGGTATTCCTGAAAGACAAGGACGTGACCCTCATCGGCCCGAACTGCCCCGGCATCGTCAACCCCTCCGCCAGCTGCAAGATCGGCATCATGCCGGCGTACATCTTCAAGCCCGGCAGAATCGGCATCGTTTCCCGTTCCGGCACGCTCACCTATGAAGCCGTCTGGCAGGTCACCAACATGGGCCTGGGCCAGAGCATGTGCATCGGCATCGGCGGCGACCCCGTCCATGGCATGACCCAGCAGCAGGCCGTTCAATTCTTCACGGAAGACCCCAACACGGACGCCTTCATCATGATCGGTGAAATCGGTGGTTCCGAGGAAGAGGAAGCCGCTGAATGGATCAAGAACAACTGCAAGAAGCCCGTGGCCGCCTTCATCGCCGGAGCCACGGCTCCCAAGGGACGCCGCATGGGCCACGCGGGCGCCATCGTGGCCGGAGGCAAAGGCACCGCCGCCGCCAAGCAGGAAGCCCTGCGCGAAGCGGGCATCGTGGTCGCCAAGACGCCGGCCCAGATGGGCGCCGCCCTGGCGGAAGCCATGAAGAACAAGGGCATGTAACTTGCTGTTTTCATCAGCCTGTTTCCAAGCGCCTCCCGCCATGGGAGGCGCTTTTTTTAGTGCGTAAACAAAAAATCATGGCATTCCCTGCCCTCAAACGGTTCCCCAAGACGTTCAATTTCATATAAGGTCCTTCCATTTCCAATATACCTCGCCTCAGGCCCTCCATGATTCCATCTTTTAAGGCTGCATGTTTGCGGACTCTTCTTCCCTATTCCCACGGTTTTGGTTTTATTCTCTGGCAATCTGATTCAGTGCCAACATCCTATTGACAGAGGGGAAAATGTGATTTCCCTGTTCATTCAGAAAATGTCAGGCCTGGAAATGAAAAAGAAAATGCCATTTTTCAGGAAAGCAAAATGGCAAGCTTATATTGAGGCTATTGACAAACTTACGACGAAAACCATCGCAGAAAAATCTGGCACGGCCTTAAAAAAACAGCAATGAAGGTTAAAACACTATGAACACGTTACCACCTTTATACATATTTGTGGTCTGTCTCTTTATCGGGGCGGCCAATGCTGCCGACTCCCACCCCATGCTGGAAAGTCCCGCCTGCATTGACTCATACCGACAGCCCTCTCCCGCCGTCCGGGAACTTTCCTCATCCCTGCGGAACAAGCTGTTCAAATCATTTTATGAAAAGGCTAAAAAACATACACATACCTTCAAGGTAACTACACGAGACAATGTTGATACCGAATTGAGGGAAAAAATATGGCATTGCTACCTCGTAGCTTTGGCCCCCACCTTTTCCTTCAACACATACAAGCACACCGAACCGGAAATAAACATTGACGAAATGTCTGACATTAACCAAAAATCCAAGGTTTGTCTCTTCATGGAAAAATATATCAGATTGGTTAGAAAAACCGATAAAATCAGGGAGCCTGAAAAGAAGCGGATTATTACACGCCTCCTGCTCCCTTATTATGCCCATATATTGAGGCAATTCAAAAGTGCGCACGAGACCAATCCCTTCCGGATCACCGAGGATGACCCTCAACAAGGAAGCCTTGCTCATCGACCTGCCGAAGAACAAGTAAAAAAGCTCCGTCATCTTAAAATGGAAGATCTTCGGAAACTCATGAACGACGTTGCAACAGGAGAGTCTTTTATCAACACGAGAAATCAGGTTTTCGAAGACGAAGTCAAAGAGCTTGAAAAAACGTTCATGGAAATCCTTGTTGCCGTATTTCCAGGCAACTATGCTAACGCGGAGGAATTCCTTCTCAAGGCAGGATATTCAAAGGAAGACATTCCCGCTCTCATTGACCGTACAGTTGGCAGGAACAGCAAAACTGATTTTCTTTATAAAGGAAAACACCGTTCTAATCATGACAGGCTTCTCAGGAAAAAGAAATAAGTTCGAGTTAGCCCTGGGGGCAACGTAGCTGGAACGCTACTTCTACACAGACGGGGGTCAACAACCTCATCGACCGACATGAACATATCCGTTATTCCAGGACACACCTGCAAGGACAGTTTCCATGCGGCCATTGCCACGGCAGCCGTGGAAACCTTGAAGGGACACGTTCTCAGGCAGGAAATTTCCGAAGGGAGACAACGGACACGGCTCCATCGACCTGCTGAAAGCAAAGCGCCCCTGATTTTCAATACTTCCAGTACTCTGGAGAAACGTGAACAATTCGTTTTCGGCGATCCTCTCCAAGCACATCAGGAAAAACTGAATCTTCGCTTTCTGCGGAATAACCTCCCTTGAAAGAAAAATGTTCCGCATCATTGCAGACCGTACGCCCGATGGCTGCTACAAATGGCTGGAAGAAATCCGGGAAATCGTAGCCGGCTATTTTTCCCGCAGAGAAAAGAGAATGAATCACAAACAAAAAACCTGTTTTCACAGGGATTGGGAAAACGTACAGAACCGTATTAAGCCACGGACCAATTCCCTGCCGTAAATGGGACAAGGGGAAATAGTTTTTTCCCTTAAACCGAACTGTTTTTATATTCTACCGTCAAGGGATATTCTCCTTGGAGACATCTTCCGGACAATGTCTTCAATAAACATTGGGAAGCAAAAAACACAAGGCAAATCCCTTTCGCCAATCCCGTCTGTCCAGGAAGTGGCACTCTTTTCCCTGTTCCGTTTCCTGTTACATGTTTCACAGCTATCCTGTAAAACAGAAACATGTCTAACAACCAAATCATACGCGTCGTTGCCTATCATTTCCAAGCTGATTGTGAAATTCAAGGCGACAGACTCACCCGGACGGACTCCTGTCCGGACCAGGCCCAGATTCTCTCCAGATCGGAAACCGCCATGACCTTGTGGTGGCCCAAGTACCGTTCTCTGGAATACCTGCACCGCAATCCCGCCACAGACGAATGGATTCTGCTCAACTCCCGCGGAGGACTGCGTTTCCTGTGCAGTGACCCCCATGCAAGGGAAGGCACACGCTTCGTTGTCTCTCAGGAGCATAAGACTGTAGGCTATCTGGTCGCCAAAAATGCCTGTTCCACTATGCTCGGAACTACATTGCACGAACACAACGGATACATGATACGCGAAACCGGAGCTCAAAACCCGATATGGCGGGACGGTTTCGCCTGTTCCCAGGTCAGGGGGCATGCAAGCTACAACGCGGAAAAACTTGGAAGCTACCGTCATATCATCACCTACCGCGATCCTGTGGACCGTTTCGTCAATCTCTGCAATTATGCCTGGTGCATTGCCAAAAATCTGGCCCTTCCCTACACGGCAGCCTGCAAGGACAAGCGCTGTTTCATTGAAACAATGCTCCTGCTCATCAAGCTCAACGACCGGAACTATCCGGATCCCTTTGAAGTTCACCTCCAGTCGCAATATAACCATTTCCTCTTCACGCACCGGATTGACACGGTTATCCGGATAGTGGACTTTTCCGACTACATCCGCAAGGAATGGGGGTGCGAACCCTACAACTGCAACGTAGACAACAAAAACGAACTGACCGCCGACGATCTCATTCCCAAAGACATAGAACAACTCAAACAAACATCCTGGGGGAAGGACTGGCTCATCCCCCAATATTACGGCAACCTCTTTTACGAGAACGCTCATAAATAGAAATCTGTCTTTCCGGTACAACATTCCGGAGGCCGATTCTTCAAACAGCTCCGCCCAGGAACATTCCATGGACGGAGCTGTTCATTTTTCCACAACCGGATAAAATGGAAAGCACCTTGCCATACCATGACCGACAGAAATACCAGGAGCAATATCTTGACGGAAACAGGAAAAAACAGATTACCCGGCATGGCAGCCCAAAGCTTTTCCAGTCTTTTACCTTTGTTACCAGTCCAGTTTTTTGACAAACACATGCCCGCATCTTCCATTCATTTGGCTCAACATCAAAATCGGTGAATGATCCGCCAAAAAAGCCATCATCAACACCAGACTATTCAGACGCCAACAGTGCCGCCCATCTCTTCAGAAAACCCATCGCCGGCCTGCTCCCTGAAAAGCTTCCCAGTAAATCGCATCGCCGCTCCAGCACCCGGGAATAACATCAAAAACGTTGACAACAAAATCATGGACAAGGACTTCGGTGTCCGTCAAGCACGAGGAAACGCATCATCCACGAGCAGTTTCATCACCCCTCCTTGAGAAAGAGGGGCTGCAAGCTGATGGTCCGGGAAAGCAAAACCTGGATTCGCTCCTTTAAGATCAACCCGGCCATCTGGGTATGCCATGAGTTCAGGGAGAAGTTAGGCAACTTATTACAGACGGTTAAACAATACAGAAGCGACATCGGCCAACTCAAGGAAATGGTGAGAATGCCGCTCCATGAGGCTCCGATGGAACTTGGCAAAATAGCGGTGACCATCAGGAAGTGGTTTGCCCCGCTCATCCGTATGTGGAGGTACAGGAAGAACGAGGCAATCACGGAAGGATCCACCGGAAGATGAAGTTCGTCCAAGGGAGGGCCTGCGGGTATCGTAATTTTGAGAATTACCGTCTCCGGGTGCTGGTAGAATACGGAGGGTTCAATCCTGATTTTCTCTTCAAATTCTCTCTCACCACACGTGTAAGCGTTGACCTGCAATTCCCGCACTCCCTAAAACGAAAAAGGCCCGCCAAAAGCGAGCCTTTTATCTATGCAATTTATTGCTGTTTAGCGAAGTACCCCCGACCGGACTCGAACCGGTACGTCCTTGCGGACAACAGATTTTAAGTCTGCAGCGTCTACCATTCCGCCACGAGGGCATTGACCGGACGGCACTTTACAGGAATACCGGGCGGATTCAAGCCCGAATCCCTCCAGGCCCGTCAATTGCCTAGTCGCGGACTTCCACGACCATGCTGATTTCCACCGCTACGTTGAGCGGCAGGGCAGACACGCCAACGGCGGTCCGGCTATGGCGTCCGATTTCCCCGAAGACTTCCACCAGCAGGTCGGAGGCGCCATTGAGCACCTTGGGATGGTCATAGAATTCCGGCCCTGCATTGACAAAGCCGTTGACGGCTACGATGCGGGAAACCTTTTCCAGGGAGCCCACCGCCTGCACGATGACGGCCAGACGGTTGAGAATGGCAGCCCGCGCCGCGGCCTGGCCTTCCTCCACGGAGAGGTCCTGCCCCACCTTGCCAAAGTATTTGTCCTCTCCATTTACGGAAATGCCGCCGGAGAGATGAAGCAGATTGCCCGTGCGCACGCACTGGACATAGGAGCCTACCGGGGCCGGAGCATCATAAACGGAGTAGCCGAGTTCGGAAAGTCGTTGACGTATTTTATCCATAAAATAGAAATTTTTAACGAAGGTTGGATGAAAAAATGAGGCGGATGACAAGCATTTCCAGCCGCATTTCATGACAGTTTGAACATTTTTAGGGGCGTTTGCACGTAAAATGATTGCCATATACCTCATTTAGTTGCTATTGAAACAACCCGTACATCATGACCGAAGAAACTCCCTCCACAGACTCCAAGCAGCAACTGCCGGATCTTTCCGGCCTGGCCGACTTCCAATTTGGTCCGGCATGGGCAAGAGCCGGAGCCCGGAAGGAATACTCCGGTTCCTCGCCGGCTTACCGTGACAGGGATCGTCAGAGTGACCGCCGGCCGCGCCGCGACAACCATGACGAACGCCGCCCCAGGGGGGAGCGCCGTTTTGACGGACAGGGAGAAAAAAGGTTTAACCGGGACGACCGCAGCCGCGGACCTTTCCGCGGACGCCGCGACGGAGACCGCCATGAACGCCCCGCGCGGGCGCCGCAGGCGGAACCGGCGGAAGGGCTGCGCGTGGAGCTGCGCCCCGTGGACTCCGGCCTGGCCGCGCTTTCCCAGGAGGTGCAGAAGCACCGCCGCACCATTTCCCTGATGGACCTGGCCAAGGTGGTCATGGGCGCATTTGACCGTTATGACCTGGTCTTCATGAAACAGGAAAACGGTCCGGACCTGTACCATTGCAAGCATGGCGACGGAGCCTGCTTTATTTCCCGCCAGGAGGCCGTCAAACACCTCTGGAACGCCGAATGGCTGCCCAGGTATTATGAGTCCGTGGAACAGGAAGTGGAAGCCCCTAAAGGAGATTTCAAGGCGATTGCCAAGTGTTCCCTGAACAATGAACTGATAGGCCCGGTTAACTGGCACGGCTACCAGTCCGCCCTGATGAATCTGCACCGCACCAAGTTTGTGGACATGCCTTTCGAGGTTTTCCGTTCCAAAATCGTCACGGACAAGAGCGAAGAAACCGTGGAAGCCTGGCAGGCCTCCGTTTCCAAACGCACGGTTTGGAAGCCCCTCCGGGAAGGAGCTCCGGAAGCCCTTCTGGAAACTCCGTCCGCCGTGGAACAGGACTTTGAAGCCAATCATTTTGAAGAGTGTTATGACGTCACGGACAAGGTGTTCGTAAACGGCGCAGTGAAAAAGAACCATCTTTCTCCCGGCCTGTGGGCTCATCTGATTCAACTTTCCAGCACCACCCGGCGTCATCCCAGCATGCTTATTCCGAACCTCTGCCACGGACTGGCCCGCCATCACATGCCCATCTTCAAATGGCAGGGCAACCACTATACGGGACCCGCGCGGCCCAAGGCCATGACGGAAGGCACCATCCTTTCCGATTCCCTGATGTCCATCGTGAACTGGGCAAAGGAACATCCCGGCAAGGGAGTGGACGTCATGCTCAAGGAGCTTTCTCCCATTCCGGACCATGAAGGTGTGACGGAAGAAGAAACCGCCCAGGCCAAGGAAAAGCAGCAGCTTCTGGTCCGCGACCTGCTGTGGCTTTCCGAACAAGGCTATATTCTGGTTTTCTCCAACAACACCGTAAGCCAGCCGAAGACGGCTTCTGCCCCGTCCCAGCCTAAAAAGGAAGCGAAACCCGCCAAAGGCAGGAACAAGGCGGCAGCCGCCGTCAAGGAAGACGCATCACAGCCCGCCCCGCAGGAAGAAGCTATACAGCCTTCCGAAACTCCGGCCTCCAAACAGGCCCCCGCAGTGGAAGCACCTGCCGCGGAAGAGGAAAAAATCGTAACCGTGTCCCTGGATACGGAAGAAGCCCCCGTGGAAAAAACTCCGGAAGCCGTTTCCGTAGAAGCCTGATTTAGCGGTTTTTCCCTGAATTTCCCGTCATACAGTCCGCAGGATTATCTTGATCCTGCGGACTTTGTTTTGTAGAAGGAAAGGGAAATCAACAGGATTATTTATTATGATCAGTACAACAATGGCAACTGCTCTGAATGAGCAAATCAAATGGGAAATGTATTCCGCCAACCTCTACCTCGGCATGTCCGCCTACATGCAGGACGCCGGCCTCACGGGGTTTGCCCACTGGATGCGCGTCCAGTACCAGGAGGAAACCGCCCACGCCCTGAAGCTCTATGATTTTCTGCTGGCCCGCGGCGGCCAGGTGGTCATGCTTCCCATTGACGCTCCCGCGGCCCAGTGGGCCAACGTACTGGAAGTGTTCGAAGCCACGCTTGCGCATGAACAGGAAGTTACCCGCCGCATCAATGAGCTGGTGCGCCTGGCCAAGGAGGAAAAGGACTTTGCCACGGACATTTTCCTGCATTGGTTCGTCAGCGAGCAGGTGGAGGAAGAGGAAACCGTCAAGGACATCATCAGCAAGCTCCGCCTGATCAAGGGAGAAGGCCAGGGAATGCTCCTCCTGGACAAGGACCTGGGTTCCCGCGTCTTTACCCCTCCTCCCGCCAATTAACGCGCAACAAGCGGCTTTCCGGCCATTCTCCGGCCCTGTTTCATGAAAAACCGTGCCCCGGAGAACGGCCTTCCCCTCTCCCCGCCGGAGGGATAGACTTTCCTTCCCCTGTACAGCCCGTTTGAAAAAAGCCGTTTTACTACCCACGATATTCCCTACCGCCAGCGTTCCTGTTTTTCATGGACCGAGATTTGTTCCCAGATTCCGGACTTCCGGCTCAATCATCAATCGCCTCCTGCGGCGGTACGGGTAGACGCCTTTCCCCGGAATTGCCCTGCTAATCAACGTCCCCGTCTCCGTTTCTTCTCCACGGGAAGGCAAAATACACTCCCACACATGAAAGAATTTGAAGAAGCATTGACGAGCCAGGGCAAACACCCCTCCATTCCGGAAGAAGACAACTGGTTCGGTCCGTTGGTGGGAACCTGGGACATGGAATGGATTGACGGCCATGGTACGGAACAGGAACGCCATGTTCCGGGGGAATGGATTTTCTCCTGGGTTCTGGAAGGCACGGCCATTCAGGACATCTTTATCTGCCCTTCCCGCCAGGCCAGGAAGACGAAAACGTGGCCGGATGCGGCCTACGGAACAACCATCAGGATTTACCACCCCGGAAAACGCGCGTGGGACATCTTTTACGGAACCGCCGGGGAAGCCGTACAACTTGAAGCTAAAAAGGAGGACGGCCAGATCATCCTGACCGAAATCACGCAAAAGAACATGAAATGGATTTTTTCCGACATCACGGATCATACGTTCCATTGGAAAAACATCCATACCCCGGATGGAAAGAACTGGCTGGTCGGCGGAGAAGCATTTGCCACCAGAAGGCAGTAACAGGAAGGAAAGCTTCCCGTCCGCCCGAATATCCCTGAATTGAAGGGAAAACCCGGAGAAAAATGCCTCTCTGCACGTGAGCCTGCCCGCCCGGCTCCTCGCCTGTACCGTCTCCGGACCTGACTCTGAACTGACGCCTTTCCACAGTCTTTCACCCCCGTTTACCCCTCCTGCACGGAAACTTCGCATCGGCGGAGCCATTTCCTGGCAGACAGCACTTTAGCGGCATTTTCCATAAGGATGTTTTAAAGAAAAAAGCCTCCTCCACGGAGAAGGCATTCCAACTCTTCCGGAACGGGCCTGGCACCGCAAATCCACCGTTTTCCATCCCCTTGAAGCGCCTCCGCTCCGGCATAAAACTTTCCGTTGGAAGTGGCAAATTCCAGCCTTTTTCCCGTTTCCGCCATCCTGATCCGGCAGGGCCTTGTCATCCTGCATCCATCTTTTTCCGGCATTTTTGACAGCTATAAATGCCGGACACGGAAATGATTTATTTTCTCAGCAGGTTACGCATCTTTTTTACATGTTATTCACATTGTATCATCAAAATAATATCATTCTATTCACATTCAACATATTGTATAAAAGTTACCACCAAAAGTCGTACTATCCGCAAATGTAAAATTTTAATAAAAATTTATCTTTTTGACTTGCTCCGGAAAGATGCAAGAGGTAGGTTTGCCGAACCGCCGGACAGCTTCCGGATGCGAACACAGCACCAAACTTACCCCAAACATTCACAACGTCGATGAACTCCATTTCTGAAGAAGCAAACAAGCTGGCGGACTTCGTCCTGCTCACCCAGCGTTCCTGCATTCTCAACCTCTCTCCGGAGCTGAATGAAGGCAAGGTTTCCTACCCTCAGTTTTTCCTGCTGACCTATCTGGCCAGCGAGGACTTCCTGAGCATGTCCAGCATCGCGCAGAAGATGGGCCATTCCACGGCGGCGGCGACCGGCATGGTGGACAAACTCCAGGAAATGGGCTACCTGACCCGCATGAGCGCGGCCAAGGACAGACGCAAGATCATGGTCGCCATCACCCAGGAAGGGCGGGAACTGGTGGACCGCATGCGCCAGAACATCGTCCGGGACCTGGCCGCCCTGATGGCCGGTCCGGACCATGAGGCGCGCCAAGCCATCGCGGACACCGGCAAGTCCATCAAAAGACGCCGCCTGGGCTGAAAACCGGGCACAGGTCCGTTTCTTTCCCCCTCCCTGCCAGCCATGCAGGGAGGACGTTGAAGGAGGAGTTCCTCCTCCCGGCCGTTCCTGCCTGCCGGAACGCTTTTCACGGCCGCTTTCCAGCTCTTAAATCGGGCTTCCGGTGGAGATTGTTTTTGCCTGGACCGGGTCATCGTGCTAAATACTGGCAGTCACGAATGAAACACACCATGGATCTCCATACTTATCTACGCAATTTTCCGGATGCCCGGGGCCGCTTCGGCGAATACGGCGGCGTCTATCTGCCGGACGAACTCGTCCCCGCCTTTGAAGAAATCACGGAGGCTTACCAGACCATCGCCCATTCCGCCCAGTTCATCAACGAACTGCGCCGCATCCGCAAGCAGTTCCAGGGGCGCCCCACTCCCGTTTACCACTGCGAACGCCTGTCCCGCCACCTGGGCACCTCCCAGATTTATCTGAAGCGAGAAGACCTGAACCACACGGGTGCGCACAAGCTCAACCATTGCATGGGGGAAGGCCTTCTCGCCAAATATATGGGCAAAAAACGCATCATTGCGGAAACGGGCGCGGGCCAGCACGGCGTGGCGCTGGCGACGGCGGCCGCCTTCTTCGGCTTGGAATGCGAGATTCACATGGGAGCGGTCGACATTGCCAAGCAGGCGCCCAACGTCACACGCATGAAAATTCTGGGAGCCAAGGTCGTTCCCGTCACCCACGGACTCCAGAGCCTGAAGGAAGCCGTGGATTCCGCCTTTGATTCCTACCTGAACAGCTACAAGGACTCCATTTACTGTATCGGGTCCGTGGTAGGCCCCCACCCCTTCCCCCAAATGGTGCGCGACTTCCAGATGTGCATCGGCGTGGAAGCCCGGGAACAGTTCCTGGAAATGACCGGACTGCTCCCGGACGCCGTGTGCGCCTGCGTGGGCGGCGGCAGCAACTCCATGGGCATGTTCACCGCCTTCCTGGGCGATCCGCTGGATATTTACGGCGTGGAGCCGCTCGGCAAAGGCCCCAAACTAGGGGAGCATTCCGCCTCCATCACCTACGGGAGCAAGGGCGTTCTGCACGGTTTCGAAAGTATCATGCTCCAGGATGACGACGGCAACCCCGGCCCGGTCCATTCCGTGGCCAGCGGCCTGGACTACCCCTCTGTGGGGCCGGAACACGCCTACCTGCACGACATCGGCCGCGTGAATTACGTAACCGCCACGGATGAGGAAGCCGTGGATGCCTTCTTCAAACTTTCCCGCTATGAGGGAATCATTCCGGCCCTGGAAAGTTCCCATGCCATTGCGTATGCCATGAAGTGGGCGCAGGAAAACCCCGGAAGAGCCATTCTGGTCAACTGTTCCGGCCGCGGTGACAAGGACGTGGACTACGTCGTGGAAAACTATGGCTATGGAGAAAACCACCAGTTCCCCGCCTGATTCCTTCCCTTTCCGCCTGCACGGCGGCTCCCTGCATTCCTCCCATGAAAGAACTCTCCCGCCTGGTCCAACGGAGCTTTCACGTCACGCCCCGGGAAGAGGACTTCCGGACGATTGCCCTCGGCGCATCCGGCCGCACTATTGTGCGCATCGGCCTGGGAGACCGGACCTGCATCGGCATTCTCTGGGGAGATGATCGCGCGGACAACGACTCTTTCATCCCCGCGGATCGCCATTTGCGCGCCAACGGCGTCAACGTGCCGGAGGTCTATGACTACGAACCCCTAGGCCCTGGCTGCGGAGCAGCCCTGGCGGAAGACCTGGGAGACGACAATCTCCTGTCTTTCAGAAGCGAACCCTGGGAGAAACTCCGTTTCCGCTACATCCGGGCCATGGAACAGCTCCGCCTGCTGCATGAATGCCCCTTCCCGGAAAATTTTTCTTTTCAACCCTCTTTTGACGAATCCCTGTACCGCTGGGAGCAGGAATATTTTGCGGAACATCTGCTGGGCACGCACCTGGGCCTGTCCGCGAACGGCTTCCTGAACCATCCCGCGCTGCGGAAAATGGCGCAATTCCTGGCCGGCCTGCCGCTCTGCCCCGTTCACCGGGACAGCCAGTCGCAGAACGTGCACATCCATGCAGGAAAAACTTGGCTGATCGACTTCCAGGGCATGCGCGGCGGACGTCCGGAGTATGACCTGGCTTCCCTGGTGTTTGACGGGTACGCGCATCTGGAAACGGAACAGACGGACGAACTGCTCCGGGAATGGGAGCACCTCACCGGGCGCGCCCTGGACCGCGACATCTTCCGAGCATGCGCACTGCAAAGGCTCATGCAGATGCTGGGCGCGTACGCCAACATCGGCCACAACAAAGGGAAAACTTGGTATCTGGAACAAATCCCCGCAGGGCTGGCGCATCTGCGCCGTCTTCTCCCCGGTTCCATGCTTGCCGAGCCTCTGGCAGGCATGCTAGAATAACTATTTGGCCGCCCTGATGACTCTTAAACCCAAATTCCTGCTCATTCTGTCCCTTTTCCAGCTCTCGCTGGGGCTGGGTTGGATATTCGGCTACCTGCTCATCCCCCCTACCGTCTTTTTTTATGAACGGGCCGCCGTCCGCGCCCTGCAAAAGGAATACCACACCATAAGGACGGAGGGGCTGAACGCCGAAAACGACATTGTTCTACAGCCTTACGAGTTTTTCAACAAGGGACAGACGGCCCCTCTCCCCGTCGTCTCCCTGCACCGGGAATCCGCCCTGAACAGTTTCCCCACCTATCCGCCCAATCCGATGGACTATACGGTTCTGTTCCGCCACCTGTACGAACAGGGCGCCAGAAACGTTTACGTCATTGCCCCCATGGCCTGGGAAGAGGAACCCGACAACATCGTCAAATCTGCCGTGGGATATGAACTGGACCGCTTCCGCCACAAAGCGCTGGGACGCCAGATGAGCGAATCATCCCGCAGAGCGTCCCTGCCGTCCGGCTGGAAGCATTTGGCCATCCCTCCCGGTAACATCATCGGCAAAACGGACCAATTCCCCCGTGCGGACAGGCTGGTGGGGGAAGCACCCCAAATAACCACGGAAGCCGGCACGCTGGGAACGGTTGTGGAAAACAGCGACCTGTTCTCCGCAAGCCAGGAAAGCGGCAAATCGTTCCCTCTCTTTGTCCGCTGGGGAGAAGACATCATCCCCACCCTTCCCCTCGTCGCTGCGCTGAATGCGCTGGACCTGGACCCGGAAGACGTCAGGCTCATCCCCGGCGATACCCTCCTTCTCGGCAACAACCGTTCCATTCCGCTGGATGAATATGGCCGCATCCCGCTGGCGGAAAACAGCGCTCCCACGTTACTGGACACGAAGGAAGTCATCGTTCCCGTCATGTCCGGCCTCCGTCCCCCGGATATGAGCACCGTCAGAAAACTTCTTTCCTCCGCAGACGCCGTCATCGTTTCCGAACCCTTCACCCCCTCCGAGGCTCCCGACGCCCAGGCGCTCCTGACGGCAAAAACCATCCGCAGCATCATGGGAGCCCTGTCCCCGGCCCCTCCCGTGCTGGTTCCGGTGGCTCCCGCATGGGTACAATGGGTCATTGTGCTGGACGTGCTGCTCCTGGCTACGTGGGCCCTCCGCTTCCGGAAACGGGGGCGCTGGCTCTTGTGGATCCTGTGCATCCTGTCGGCACCCATCCTTGCGTGGTACCTTTTTTCCGTACACGGGGTGTGGTTCCCCGTCATGACTCCCGTAACCGGCGTGCTGGGCGTGGCCCTGGCCGGCAGCCTGATTCCCTGGTTTTCCCCTCCTTTACATGATGCGGAAGAAGATGACGAGGAAGATCCGCCGCCCTCCACCCTTCCGGAAAACGGAAACGGAGCCGGCAGCGTTCTCCCTCCGGACAACCTGTACCAGGAACCTAATGAGGTTCCCATTCCGCACCACCCCAAAAAACAGTCTGATTCATGAACCAGCGTAAAAAGATCCTCTTCATCTGCACCGGAAACACGTGCCGCAGCCCTATGGCTGAAGGCCTCTTCCTGAAGCTTTCCGCCAGCCATCCGGAATGGCTCGCGGGGTCCGCAGGTACGGCGGCCTGGAACGGGCAGGGGGCAAGTCCGGAAACGCTCCATGTCCTGAGGGAGCACGGAGTAAACCTTTCCGGCCATGCAAGCCGCGCCGTCACGCAGGAACTGGTGGAAGAATCCACGGACATCTACACGATGACGGAAAGCCATCTGGCCGTCATGCTGGCCAACTTTCCCGAACACGCGGACAAGATCAGGCTGGTCACCTGCTACACGGACAACAGGAACATCAGTGACCCCATCGGATGCGGGCAGGCCGCCTACAACAAGGTGGCGCGGCAGCTCACGGACGCCATTCGCGCCATCATCGCCCGCATGGAGCAGGAAGCCTAATCCCATTCCCGTTCCCCTTTTCTCTTTTTTCCTTTCCCGGCATGTCTCCTCCCGCGGTTCTGCACATTAATCTTTCCCGGCAGAAGCTGACCCTGGAATCCGCCGGAACAATCCTGTTTTCCTGCCCTGTTTCCAGCGGGAAAGCTGGCACAGGCAGTCAGCAGGGGTCAGGGAAAACGCCCCTGGGCCGCTTCCGCATCTGCAAAAAAATCGGAGCGGGACTGCCTGAGGACACCATCTTCGTCTCTCGGCTCCCGGTTGGCCGCTACCCGGCCGCCATCCCGGAGGGCATGAATGAACATTCTGACTTCATCCTGACGCGCATCCTGTGGCTGGACGGCCTGGACCCCGAAAACGTCAATACGCGGGAGCGCTACATCTACATCCACGGCACCAACCGGACGGACAGCCTCGGAACACCGGACTCCCACGGCTGCATTCGCCTTTCTCCGCAGGACATGCTGACCCTTTTTGACTTGACGGAAGAAGGCACGGAAGCGTTCATCCGCCTTTAAGCCCTTGTTTTTTAGAGAAAATCTAAAAAAGTTGTCAGAGCAGAAGGAAAATAATTGAACAAAGCCCTCTCCGGGATGTATAAAACATAAAGGTTCCGGAATTTGGCTGCCGGCATCTTGTTCCATAAACAACCACTCATCCCCAATCAATCATGGACGATCCGGTCTTATTATCCCGTCTTCAGTTTGCCGTCACCATCATGTTCCACTACATCTTCCCGCCGATGACCATCGGCCTGGGGGTGGTACTGGTGGCACTGGAAGGCCTCTGGCTGAAAACAAAAAACGAGCTCTACCACAAGCAGGCCAAATTCTGGACCAAGATATTCGGCATCATCTTCGCGCTGGGCGTGGCCTCCGGCATTGTGATGGAATTCCAGTTCGGCACCAACTGGGCGGACTACTCCCGTTGCGTAGGCGACATCTTCGGCAGCCCCCTGGCGGCGGAAGGCATCTTCGCCTTCTTCCTGGAATCCGGCTTCCTGGCCATCCTGCTCTTCGGCTGGGACAAAGTGGGGCCCAAAATGCACTTCTTCTCCGCCTGCATGGTGGCCCTGGGCGCCCATTTCAGCGCCATCTGGATCATTGTGGCGAACTCCTGGATGCAGACGCCCGCCGGCTACAAGCTGGTGGAAGTAAACGGAAAAATCCAGGCGCACATCACCAGCTTCTATGATGTGGTCTTCAACCCGTCTACGGTGGACCGCCTGACGCACGCCCTGGCGGGGTGCTGGCTGGCGGGAGCCACGCTGGTGCTCAGCGTCTCTGCCTGGTATATCCTCAAAAAACGCTTCACGGGCGGAGCCAAGAAAAGCTTCAAGGTAGCGCTGGTCATCGGACTGATAGGCGTGGTAGGCATGGGCATCACGGGAGACTCCAGCGCTCGTGAAGTCTCCATCCACCAGCCCGCTAAATTTGCCGCCATGGAAGGCGTGATGGAATCGGGGGCTCCGCAGTCGCTCCACCTCGTCGGCTGGATGAACCCGTCCACCCATGAAGTGACAGGCATCTCCATCCCGTACATGCTCACTTTCCTGACTCATCATGACCTGGATACCCCCATCACCGGCATGAACGCCATTCCGCAGGACGAACGCCCCCCCCATCCTGCCCGTCTTCTACTCCTTCCACCTCATGATCCTCATCGGCTGTGCGCTGGGCGCCCTGTTCCTGCTGGGCCTCTGGGCGTGGAAACGCGGCTGGCTCTTTGAAAAACGATGGCTGCTCTGGTGCTTTGTCTTCTCCGTATTGGGGCCGCAGATTGCCAACCAGGTAGGCTGGGCAGTGGCGGAAATGGGCCGCCAGCCCTGGATCGTGTACGGCATCCTGAGGACGGAGCACGCCGTCTCCCCCACCCTCACCGCGGCGGAGGCACTCTCCTCGCTGGGCATGTTCTTCGTCATCTATACCCTGCTTCTGGCCCTCTTTCTTTATCAAATCACCCATAAAATCCACAAAGGCCCCGACCAGGAAGCGAAGGAAGACGACGGCACGGGTGAAGGCAAGCTTCAGGTCCCCTTCGTCAAAGACTAACCCTCATCCCCCCACTTAAAACCATGTTGGACAACCTCACTCTCGCAGACCTGCAAATCATCTGGTTCATCCTCGTCGGCGTACTCTTCTCCGGCTACGCCGTTCTGGACGGTTTTGACCTGGGAACCGGCACCCTCCAGTTCTTTATCAAGGGAGATGAAAACAGGAGGCTGATGCTCAATGCCGTGGGTCCCGTATGGGACGGCAATGAAGTCTGGCTCATCACGGGAGGGGGCGCCCTCTTCGCCGCCTTCCCGTACGTGTACGCCTCCGTCTTCTCCGGATTCTATCTGGCTTTCATGCTCCTGTTGCTCACCCTTATCTTCCGGGCCGTCTCCATCGAATTCCGGAGCAAGCAGCCCATGCCGTGGTGGCGCAAAGGCTGGGACATCACTTTCTCCGTCAGCAGCCTCCTTGCGGCCCTGCTCATCGGGGTGGCCATGGGGAACGTCACCAGGGGAATCCCGCTGGACGACCAGGGCAACTTCACGGGAACCTTCCTCAGCCTGCTGAACCCCTACGCCATCCTGCTGGGCCTCACGACGGTGGCCCTCTTCGCCATGCACGGCGGCATCTTCCTGATGATGAAAACGCAGGGTGAACTCCAGCAGCAAATCAAAAGGCTCCTCAAGCCCTGCATCATCATCTTTACCATCCTGATCATCGTTCACGGCGCGGCCACGCTCCTGTACGTGCCGCACGTAGCGGCGGCGCTGGAACGCTCGCCCTGGATCTACGGCATCGCCGCGCTGGCGGCTGTTTCCATTGCGGCCATCTGGATATTCATGAGCAAAAACCGGTCAGGCTGGGCCTTCATCGCCTCCTGCTCCACGATGGGGTGCATGATGGCCATGTTTGGGGCCTCCATGTTCCCCAACCTGCTATACTCCATGCCCAATCCGGAGCACTCCCTTACCCTCGTCAACGGTTCCTCCACACGGGAAAGCCTGATAGTGATGACCTACATCGCCCTCATCGGTGTTCCAATCGTCCTCGCCTACTCCGCAGCCATCTACTGGGTCTTCCGCGGAAAGGTGCAACTCAACGAGCACAGCTATTAATGGTTGGAAATTCCGCCTTCAGAAAGCGGACGACAATCAGCGAATAAACCACTGTTCACCATTCCGTCCATCCTTCCCGCATGAACGCCTCCATCTTCTCCAGACTCACGCCTGAGGAAATCACGGCGCTCCATGAAACATGGAAAAACGATCCGCTGTCCGTAGATCCCCTTTGGGCGGCCTACTTTGAGGGATACGAGCTGGGCAGCGGCGGCGCTCCGCGGGAAGAGGAAAACGCCGCGGACGCTTCCCCGTACACGGTTCCGCCGGAAAGTGCGGAAGGCCGCGGGCGCGTCAACCAGCTCATCCGGGCATACCGGGTCATGGGGCACAAATGCGCCCGCTTCAACCCGCTGGACTCTCCGGAGGAAGCGACCGTTCCCGTACGTCCGGAAGAACTGGGCTTCCGCCCGGAAGACATGGACCAGCCCATCAACATCGGCACCTTCCAGAAAGGGCGCATCTTCACCCTCCGGGAAATCATCGCCCACCTCCGGAACACCTATTGCGGGGCCATCGGATTTGAATACCAGCACATTGACAACCTGGAAATCCGCTCGTGGATTGAGGAAAAAATAGACCGCCGGGCGGACGGCGTGGACTACGGCCCGGAAACCCGCCGGGACGCCTTCATCCACCTCTGCAAGGCGGAACTGTTCGAGGAATTCCTGGGCAAGCGCTTCATCGGGGAAAAACGCTTCTCCCTGGAAGGGGGGGAAGGCGCCATCGTCCTGCTGGACGCCCTGGTCAAACGCTGTCCTGCGGCGGCCATCTCCCACGTGGAAATGGGCATGGCCCACCGGGGCAGGCTCAACGTGCTGGCAAACATCCTCCACAAGCCGCTGAAAACCATCTTTTACGAATTCACGCCGGACTACCTTCCGGAATCCCCCATCGGCCGCAGCGACGTGAAATACCACCTGGGCTATGCCGCCACGCGCCACGTGGACGGCGTGCCCCTGCACATCAACCTCTCCTCCAATCCCAGCCACCTGGAAGCCGTCTACCCCGTGGTGGAAGGCCGCGCCAGGGCCAGGCAGCACAGCCTGGATGACATGGAAAGAAAGCATGTGCTCCCGCTTATTCTCCACGGGGACGCCGCCTTCGCCGGACAGGGGCTGGTGGCGGAAGTGCTCAACCTCTCCCAGCTGAAAGGCTACCGGACCGGCGGTTCCATCCACCTGATCATCAACAACCAGATCGGCTTCACCACCAGCCCGGATGAAGCCCGCTCCTCCCATTACGCCACGGACGTGGCCCAGATGCTGGAAGCGCCCATCCTGCACATCAACGGGGAAAACCCGGAAAACCTGATCTGGGCCGCGGAATTCGCGCTCCAGTTCCGCCAGAAATTCGGCCGCGACATCATTCTGGACATGTACTGCTACCGCCGCCTGGGACACAATGAAACGGACCAGGCCGCCTTCACAGCCCCCATGCAGACCAAAAAAATAGAGGCGCGCCCCACGGCGGCGGCCCTGTACGGAACCCTGCTCCGGGAACGGGGGGAACTGACGGAACAGGAGGAACATGGCATCAGGGAACGCATCTGGAACGGCATGCAGCAGGCATACGACCAGATGAAGGAGCACCCGGCGGACTACATCCTCCCGGTCAGCGCGCAGGATGCGGATGAATCCCCCATTCCCCGCCTCAGCGTGCGCACGGGCATCAGTCCGGACCTCTTCCGGCGCATCGGAAACATCCTGACGGAACTGCCGGAAAACTTCACGCCCCACCCCACCCTGGAAAAACGCTTCCTCTCCCGCCGCCGTGAAGCCTTCCGGGAAGACGGCCCGCTGGACTGGGCCATGGCGGAATCCCTGGCATGGGGATCCCTGCTCACGGAAAACCACACCGTCCGCCTCTCCGGGCAGGACTGCCAGCGCGGCACCTTCTCCCAGCGGCATGCCGTCCTGCACGACTTCAACAACGGCTCCGTGTACACGCCGCTGGAAAAACTGAACCACGGCACCACCGCCTTCCGCATCTACAACTCTTCCCTGTCAGAAGCCTCTGTGCTGGGCTTCGAATACGGTTATGCCCTGGAAAGCCAGGACGCCCTGGTCATGTGGGAAGCCCAGTTCGGCGACTTTGCCAACGGAGCCCAGGTCATCGTGGACCAGTTCATTGCGGCCGCGGAAGCCAAATGGCACCAGAAATGCCGCATCGTGCTGCTCCTGCCCCACGGTTACGAAGGGGCTGGGTCCGAGCACTCCAGCGCCCGCATGGAACGCTACCTCCAGCTCTGCGCGGACGACAACCTGCAGGTCATCAACCCGACCACACCCGCCCAATACTTTCACGCCCTGCGCCGCCAGATACACCAGAACGTACACAAGCCCCTCATCGTCTTCACGCCAAAAAGCCTGCTCTCCCGGCCGGAAGCCGCCTCCGCCCGCCGTGAATTCCTGGCTCCGTCCCGGTTCCACGAAGTACTGGCTGATCCGGAAAGCCCGGCTCCGGACAAAATCACGCGCGCCGTCTTCTGCACGGGAAAAATCTACTACGACCTGGACACCTACCGAAAGGAACACGGCATCGCGGACACCGTCATCATCCGCGTGGAGCAAATCTACCCGCTGGCGCAGGAACAGCTTACCTACCTGCTCGCCCCCTACCAGAAAGTGCGCGACTTCGTATGGTGCCAGGAGGAACCCTCCAACATGGGGGCGTGGGGCCATCTGCGCAACCGGCTGGGCCGCCTCTTCGCCACCTCGTTCCGCTATGCGGGGCGCCCCCCCATGGCCTGCCCGGCGGAAGGGGCCAAGGCCCTGCACGCCGCCGCGCAAAAACGACTCATCGCCACGGCCTTCGGACCGCGCGCCCAATCCTGACCATCACCATCCCATGAGCGACATCCTGATCCCCAGTTTCGGAGAATCCATCACCGCCGCCACCGTAGCCGCATGGCACAAGGGCGCCGGAGACGCAGTGGCCAGAGGAGACACCCTGGTCACGCTGGAAACGGACAAAGTCTCCACGGATCTGGAAGCGGATGAGGACGGCATGCTGGAAATCCTCGTACCGGAAGGAGCTGAAGCCCCCATCGGAGCCGTTCTGGGCCGCATTGCCCCGTCCGCCGGAACTTCCGTTCCGGAAAAGGAAGAGGCCACCGTGCTTCCGGAACCGGAAAACACCCCGCAGCCGGACGTAAAAAAGGCGGCATCTCCTCCGGAGGAACACCCGGAACAGGCGCACGAACCGTCGGAAACGCCACGGGAAAAGCAATCCGCCGGGCCGGAACAGGCCGCACCCCGCTTCATCAGGAAACCCATGAGCCCCCTGCGCCGCACCATCGCGGCCCGGCTGGCACAAGTCCAGCACCAGGCGGCCATCCTCACCACCTTCAATGAATGCGACATGAGCGCCGTCATGGAACTGCGCAGGCAATTCAACGCCTCCTTCCGGGAAAGGTACGGCACCAAACTCGGCTTCATGGGCTTCTTCATCAAGGCCGCCGTCAAGGCGCTCAAGGAAGTGCCGCAGGTCAACGCCAAAATAGACGGCACGGACATCGTGGAAAACCTGTACTACGACATCTCCGTCGCCATCGGCACGGACAAGGGCCTCGTGGTGCCCGTCTTGAGGGACTGCGACCGGAAAACGCTCCCGGAACTGGAACTGGAACTCGCCGCGCTGGCGGAAAAAGCACGAAAGGGCACCCTTTCCATGCAGGACCTGCAGGGAGGGTGCTTCACCATATCCAACGGAGGCACGTACGGCTCCCTGCTCTCCACCCCCATCCTGAACCCGCCCCAGAGTGGCATTCTGGGCATGCACGCCATCCAGGAACGCCCCGTCGTCAGGGACGGCCAAATCACCATTCGGCCCATGATGTACCTGGCCCTCTCCTACGACCACCGCCTGGTGGACGGGAAACAGGCCGTACAATTCCTCATCGCCGTGAAAAACGCCGTGGAAAACCCGGTATTCGAGCTGTAGGAAAACCTCCCGCCCCCACCCCGGATCCAAAATCCCGGTACGAACGGGACAGGCAAAACGGCCTCTTCCCCCGCACCCTCCTTCATGCGCGGCTTCGCTTCTCCAGCCGTTTCCCATGTCTATTCCCGGTCAGGGTTTCCGGACGGAATCACAGGCGTCCGCCATCCTTCATGCCTGAAGCATCCATGTGAAAGCAAATGAAAAAAAGCGACCACCGGAATTCCGGCTTTTGAACCCTTGACTTGATGCTGACATAAGGACTAACATCTGGTACCATGGCAGACTATCACGTACGGAGAAGCATTGGAGAACACATCCTGCGCTGCTTCGTCCTGGTGGCGGCCCTCTTCATCATGTCCCTGGGCATCGCCCTGTCCGCCAAAGCCAGCCTGGGGGTCTCCCCCATCTCCTGCACGCCCTATATCCTCAGCCTGGCCCTCCCTCTGAGCATGGGGACCATCACCATCCTCATGCACCTGAGCTTTGTCGCCGTGCAGGCGGCCCTGCTCAAAAGGCAGTTCCGGCCCGTCCACCTGCTCCAGATCCCCGTGGTCTTCGTCTTCGGCATGCTGACGGACTTCTCTATGTGGCTGGTATCTCCGCTGGAACCGGCGGGGTACGCCTGGTCCGCAGTAATCTGCCTGCTGAGCTGCGTCATTCTGGGCTTCGGAGTCTTCATGCAGGTCAAGGCGGACGCCGTCCTGCTGGCGGCGGAAGGCATGAACCTGGCGTTCGTCAAACTCTTCAAATGGGAATTCGGAGCCGTGAAAACCGGCATGGACTGCACGCTCGTCTGCATCGGCCTCGCCTGTTCGTTTTTCCTGCTGCACGGCCTCTCCGGCATCCGGGAAGGAACCGTCGTGGCCGCCATTCTGGTGGGAATGATCGTCCGGTTCTTCAACAAACACGTATTCTGGCTGGACAGGCTGCTGGAACGCGCCGCACGGCCCGGCGCCATGCAGGCCCCTCTGCCGTCCGCGGAAACGGCGGCCTACGCTCCGGATGCGCCTCTGGTTATCTCCATTGACCGGGAATACGGCTCCGGCGGCCACGCCATCGGCGCCATGATCGCGGAACGGCTCGGCATCCAATTCTATGACTCGGAACTGGTGTACCTCACCGCGGCGCAAAGCGGCCTCACACCGGACTACATCCGCAGGCACGAACAACAGCTTGCCAGCCGCTTCCTTTACGAGCTCTACGCCCAGAACTATGCCTACACGGCGGAAGAACAGCCGCCGGAAGACGCAACCTTCCTGGCCCAGAGCAAAGTCATCCGGGATATCGCCGCCAAACACGCCTGCGTCATCGTGGGCCGCTGCGCCAACTTCATCCTGAAAGGCCGTCCCAACCTGTTCAGCGTCTTCCTCCATGCCGACCCCGCCACCCGCATGCAGCGCGTCGTGGAAAACTACGGAGTCTCCCCCCGCAGCGTAGCCCGGACAATGGACACGATGGACTCCCGCCGCCGCAACCACTGCCTGCACTACACCGGACAGGAACTCGGCAACGCACGTCTTTACGACTTGTGCATCAACACATCGGACTACGGTCTGGAACGCACCGCGGAACTCATTCTGGAAGCCGTCAAAACCCGGGCGCAGGAAACTTCCTCCCCGGTATACACGCCCGTCACGGAACAAACTCCTTCCCCTGCGGAACCGGAAGACCTTCAGGGAGAAATCGCATTAGCCTGAAACATCCGGAATATGCCGGACGGCTTCCTTCCGTCTCCCCTTCAACGCTCGGATGCCTCCTGCGGTCCAAAAAATCATGAGGCTCTGGTCCCTTCACCCGTCATATCTGGATTCCTCCGGACTGGTCGCCCTGTGGAGGGAAGGACTGCTGGCCCGGAAAGTGCTCTCAGGCCAGACCAAAGGCTATATCCATCATCCCCAGCTCCAACGTTTCCGGGAAACTCCCCATCCTCTTCAAACGCTGGACGCCTATCTGAAAGCCGTTCATGACGAATCCCTTCGCAGGGGCTACCATTTCGACCTTCAGAAAATCGCGCCCGTGGAACCGCTTCCCCTTCTCCCCCTGCCGGAAAAACAACTGGAATATGAATTCCGCCACCTTCTGAACAAATTGCAGAACAGGGATCCCCTCCGTTACGCCTCCCTGCTTCCAACCCCATTCATCCTCCCCCATCCCCTCTTTCAAGTAGGACCAGGGGAGAGGTGCCCCTGGGAAAAGCTCCGGTAAAAACATGACCGGGAATCACCATCAATTTCCCCAATTCCCCCTTAACCTGTCCAACTATGCTGACACCGTATTTCCTGAATAACAAGTTCCGTATTCTTTCAGCCATTGAACAAGAGGATCTTTAATGCCGGGAATATATCTCTTGTCACGCAGGATGGATTTTGACTTGTTTCCAGTGAGTGAAACGTTCACATCCACGTTTAACAGAGTTCCCTTGGCTTCCTTTTTCAATTATTCGGCAACGAAGCGAGCTCGAAGTTCGGCTTCCTTCATAACAGCGTTTTCCGATTTACCCGGAGACTGATGGAGCAAATATTAATGCGGCTGGTACGTCCCTTGAGTTTACCGCTTATACGGAAGCAAGCTTACCATGAATTCTCATGTTTAATGATTCCAGATATAATGATTTGTGTGTATGTGGTTTTGATCATTTGCTACATTCAGAAAACCCGATATATGGCAGAATCATAGCAGAACCACAAACTTAGGTGCAGCAACACACAATCCAAAACCTCAAAACACCTTAAAATGCAAGGATTTATACAATAACAAAGACAAAAAAAATGGAGCGGATGATGGGATTCGAACCCACGACATCAACCTTGGCAAGGTTGCGCTCTACCCCTGAGCTACATCCGCTTTGAATGAATAGTGACGCGGACCGCGTCGCTGAACGATTTATACGTCAATACAGGCAAAAAGCAACCTTTATTTTCCTGTTTTCCGGGTGCGCTTCTTTCCGTTCCGATTGTTCTGTCATGAGAAAGTATGCCTTATCAATGAATTTCTCTCGTCAGACGGAGCGGCAAATTCTATGTTAGAAAAAACATGAAAGAGTTGTTCATCACCTTCATCACGCTGGCGGGACTGGTCATTGGAATTACCTGTTACAACTCCATAATGGGGAACGGACAGACGGATGGCCGGAAGCAGGAAATTCCCGCTTCTGAACAATAATCCGGTATCATGAAAAAAACCTTGCGAAGATTCTGCCTTTCCACCGTTTTATGCGGAACGGTCCTGTTGGCTGCCATGCAGCAGGGTGTTGCCCAGTCTGCGTCCGCATCATCCAGAATTCTGCGTACCACGCCGCAATCCGTGGAAGATTTGCAGAGAATCGAGCACCAGCTTCAGGCCGTGCTTCCCAAAGTGCTCTCTGCCCTGGTATGCATTCAGGTAAACAACAGCAGCGGAACCGGCATTCTGGTCTCCGAAAAGGGACTGATTTTTTCAGCCGCTCACGTAGTCGGCAAGAAAGACACCGTCCTCAAGATCATTTTACCGGACGGTACCCGCATACCGGGAAAAACCACGGCTGAGAACAGTGATTCAGATGCGGGCATTGCAGAGATTTCCACCAGGCTGAACAAGAATCTTCCCATCGTCGAGAAGGCCGAAAACCGGCCGCAGGTGGGGGACTGGGTCTTTGCCCTGGGCCACGGCGGCGGCCTGGACCGGAAACGCGGTCCCATGGTGCGCCTGGGACGGATCGTTTCCTTGAAAAACGATGTCATCCAGACGGACTGCAAACTCATCCGCGGCGATTCCGGAGGCCCGCTTTTCAACCTGAACGGGGAATTAATCGGTATTCACAGCCGGGTCGGTTCCGGTCTGGAAGACAATCTGCACGTTCCCATGAAAGAGTTTGATGCCCTGACGGTTCCTCCGGAGGAAGACAAGGCGGCGTCTCCCGGACGGAACGGTTAATTCCATTCATTTCCCTGCCATGAAGTTTCTCCCTTATGCATATTTGTTTCCTTTGGCGGCGTTATGGATTCCCTGGGCTTCGGCTGAAGGAAGCAATGGCAGCCTGGACTTTGAACAGCGCATCAACGGCAAGGTCGTTCTGAAAACCATTGAACCCGTTCGGGAACGATTGCAGAATCTAAGCGCCGTCTTTTTTTCCAAACATGACGTAGTGGCCTACGGCGTGATCCTGACGCCGGACGGCTATATCGCCACGAAGGCGTCCGAATTCGAGTCCCGCAACGGCCTGCTCATCCGCATAGGTTCCTCCAAGTATGAAAGTTTTCAGGTAGTCGGCACAGACCCGGCCACGGACATTGCCCTGATCAAGGTGGATGCCGCCGATCTTCCGGCGCCGGGCCCTGTGAGCAGCGATGCTCCCATTGGCATGCTCGTGGTCAGCAACGGGTCCACCACCAGAATTTCCCGCCGTCCCCAGCTGGGTACCATCAGCGCCGCACGGCGCCCCATCCCAAACAAGGATACGGTCTATCTGGGCGTGGTGTTCGGAGCCCCCTGCTCTTTTCAGGAAGTGGTCAAGGATGGTCCGGCCTTCCAAGCGGGCGCCCTGGCCGGAGACAGGATTGTAGCCCTGGACGGTACTCCCGTCTCCACACTGGAAGACATTTCCCCCATTTTATCGAAAAAAGCCATCGGGGAAAAACTCAAGCTGCGCGTCAGGCGCGAAGACAGGGAGATTTCCTACACCGTCACTCTGGGTTCACGGCGCAAGGCGCTGGGGGATCAGGTCCCGGAAACATCCAATGATGAGATCAGCGGCGGCTTCAGCAAACGGCGCGACGATTTTCCGATGGTTCTCCAGCACGACACCCCCTCCCGATTCACGCTGATGGGAGGGCCGCTCCTCAACCTCAAAGGAGAATTAATCGGCATGAATATTGCCAGAGTGAACCGGGCTGAGAATTACGCCCTGCCGATCGAAGTAGTGCAGGAGAGCATGAAGCGCATTCTGAAAAACAACCGGAAACCGAAGCCGGAGAAATGACGGAATGATTTCCCCTTTTTCCCTTTCTTTCCCACAGGCCGGGAAGGAGGAAATAATCCGCCTCCGGCGGCCCAATCCCACATCTGCAGCATGTCTGCACAACGGCCTGTTCGGGAAATACGGACGGATTAGCGGCGCCCGCAGGCGTTCCCCCTTTGCACCCGGATCCACGGTCCGGGTGTTTTCTTACATCCCCGGCACCACGGATGCATCCGGAACAGCCTTGGGCTGCACCGTAGGATCATAATGCTCGGCTCCCGTCACGCGCACGCTGCCGTCCGGCAGGAACACCATGCTGGGCGTACCCATTACTTTCTTAAAATACTGGAGCTTTTCCATCGTTCCCCGGTAGTTGATGCGCGCATAGGCGCACAATGTGGGAGTGGTGGGGAAGAAAACGTGCATGTTGGCCTTCCCGTCCACCAGGCACTGCGGACGGGTGGTGCCCAGCCAGTTTCCCACACACACGGCATTGTACGCCACACCCGTTTCCGGGTCCCTGGTCTGGATGTACAGCTTCTGGATACCCCGCTCCGGAATGGTGCATACGGAGAACTTGCATTTTTTGACACTCCCTGGAATGCCTACCGTCTGAGACCACATGGGCGTGCCCGTACGGATGGAAAACAGGGCCTTTGGGGAGGCGAACATGTCCTTTTCATTGGGCATCTTCACCACGGCCTGCACATGGTAGTTCCCCTCCCTGGACAAATTATAGAAATGCCGGAGGTCAATCTTGCGGGAGACGCTCATGCCGGCAGGAACGTTGAGCGGAGGAAAAACGGCAAAACGTGACTGCGGAAGCATCGCACCCCCGGTGGTGTGCTCCACGTGAATGTCCAGCCAGGAGGAATACTCGCGGCTTTTCAGTTCAACGGGCGTGCCGGAGTTGTTAGTCACCGTCAGCCTCATGTAGTTGCCCTCCCCGGTGAGGAAGGTTTTCTTTTCCGGAACGATTTTAACCGCTATCTGGGCCAGGGCTCCGGAGGCGCCCAGCAGCGCCAGCATCATGAATGCGAGAACATGTTTCATAGTGATTGAAGTGTTTATGTATTTGTCTGTTGAAAATGTGTCACCGGACAGGCCGCACGATTCTGAATCCCAAGTTGTCCCGGCATTCGTCGCGCGAGCGCAGGTATTCCACCTTATCCGTAATGCCGGGGTGCTTCCAGTCTCCGCCGCAGGCGACGGGGCCCGGAGGTTCCTTCACGCGCGCGGGGTCCTTTTCCACGGAAGAGGTCCATTCCATCACGCCGGAGGCCATGCCGCATATGCCGGTCTTCAGATCATAATCATTGCTGTACCTGTCAATGACCAGGGTTTTATCCCCCTTTTCGCCCGTTTCCATCAGGGCCCCCAGAGCCATCCATTCCTGGCGGGAAGGCAGCCGGTAGCGCGGTTCCCCAGACCCCACGGGTTTCCAGGCGGCATAGGCCCAGGCATCCCAGAAAGTGACGTTGACGACGGGGGAACGGGGAGTGATCCTCCTTCCCTTCCATTTGCCGCCTGGAGTGCTGGCGGCCTTCCACATGGCTTCCCAGTCACTGGGGACATGGGTGGCATTCTGCTTGTCCGGCTGATCCGGATGGGAATACTTTTCCTTCAGCTCCGGCGTCAGCCGGGACCACTGGTCCAGGAACAACCGGTAGGATTCCATCGTGATCTCATGGGCTCCCACGATGAGGTCCCCCGTACCGGGAATAGTGACGGGAACTTCCGTATGGTCGCTAGCGGAAAAATCCGGATAATGTTTCGGGGCCGGAGGCGGTCCTGACGGGGCCGTTTCTGCGGCCGGACCGGAGAAAAGAAGGAGGGCCGTGCCCGCACCGGCGGCCAAAACGCCCACCCCGGTCCATATCATCCACATCCGGGATTTTCTGACCGGTTCCGCCGGGACGGTATAGCGGTGGGTGGTCGCCCGGGGAGAAAGACCCAATTGCTCCCGAACCGCCGCTATCAGCTCCATGACCTGTTCCCACTGCATCCGGCTGCCGTTCTGCCCGTCGCGCATCCAGCCCAGCAGGGTGCTCATGCGCGTGGCGCCGGGCACGTCCGGCGTCACCAGGGGGAGAAGATACTCTCCCAGCTTTTCCATTTGTTCGCAGGACTGCGCTTCGTGAAAATTCCCGGGCATGGCTGTATTCATCACCCGCACGCAGGACTTGTCGTCCAGAAAGATATGGCGCGGCTCCATCAGGTTGAACGCCGTCTGCAAACGCTCGTACTTGCCGCAAATGGTCCCTGCCGTTTCAATCACTTTCAGCATATCCTTGACGGACAGGGTTTCCCCTCGGTCCAGCATGCCCTGGAGGGAAGAGCCGCCCAGCTGCTCGCTGGTAACGAACCAGTAGCCTTGGACCTGGGAAGCCTCGTACACCGTTCCCAGTACCGGTACGTTGATGGCGGCGCGCGTACGGGCCTTCATGATGAAATCCTCCACCGTCACTCCTTCCTGATTGTCCGGCACCAGCAATTCCATGAATACGGAACGGTCCATGCCCTGCTGGATGGCCTGGTAGAGAATACCCCCCCGCGTGCGGCCGACAAGAGCCACCAGTGTGTAGTCGCCAAAGTTATGAGGAAGATCGAACATGGAGCAGTCGGGCATCAGGGAGGCAGGAGGGAATCGTAGGAATCGGAGACCGGGGCGGCATCCACAGGGGGAAGCAGGCCGCCGTCGTAAAGTTCGGGCATGCCGGAGGGGGCGCTCTGCTTCATTTGTTCCAGCAAGAATAACACAGGAGGGGAGGCCTGGCAATCCATCGGTTCGCCCTTGTAGTACAATTTGGCGGTATAGCCGTAATACTTGAGGCTCCCGAAGGCGATCGTCTCCTCTTCCGTCAGAGGGGGCATGTAGTAGGTCATCTCCATGATTTCCTCCCCGTCCGCCCAGTCCACGGGTTCCGTTACCCATGTGTAGGGCAATTCCTGCGCACGCGTCTTTTCCACCTTTTTCCCGTTCACCTCGTCAAAAAACTGGATGATGATGCGCAGATCTTCCGGCCTGACGTTCAATCCGTCCTTCATGAGGATGGGGACCGTCAGCTTTACCCGCTCTCCGGTCCTGCATTCCGGGTCCCGGTATTCCAGAATGGTCCCGAAGGACATGTCGCCGCGCATGTCCGCAGCTCTTGAAAAGCCGGCCTGCAGATGCTTGGCCGCCCTGGAGAAGTACTTTCCCGCCTTCTCACGCTGGGTGTACACCTTCAGGAAAAACTCCCGGGACTTGTCGGCATTTCGCAACCATTCATAGGTCAGGCCGTAATAATAAAGCACCACCGGGTTGTCAGGCTCCATCCTCATGGCCTGTTCCAGCTTGAGCACCGCCACTTTCAGATCCCCCTCTATCTGGGCGTATCTGGCGGCCTTGACGAGAGCCGCCACCTCCTCGGTCATGGCCGGCATCACGTCGTCCGGATTTTCCGCCGGCAATGCAGACTGGGCGGAAACCGCCCCAGCATTTCCTGTAGGAGAAGAGGGAACCGCAGAAGGAATTTCCTCCGGATCGGCCAGATCCGCCGCCAGGAGCATTTCCTCCACGGAACGCGGCCTTACTGCAGAATTCGGATGGTCGGGAATCCCGGCAGGGTCTTCTTCAGCCGCGTCAGCACCGGTCTCGGCAGACGCCGCAGGGGATGCGACGGCAACTGGCTGCGGAACCGGAACCTGCACCACTTTTTCAACCACTACCGTCCTGCCGGACAGGCTGAAGGAAACGCCTACCATCAGCAGAAGCACAAAGGCCATTCCGCCCAATGTCCAGCAAGCCATGCCAAATGCCCGGTCACGCCCGTTTTTTGCCTGGGGAGGAAACTTACTCATACAGCATGCTCCGTATCAACATTAGCGCCCTTCTTTGGCGGAGGAAATTTCAGCCGCCTCCAGAATTTCTTCATAATCAATCACCTCTCCCTGATAACGCGCCAGCAGGGCCTTCATAAAATCTTCCGCATTGTTGGGAGAGTCCTCCTTGCGGAAGCCCCCGTAAGTCAGGCCGTCCAGCCTTACTCTCACCTTTCCGCACTCAGGCTTCAGAACCGCATGGGCCAGCCCCTTCATCTTCCACCTGCGCAGGTCCAGCCGGGCAATATCCTCCACCAGGAACTGCCTGCCGGCGGCAGTCACCCGGCCGTCTTCCAGGGCCATCTTCCTGCGGCGGGTTCTCACCAGCAGGAACAGGGCTGCCGCCGCCAAGACCATGCAAATACTGCCGGCCACCCATTGTTCAAAAATCTTGGAGCCGTCATACGGCTGCTCCACGGGCTTGAGCGGGTACTGCTTTTCCCCGGAATAAGCCTGCCATGCGGCGCTCCATCCCTTGCCGGGCGCAGACATCAGGTCGTAATCTGCCAGCACGGCAGGCCAGGGAGTTTCCTTCCTGTCCACTCCGGCGGGAATTTCATAATCTTCAGGAAAGTCCACTATGCGGGACTGGACGGTACGCGCCCATTCTCCGCTGTCGGCGCCATTCAGGCGGCTTTCCCGGTCAAACAGGGCTCCGGCATCCACAAAAGTCTTGTGCATGAAGTACTCCAGATTCTTCTGCGGATAGCCGGAAACAGCATCATAATAGAAATACGCGCCGAACCCCAGAAACATCAGGGCCATGACCAGTGCACGGCCGGTGAACCACATCGTCGGCTTACACTCTATCGTGTCAGACTGCATATCCCTTACATACCAGCAATTCCATGCCCTTGACCATAAAAAAAGCATGTGGAAGCGCACCTTTGGCGGAAAGCCGCCGGGAATGTCCTGCGGAGCCCCGTCAGTCCCCTGCCGCCACGGTCATCCGCGGGAAAAATGTTCCGGCTGTCCATGACCATCCGCATCCATGGGGAAAAATCTCTTTTTGCCGTCTTCTTGGCTTGATTTATTTTGTCAAAGTTAAATAATGGCACGCGCAAGGATTGCCCGTTCCCGCCAAGCGCCCGCAGGGCGGCAATTTTGGAAGACGGGCTGCAGCACATTCTTTACCGCATATGAGACCTAGCAACGCCCAATACCGCCGCATGGACGCCGAACCCGGCTATACGCCCCATCCCGAGGACCAGGTGGATTCCGACATGGAACAAGCCCAGCTCAGGCTGGAGCAGTTGAGGCGGGAAAAGGAAGAAGTGGAAAGCTCCCGGCGCCGCCTGGAGGAAATCCATATGCGCAAGGCCCGCTTCATGGACCAGCAGAATGAACTGGGCGACCGCATGGTGAACGCCGCGGATCTCATCAGCCGTGAAGTGGAAAGCCTGCGCCAGGAAAGCAACGAGTTGGAGCAAATCCACATGGCGATGACCCGTAACCTGAAAATGCTCAGCACCGTGCGCCCCGACGAATGGCCCATTGAAAACACGGAAAACCTGATCAACCAAAGCCAGCAGGTCATTGACCGCTGCGAAGAGGAATTCGCGGACGCTGTCCAGCAGTGCGCCCGCATGCAACATACCAAAGTACTTACCGGCGTGCGTCGCTCCAGCAAGGTGCGCATCAGCGCGCGCGAATTCATGACCCAATTCCTTCAGGGCCTTTCCTTCCATCTTCCCCTGCTCCTGATTGCCCTTATCATCCTCTTCTTCATCTGGATCTTCAGCCCCTCCGCATCATGATCAAAAGAAAAGCCAAGCGCCGTTCCTCCGAACTGGCAGAGCTGGACCGCGCCTCCCGTGAAATCGAGCTCCGCATCCAAGAACTGGAAGCCTCTCTCAAACGCCCGGCCCCGCAGACCCGCATGCGGCTGGACCGCAACACGATGCCTCCGCCCGACCGCATCCGGGAAGGCAACCAGAACCGCGCCCTGCGCGCTGTGGTGGCCCGTGACGGCCGCGCCACGAACATGCGCCGGGAACTGAGGGAAAACTTCATGCTCCTGGGGCTTCTGGTCTGCGCCATCGCCGCCTCCTTCTGCTGGATCATTCGCCTGCTGGAACAACAGTAAGGCCGCCCCGTGGCTTCACCCTCACTACACACTTTCCACCCATGAGTACGCCTCAAATCGACGTAGCCTACATTGCCAGGCTGGCGCAAATTGACCTGACTAAAGAGGAAACGGACCTGTTTTCCCAGGATCTGGACAAAGTCCTTGCCTACATTGCCAAGCTGGAATCCTATGACGTGGAGGGGATAACCCCGATGAACCATCCTTTGCCGGCCATGGACGTCATGCGGAAGGACGAACCGCAGCCCGGACTTTCCCAGGAAGAAGCCCTGTCTAACGCCCCTCAGCAGTCCCAGAGCCAATTCCGCACGCCCAAGGTGGTGGAATCCGCCTGATTCCTCTCTTTCACGCTTCAACCGTTCACTCCCTAAATTTTCAATGTCAAGCATTCAAGGTACCCTGGCCGAATGGCGCGACCGCCTGCGCCGCAAGGAACTCACCCCTGCCGAACTCGTCAACCTGACGGCAGACGCCATTGAGGCGGACAAAACTACCAACGCCTATATATCCTTTGACCGGGAGGCCGCCCTGCGGGCCGCAGCCGCGGCGGACGTAGCCAGCCCGCTGGCGGGCGTCCCCATTGCCGTCAAAGACAACATCAGCATTCTCGGTCAACCTACGCGCTGTGCCTCTCGCCTGCTTTCCCCCTACACGGCCCCTTATGACGCCACATCCGTCCACTTTCTGAAAAAAGCCGGCGGCATTCCCCTGGGCCGTACAAACATGGATGAATTCGCCATGGGCGCCAGCGGGGAAAACTCCGCCTACGGCGTCACCCGCAACCCGAACGCCCCGGACCACATTCCCGGCGGTTCTTCCAGCGGTTCCGCTGCGGCGGTAGCGGCAGGAACGGCCATTGCCGCACTGGGGTCCGATACGGGCGGCTCCATCAGACAACCCGCGGGGCATTGCGGCATCGTAGGTCTCAAGCCCACCTACGGGCGCGTCTCCCGTTGCGGCCTGGTGGCTTTCGCCTCCTCCCTGGACCAGATCGGCCCCATGACCCAAACGGTGAAAGACGCCGCCATCCTGCTCCAGGCCATCTCCGGGCACGACCCCAAGGACTCCACCTCCGCAGACCAGCCCGTGCCGGACTTTGAAGCCGTGCTGGGAAAGGACATAAAGGGCTTGAAAGTGGGCATTCCCGCGGAATACTTCACTTCCGGCAACCACGCAGGCGTCTCGGAAGCCGTACGGAACACGATCAGCCAGCTGGAAAGCCTGGGCGCGGAACTCGTGGAAATCCGCCTGCCCCATGCGGACGCCGTAGTGGCCGCGTACTACATCATCGCCTGTGCGGAAGCCTCCTCCAACCTCTCCCGCTTTGACGGCGTGCGCTACGGACAACGGGCGCAGGATGCCAGCGGCCTCATGGAACTTTTCTCCAGAACGCGGGAGGAAGGATTCGGCCCGGAAGTCAAGCGCCGCATCATCCTGGGCACTTACGTGCTCAGCTCCGGCTACTATGACGCCTATTACTCCCGTGCGCAGAAAGTCCGCTCCCTGGTCGCCAGGGACTTTGCGGAAGCCTTCAAAAAGGCGGACATCATCGTGGGCCCCACCTCCCCGACGCCCGCTCCCAAAATCGGGGACTCCGCCCTGGACCACCTCCAGACCTACCTGGCGGACATCTACACCATCCCAGCCAACCTGGCAGGGCTGCCCGCCATCTCCATCCCATGCGGTTCCGTAAAGGAAGGCGGCGCGGAACTCCCCATCGGCTTTCAGATGACGGCGCCCCATTTCCGGGAGGACCTCCTCCTGAAAACCGGATTCGCTCTTGGAAAATAACGGAAATTTTTCAACGCAATTCCCTGACAGACTGTCATACCCGCTATTAGAGAACCATGGACACCCAAGAATTCAACGAAATTATCGCCGCGAACTCATCGTGGATTTCTGCTCTCCGAACGGAGGTAGGCAAGGTGGTCATCGGCCAGCAGGCCCTGATTGACAGACTGATCCTGAGTCTTCTCTGCAAGGGGCACGTCCTGCTTGAAGGTGTTCCCGGCCTGGCCAAGACTCTCTCCGTAAAGGCACTCGCGGGCACGCTGCACGCGCAATTCGCCCGCATCCAGTTCACGCCGGACCTTCTGCCCGCCGACCTTCTGGGCACGATGATCTACAACCCGGAAGAACGACAGTTCACGGCCAAAAAAGGGCCTATCTTCGCCAACCTGATCCTGGCGGACGAAATCAACCGCGCCCCCGCCAAGGTGCAATCCGCCCTGCTGGAAGCCATGCAGGAACGCCAGGTAACGCTGGGAGAAACAACCTACCGCCTGCCGGACCCCTTCCTCGTGCTTGCCACGCAGAACCCCATTGACCAGGAAGGAACCTACCAGCTCCCGGAAGCCCAGCTTGACCGCTTCCTCTTCAAGGTAGTGGTCACCTACCCCTCCCGTGAAGAGGAACTCCAGGTGCTGGACCTGATGGCCAGCTCCGCCAGGCCCCCGGAAACCTCCCCGGTCACCACGCCGGAACAGGTGGCCGCCTCCCGTGACCTGGTCAACCAGATTTACATTGACGACGCCGTGCGCGGCTACATCGTGGACTTGGTGCGCGCCACCCGCTTCCCGGAAACGGTGGACGTGAAACTGCGCGGCCTCATCCGCGCCGGCGCCTCCCCCCGCGCCACCATCAACCTTGCCCTGGCTTCCCGCGCCAACGCCTTCGTGCACCACCGCTCCTTCGTCACCCCGCAGGACATCAAGGACCTGGCCCATGACATCCTGCGCCATCGCATCCTGCTCTCTTATGAGGCGGAGGCGGAAAACATCTCCACGGACGACGTCATCGACCACATCCTGACGAAAGTCCCCGTACCGTGACGGCCCAAGGCGGGCGTACCCCGCCCGCTTTTCCATCCGGACCGCATCAGGCGGATACCCTGCCGGACCTGACTGCCCCCAAACAGGGAGGACCACTTCATGGATAAAGCCTCAGACATTCTCAAGCGCGTACGCCGCATTGAACTGCGTGCAAAACACCTGGCCACGGAAAACTTCGCCGGACAGTACCAGTCCGGCTTCCGCGGCCAGGGACTGGACTTTGACGACTTCCGGGAATACATGCCGGGGGACGATCCCCGTTTCATCGACTGGAAGGTAACGGCCAGAATGAGGTCTCCGTACGTGCGACGCTTCCGGGAAGAACGGGAGCAGGCCGTCATTCTGGCCGTGGATGTCAGCGGCTCCATGCACTACGCCTCCTCCGCCTCCCCCCGCGCCTCCAAACTGGACTACGCGGCGGAAATCGCGGCGGTGCTCGCCTTCAGCGCGGCCCAGAGCGGGGACAAATGCGGCCTGCTCATCTACGGCGGACGCCAGTCCCGCTACATCCCCCCCGCCAAGGGCATGAAACAGACGCTGCGCATCGTGCGTGAAATCGTGGCCAGCGAAAACGACGGGGCGGACCAAAGCATCTCCGAGGTGGCGCAACAGCTCGTCCTCTCCCAGAAAAAAGCCGCCATGGTCATCATGATCAGCGACTTCTGGGGAGAACACAACAAGGCGGCCCTGGGCCAGCTCAACTTCAAGCACGACTTCATTCCCATCCGCATTGCGGACCCCATGGAACTTCACCTGCCGGACGCCGGGCGCGTCATTCTGAAAGACCCGGAAACGGGCAGAAACATGTTCCTGAACCTCTCCCGTCAGGACGTCCGGGACGCCCATGCCAACTCCGTACACCTGCACCGGGAAAAATGGACGCAGGACTTCCGCCGCCTGGGCATCGACTTCCTGGACCTCCGGACCACGGACAACTTCATGCCGCCGCTTCAGGGCCTCTTTGCCCGGAGGTCCCGTAAATTCTCCCGCTAAATTTCCCCTCCTTCCGCCATGCCTGCACCAACCGCCTTCCAGCCACCACCCACGGCCATTCCGGAACCGCCCGCCTTCCCTTCCCTCATGGAAACGCAGGCCCCGGACGCCTATCTTCATGCGGGTTTCTGGGACACATGGGGAATCTGGCTTGCGCTGGCCGCCATCCTGCTGGCCGTGGCCGCCGCCGTCATCCTGCTCATCCGCAAAAAGGGACGCACGGCCCCCGCTCCCCTGACCCCGGCCCAGTCCGCCGTCAGGGACATCACCATGCTCCGGGAAACACACCCGTCCCTCAGGCAGGCCGCCGTGGACTTCTCCCTCATACTGCGGAAATTCCTGGTGGGGGAAACCAAAGACCCCGCCCTGTACGAAACCCAGCAGGAATTCAACCGCCGGGCGGATGCCCTCACGGCACTTTCCACCGAACTGCAAGGCCCCACGCGCGACCTGCTGGACCGGATGGCCGTCCTGAAATACGAGCCGGACACCCCGGAAAACGACTCCATGGTCAACGAACTGGCGGACAGGACAGTCCAATTAATCAACGACATAGATGCGGCCTCCCGCACCACGCAGGAGGAAACGGACCTTATCGTCAAAAAACCTTCTGCACGCACCAACCAACGCTGACCCCACCATGATGGAACACTTCCAATTCGCACAACCTGAATGGCTCTACGTCCTTCCCTTCATCTTGTGCCTCCTGATCCTCCGCCGCAGGCGCGGCGCGGAAGGTTCCATCACCTACCCCACAGTGCGCTTCATCGCGCCCCTGGCCCGCACTCCCCATTCCCTGGCCGGGAAAATCGGGGCCGTCTGCTTCGTGCTGGCCGCCGCCGCCATCGCCATCGCGCTGGCGCGCCCGCAAAAAGTGGAAGACAAAAGCTTCCGCACCGTCAACGGGATTGACATCATGATCGCCTTTGACCTCTCCTACTCCATGGACACGCCGGACATGGTGCTCAACCGCATGCCCATCAACCGCCTGGTGGCCGCCAAGCACGTCATCACCCAATTCGTGGACAGCAGGCCGGACGACCGCATCGGCATCGTCGGCTTTGCCGGAAAAACCAAATCCTTCTGCCCCCTGACGCTGGATCACGCCCTGGTCAATGAAATCATCCACAACTTCCACCTCCGCATGATCCAGGCGGACGGCACGGCCATCGGCTCCGCCATTGCGGCAGCGGCCACACGCCTGGATGACCGGAAGGACACCAAATCCAAAATCATCATCCTGGTCACGGACGGTGCCTCCAACTCCGGCCAGATATCCCCGCTGGTGGCGGCGGAAAACGCGGCCAAGCTGGGCATCAAAATCTATACCATTGCCGTAGGCACGGAAAATGGCACCCTGGCCAACGGCATGGTGGTGCAAAGCGAATTCGACGAACCCACGCTTCGGAAAATAGCCCAGATCACGGGCGGCGAACACTTCCGGGCCCAGAACATGGCCTCCTTCAACAAGGCGTTCACCTCCATCGGAAAACTGGAAAAAAGCGAGGCCAAGGTGCATACCGTCCGCCATATTGAAGAATACTTCATGTACTTCCTCATTGCAGGCGGCGCGCTGACGCTCCTGGGGCTGTCCCTGCAAGTGCTCAAACCCACCCCGGCCCCGTAACACACCCTTTCCCCCATGACATTCCTCTATCCCAACGTTCTGTATGCGCTCATCCTCCCCGCCCTGCTGGCAGCGGCGGCATGGTGGCTGTGGCGCCGCCGCTCCAGAAAATGGGAAGTGCTGGTCTCCCCGGACTACAGGCATGAACTGGTCCACGCTCCGGCCTCCTGGCACCGGGTGCTCCCCGTCATCTTCTCCGTGCTGGCGGCCGTCTTCTGCATCCTGTCCATCGCACGCCCCATCGACGGCTACACGGAAGTAAAGGAAGTGCCCAAATCACGCAACATCCTCATCGCCATAGACTGCTCCCGCTCCATGCTCAGCAAGGACGCCTCCCCGTCCCGCCTGGGCCGGGCGAAAACCGCCGCCTACGACCTGCTGGACGCCCTGCCGGGGGACAACTTCGGAATCATCATCTTCTCCGGGGAATCCGTCCTGCTCATGCCGCTGACCCACGACCATAACGCGCTGAAGGAAACCATTGAACAACTCCAGTTCGGATGGGTCTCCCAGGGGGGCACCAACCTGGAAAAAGTCGTGCGCCTGGCCCTGCAAACCTTCAAGCGCGACAAGGAGGCGGACTCCAAAAACGCCCTGGTCATCCTGAGCGACGGGGAAGACACGGTCAACGTCACCTATAAAACCGCGGAAGCCGCCAGGCAAAGCAAGCTCATCATCGTCACGGCCGGCATCGGCACCACCATCGGCACCACCATTCCGGATGAAAACTCTCCCTCCGGGCTATACCGCGACCGCCGCGGGCAGCATGTCGTCTCCCGGCTCAATCCGGACAGCCTGCAATACCTGGCCAACCAGACAGACGGCCAATACGTGCAGCTCTCGGACGGAGCCGCCCTCAACCGCTTCGTCAAAGACATTGCGGAACGGCTGGACGTGACGGAAGGAAAAGAGGAAACGCGCCGCATCCCGAACGACCGCTACATCATCTTTGCCGTTCCCGCCCTCATCTGCCTGATCCTCACCCTCATTGCCGGAACCCGCTGGCGCTCCTTCCGCCGTTCTTCACGCCGCGGCATGGCGCTTCTGGCCGGAACGGTCCTGCTCTGCACCGGCTTGCTGGGCACGGAAGCCCGGGCGGACACTGCCATGCTGGACAACGTCACGGACCTGATCCGCACGGGTAAGACGGAAGAAGCCGTTAAGGCCATAGACGGCATGATCGCCCTGCCGGACCTGCCGGAAGAAACGCGCCAGGCCCTGGAATTCGCCAAAGGCTGCCTGGAGCAAAAGGCCGGTAATCCCAAGGAAGCGGCGGAAGCATTCTCCCAAGCGCTCCTGTCTCCCAACAGAAGCCTTCAGTCGGACTCCCACTTCAACCTCGGCAACATGGAAGCTGCCAAGGCCAAAACGTCCATGACCTTCTCCAGGTCGGAGGAAAAACAGACGCCGCCCCAGCCTGCCTCCATTGACGATCAGATCAAGGAAATCGACGCCCGGCTGGCTAAAATACCGGAGGCCAAACAACACATCAAGGAAGCCGTCAAACGCTTTGACGATGCCCTTTCCGCCCACCGCTCCCATGAAGGAGCTGCCGCCAACAAGGAGGAAATGCTCCGCTACGACAAGGAGCTGGATGAATACCGCAAGCAACTGGAGGAATTGAAAAAGAAGCTGGAAGAAGAAAAGAAAAAACAGCAGCAACAGCAGAACAAGGACCAGCAAAACAAGGATCAGCAAAACAAGGACCAGCAGAACAAGGATCAGCAGAACAAGGATCAGCAAAACAAGGATCAGCAGAACAAGGATCAGCAGAACAAGGATCAGCAGAACAAGGATCAGCAGAACAAGGATCAGCAAAACAAGGATCAGCAAAACAAGGATCAGCAAAACAAGGATCAGCAGAACAAGGATCAGCAGAACAAGGACCAGCAGAACAAGGACCAGCAGAACAAGGACCAGCAGAACAAGGATCAGCAAAACAAGGACCAGCAGAACAAGGACCAGCAGAACAAGGATCAGCAAAACAAGGACCAGCAGAACAAGGATCAACAGAACAAGGACCAACAGAACAAGGATCAACAGAACAAGGATCAACAGAACAAGGATCAACAGAACAAGGATCAGCAGAACAAGGATCAACAGAACAAGGATCAACAGAACAAGGATCAACAGAACAAGGATCAGCAGAATACTCCGGGCAGTCAGGACAAGAACAAGCAGGACGAAATGAAAAACACGCCTCTTCCCTCCTCTCCGGAAAAAGACAAGCTACCTGAAGCTCCCGCTTCTTCCACTTCTCAGCCTCAGCCCACTGGGGAAGACGGCAAACCCGTCCCTGTAGCCGCGCAAAAGGAAAGCAAGGAAGCAAAAGAACGGCGGGAAGCCCGGGCCATCCTGATGGAACGACGGGACATTGAACCCGGCTGCCCCGTGCCCCAACGCTCTCCCGACTATCCGCCGGACAAGGACTATTAACCTCATCCCTGGTCCGTCAATACCACTACAACAACTTTTCAAACACATCCGCAACATGATGAAAAAATTGATCGCCCTCCTCCCCCTTCTCTTCTGCATGACCTTTACGGCTATGGCGGAAGTCGTCACCACATGGCTTTCTGACGCCGTCGTGCCGGGCGAACAAACCCGTCTCTTCATCATCCTGACAGACGGCAGCATCGCCCGCCAGGACCCGCTCCCCAGGGTAAAGGGCGCCAGCATGCACTGGATCAGCCAGGGCAACTACATCCGCTGGCCGGGCTCTCCCAACCAGTCCGCCTTCCTGATGGCCATTGAGATTACCCCGGATGAAGCGGGCACCGTGCAAATTCCCTCCCTGACCCTGAAAACGAACAATGGCCGCACTTACACTACGCCCCCCCAGACGCTGACAGTTTACCCGTACAGTGCCATCAAATGGAACACGCTGAACATGAACGGCACTACCGTTCCATATGGTATGCTGTGGCATGTGGACAACCAGAAACCATACGTTCACCAGCCGGACCGCTGCGAACTGAAAATCTACGCTCCGGAAAACATCCTGGAATACACCATCCCTACTATTACTACATCCAACTTGGCGGCATGGCGTTTTGAACCTACTCTGGTGGAACTGCTCCGGGGCCAGCCTCGCGGCTCCGTACTCTACCGGGGCGTCAACTGGAATGTCATGACCTTTCAGAGCGCCTTCTTCCCGCTGCGCGCCGGAGAAGTAAAGGCATCCGGCACAGTCACGGCCCGCGCCATCCTACCGGAAGCGGACCCGCTCATCGCCAGTTTCAGCCGCATGGAAATGCTGGTGGAAATGGCCATACCGGAAGTGAAAATCACCGCGCAGGAATTGCCTGAAGGCGCCCCCGCCTCCTTCACCAATGCCGTAGGCAACTTCCGCATCTCCGCCAGTACGGACGCAAGAGATCTCAGCGCCAACGAACCCATCACCGTTAAAATCAAAGTGGAAGGCTCAGGCAACATCCACAGTATCAACTGTCCTTCGCTGACGGATGCCTCCAACTGGAAACTCTACCCTCCCAACAAGCTGGATCCCAGCCAGAACACGCGCACTACACAGGGAACCGTGGAATTCCAGCAAATGCTGCGCCCCATCGCCCAGACGGACGCCATCCCGTCCTTCGAACTCACCTTCTTTGACCCCAGCACGCAGCAATACAAAACCGTAACCACCGCCCCCATTCCGCTGGAATGGAAAGCCTCTGCCATCACGGGAACCGCCGCCGGAACGGGAGCGCCCGCTACGCCTCCGCCGGCAGGAACCATTCCGGTGGCGGAAATGACGGACATTTATGGCATGGCGCCCGCCGTCATCATGAACACCCTCACTTCCCCGGCCCACTGGGGATGGTACTTCCTGGCGTACATCCCCGCCGTAATCTTGCTCGGCATGGCCCTGATCCGCTACATCCGGAAAGTGCAGAAGGAAAGCTTCACGGCCAGGGAACGCATGCGCTCCTTCAAAAAGCTTGCCTCCACCCCGCGCCAGGCAAGCTCCACGGAATTTCTGCGCGCCGCCGGTAACTTCATAGAAAGCTACATCCCGCCGTCCAAACAAAATGAAGAAATGAAAACGATCCTTCAACTCCGGGACGACAGAGCCTTCCAACCTTCCGGCACCGCGGACGAACTGCCCCATGCGGAACGCCAGAACATACTGCAATCCATAAAAAAAACCATCGCCAAGCTTCCCCTGCTGCTGCTCGGCGCCATTCTGGCCGCCTCCCTCTCCGCAATGTCCGGACATGCCGCTGAAACGGATGAAACAGGCATCCGGGCCTATGAACAGGGCGAATACACAAAAGCCATTGACTACTTCAATAAACAAAGCGAAAATCCGAACCTCTCCAAATCGGCCCGCGCCTACGCCTGCTTTGGCACCGGTAACTCCTACTACCGCCTCAACAAACCCGGCCTGGCCGCACTCAACTACCGCCGCGCCCTGGAGCTCTCCCCGTACTTCACGGAAGCGAAAAGCAACCTCCAATTCATCGAACGCAAAGAAGGGGCCATCCTTCCTCCGGATACCACGGAAAACCAGTGGCTCACCTACATCAGCCATGATGCGCTGGTACCCATAGCCATCCTCTCCGGAGCCGTCATGCTCACCTTCCTGGCCCTCCTTACTGTCTCCCGCAGGCACGGCGTCCTGCTAACCATCCTGGCCACCCTCAGCGGTCTGGTTACCGTAGCCGCCGTCATGAACTACATCATGTACCCGGAAACGCCGGAATCCATCCCGCCGGACCGCCTCCTCGTAGTCACGAAAAAAACACCCGCCCGCCATGCCGCGGACATGGGCAGTCCCGCCCTCATGACCCTCCCGGAATCCACGCCGCTCATCCTGCGAGCGGAACGCGGCTCCTGGTACTACGCCAGCACCTTCCAGAACACTCCCGTCTGGATCCCCAAGACGGACGCCCAGCCGCTATAGCCCTTTCCCGGCACAATAGGAACAATCTCCTTCTCCGGAATATCACGGACATTCGTGCAGAGAACAAGTAACAAACACCCCTCCAACAAACATGGAAATGGAACAACAATTCTGCCAGAGCTGCGGCATGCCCGTAAACGACTCCACCTTCGGAAAAGAAGCGGACGGAAGCAGCAACGAGGACTACTGCCACTACTGCTATGCAGAGGGCCGTTTCACCCGGGACTGCACCATGGATGAAATGATCGAGCACAACCTGGAATACCTTGATGAATTCAACAAGGACTCGGAAAAGAAATATACCGTGGAAGAAGCCCGGTCCGGCATGAAGCAATTCTTCCCGCACCTCAAAAGATGGAAGCAATAACGGGATAACCCCTTGTCTTCACAGGGCAAACTATCTCATACAAACAGCTGCCGAAGGCAGGAAGCCTGATAAAAATATCAGGAATACCTGTGGAATGGCTGACGGGAAATCATGATCCATAAGGGGATAACATGGAAGACTAACCGGCCTTAGATCATCCGGGCCTGTCCCACCTGTCTTAACCGACACAAAAAAGCCGCCAGAAAAAATCTGGCGGCTTTTTAGCATCGTGAAATGTTGAAGCATAACCGTTGCTCCTGCATTCTACAGTGTATATGAAAAAGCATTCTGCTCGAATTATGAACAATCCATATGATCATGCACCCGTGAGGGTGCGACTGAGGCGCAGGGGATGGACGGATGAGCATAAAATGTTTCAATCCACGCACCCGTGAGGGTGCGACACGGCCGTGTTAATCCAAAAAGTGCGGGACAGGTAGTTTCAATCCACGCACCCGTGAGGGTGCGACGTGATAGACGACACCTACAACGCCAACCCGGAGTTTCAATCCACGCACCCGTGAGGGTGCGACTTATAACACGTTAAAATCGAATGGGATGCGGAAAGTTTCAATCCACGCACCCGTGAGGGTGCGACGCTGCACGGATGCCGCGGCCTGATTGGAGAAATTGGTTTCAATCCACGCACCCGTGAGGGTGCGACTCCAATACGAATTCCACCAGGTGATCCTCGCCGGGTTTCAATCCACGCACCCGTGAGGGTGCGACTGTAACGCGCCTGAAGAACAACTTGCGGACTGTAGTTTCAATCCACGCACCCGTGAGGGTGCGACGGGTGCCTCTCGCATCGCCGCAACGTCAGCCGGGTTTCAATCCACGCACCCGTGAGGGTGCGACTTGCGGTGATCGAGTGGCACTTTTCGCACTCATAGTTTCAATCCACGCACCCGTGAGGGTGCGACTTCGGCCCACGGTGAAACGGTAAGTTCCAAATCCTGTTTCAATCCACGCACCCGTGAGGGTGCGACGGCGGGGGAGCTTACAAATTGATCATTAATTGCACAAATAATGATTTGCGCCAACCTGCCATACCAATCTGCAAGCACCCACGCCTTAAAAAATGATCATTACTGTCAATCTAACATCCCCAACAGGTTACAAAAAGCGCCGACTTTCCGGGAATTTTCTGTGTGCTTGGGGTTGGCCCGGGAACCACGGATGCCGGCTCTTCTCTTCAAAAGAGATGCCTCATCCGGATAACCGGTGCCTGCACGTGATGCGTATTTATAATAAAATGACCACGACGATTCGTCCAGCAACTTTCCTCAAACCACACCGCAGCCTTTGCTGTCCACCACAGAAAAAAGCCTTTCCGAACAAAAAACGCTGCGGAACAGTTTCACTCGTTCCGCAGCGTCCGTGCAAACAAATATCCGGATCTTTTACATGATGCTCTTGCGCGTCCACCTGTTGAGGTTCAGCAGCCAGACAAGGAAGAGCGAAACGGCGGACGCCAGGCAGGCCATCAACGGAATTTTCACGCAGGCGGGAAGACCTGTCCACCCAAGGAAGTCAATAGCATCATAGGCGCACTGCACAAAGAAGAAGTGGCACAGGTACACGCCGAAGGTCAGGGCGGCTATCCGGGACAACGCCGGGCTGGTTTTAATCCGGAGTTTGCTCACTATGGCGAAGATGGCAAAGGTCATCATGAACACGTTAATGCCGGAGAAGTACCACAGAATCTCCAGCTTGGAATACTGGCCGGGGAAATGCTTCTGCGTTTCCAGGAAGCCGAAGAAGGTAATGGCAAATCCGGCCAGGAACAGGGGGAGCGTGATGGACAGTGTCTTTTTCCAGTTCCAGTCCAGGGGATACTTCATCAAATAATGGGCAAGGACCATGTACCCCATGAAGCCTGCGAAGTTGTAGAACATGCCGTACGGGTTCCAGTCACAGATGCCCAGAATCCCCATATTGCCGTAATTGCCCTCATACCCCAGCGTCGGAGCCAGCATCTGGACGTACGGCAGGACCATACTGAATATCCAGATTCCCAGAAAAATCTTCACGTCCTTCCTTTTGGCCTGGGTCAGCCACGCGCTCATGATGGGCATGAAGAGGTACAGGCCTACGAGCATGTACACGTACCAGAGGGGAGTGGTATCATAATTGAAATTGAAAATAAAGGTGTACAGCTTATCGACCGTGGCGCTCCAGGTGTAAGTGTCCATCACGATGTTGGGGCTGGCCGTCTGCACACCTGCGGCAAAGTAGAGGAAGTAAAACAGGGGAAGCGCCAGGGACCACACGACCAGCGGAATCAGAATCCTCTTGAGCCGGCGTGAATAGAAAGCTCCCATTTCCATCGTCACGGGAAAAAGCAGGACGCCGGAAATCATCGCAAACAAAGGAACACAGGGCCGTACGAGGCTGCCGATGAAGACGCCCGACTTAAAGTCAAAACTGCCGTCAAAGCTCCCTACGAAAGGATCGCAGCAATGGGCCAGCACGACGAGGAAGCAGGCCAGGATGCGCAGAAAATCTACCCAGGCGATGTGACCGCCTCCGGCATTCAATGGTTGGTTGGTACTCATGGTGGTGAAGGGATAAGCGCCGCCCGTCATCGTCGCAGGCGTTCGGAAACTATACCCGTTTCCCCGGCTTATTCTATCATAAAATGGAAAAAGGACTTTCCTCTCTCCAAAAACGAGCAGACCGTTTCAACAGCCTTAAAACAAAGACACAAAGTTTGCATGCGACCTACGCTCCCTTGCAGCAACCCAGCCGGCAACCGTTTTCTTCCCGGTTTTCCGCGGAAAAATCATGATGAACCAGCCTTTCGCCGGAAAAACTCCGGACCTTTTCCGCCTTTCTCCCGCTCGTCCTCCTTCCCTCTTTTTCCTGCAGAAACCGGCAAGAAACTTTCCCTACGCCTGCCTCCATTTTTCAAAAATAATGCCGCCGTTATCCGGTGCCCTCTTCCGTTTTCTGTTCCCGTGCTCCGGTCCCTTCATCCCGCAGGATGAAACAATCCCTCCGGTTGATTGCCGTCGTCCTCTCCGTCCGTTGCCCGGCCTACGCCGTCCCTCCCCACCGGCTGTAAAAACGGCCCGGATTCCTCTCTCCACAGTCCACGAACTTCTTGCAAAAGCCCCATACTTCCGTCATCATACGCACATGGTCATTCCCGCATTCTCCGATTGTGTCAGCAAGCTGGGCGTCGATGAAAACGACGTCATTCCCTTTGGCCGCAACAAGGCCAAGATTCCCTTGAGTGTGCTCGACAAGACCGCCACTCCCGGCAAGCTCATCCTGGTATCCGCCATCACCCCCACCCCCTCCGGAGAAGGAAAAACCACCGTGTCCATCGGTCTGGCACAGGGGCTCCAGGCCATCGGCAAGAAAGCCTGCCTCGCGCTCCGCCAGCCTTCCATGGGACCCGTCTTCGGCCGCAAGGGGGGCGCCACCGGCGGCGGACAAAGCTCCCTGACGCCGATGGAGGAAATCAACATGCACTTTACGGGGGACTTCCACGCCATCACCTCCGCGCACAACCTCATCAGCGCCATCATTGACAACGCCATGTTCTTCCACACACTGAACATCGACGAACGCAAAGTCACTTGGAAACGCGTGATGGACATGAACGACCGGGCCCTGCGCTCCATCATCGTGGGCCTCAACAGGCAGGGATTCCCGCGGGAAACAGGGTTCGATATCACCCCGGCTTCTGAAATCATGGCATGCCTGTGCCTGGCTACGTCCTACAAGGACATGGAGGATCGCATCAACCGCATCGTCATCGGCTTCACGGCGGACGACAAACCCGTTTTCGCCAAGGAACTGGGCATTACCGGCTCCGTCATGGCCCTGCTGAAAGACGCCCTGATGCCGAACCTAGTCCAGAGCGTGGAAGGCGTGCCCTGCTTCCTGCACGGCGGCCCATTCGCCAACATCGCCCACGGCTGCAACTCCGTGCTGGCTACGAAAATGGCTCTCCACTTCGGTGACTATGCCGTGACGGAAGCCGGATTCGCCTTTGACCTGGGTGCGGAAAAATTTTTGGATATCAAATGCCGCCAGTCCGGCCTGAATCCCGCGGCCATCGTCATCGTCGCCACGGCCCGCGCCCTGAAAATGCACGGAGGAACCGCCCTGGCGGATCTGAAAAACACGGACGTGGCCGCCCTGAAAAAGGGCTTGGCAAACCTGGACGCCCATCTGGACGCCGCCGCCCACTACAAGCGCCCCGTGGTCGTGGCCGTCAACAAATTCTTTGATGACTCCCAGGAGGAACTGGACGCCATCATGGAGCACTGCGCGGAACGCGGCATCCCCTGCGCCATTGCGGACATCTTTTCCCGCGGAGGGGAAGGCGGGAAGGAACTGGCTCAAATCGTGGTAGAAGCGGCAGACCGTCCTTCCCCGCCCTTCAAGCCCCTGTATGAATCTGCCCTGCCGGTGGAGGAAAAACTCAATATCATCGCCCGCAGCATTTACGGAGCGGACGGCGTGGAACTGACGCCTGCGGCCAAAAAGAAGCTGGCCCAGTTTGAAGCCAGCCGTCTAACGGACCTCCCCATCTGCATGGCAAAAACCCAGAACTCTCTTTCCGACAACGGCAGGCTGCGCGGCCGCCCCACCGGATTCACCGTCACCGTGCGCGACTTTGAAATCGCCAACGGGGCCGGATTCCTGGTAGCCCTCTGCGGGGAAATCATGCGCATGCCCGCCCTGCCCGTCTCCCCGAACGCCATGCACATCTATCTGGACAACAAAGGCAACGTCCAGGGGCTGTAAACGGTCCAAGAAAAAACACCCTCCTTCACCGCCATGAAAATAGCCATTCTGGGAGCCGGGGCGCTCGGCTGCTATTACGGAGCCAGACTTCAGGAATCCGGCCAGGACGTATCGTTCATCGTACGCTCGGAATACGACTACCTGAAAGAACACGGTCTGGAAGTGAAAAGCCTGCACGGGAACATTTCGCTGCCCCGCATCAAGGTATACCGGGAAGCGTCGGAAGTCGGTCCGGTGGATCTCGTCGTCGTCGCCTGGAAAAGCACGGCCAATGCGGGATTTGCCAAGGCCCTCCCTCCCTTGATGGGACCGGACACGGTGGTAGCCACTCTCCAGAACGGCATGGGAAACGCGGAGGAAATCGCCCGTATTATCCCGTCGGACCGCATTTACGTGGGCCTGTGCTTCATCTGCGCCATGCGGGAGGAACCGGGCCACATCAACCATTTGGAAGGCGGCAACATTCAATTCGCACCGTTCGTACCGTCACCGAAGGGCTCCGCAAAGGCGCAGGAACTTTCCGCTCTCTTTGCCGGGGCGGGCATCAAGACACGCGCCTTTGACAACGCGGAACAGATCCAGTGGTACAAGCTCGTCTGGAACATACCGTTCAACGGGCTCTGCTTGGCGCTGGGGGGCATCAGCATCGCGGAACTCTACAAAAACCCGGAAAACGTCGCCCGTGTCCGCCGCATCATGGAAGAAGTGGTCCGGGCCGCCAAAGCCCGCGGCCACACGTTGCCGGACGACCTGGTCGAATTCCACCTTTCCCGCACGGAAAGCATGGGAGCTTTCATCCCGTCCAGCGCCGTGGACTACAACGAAGGACGCCCCATCGAATACACGGCCATCTGGGGCGATCCCCTCGCTAAAGCCCATCAGGCCGGAGCCTCCGTACCCGAATGGGAACAACTGGACAGGGATATCCGCCAGCGCCTGAAAATGGATTAGGATTATTCTTTTCTTTATTCTAGGAATAATTCAGGTAGTTTTTTTCAATCTACCAAAGTTTTATTTCTCCAAGGATTTTTTGTGTACAACAACCCATGAATTAAATCTATAAGACACAATGTATCGTTTTTATTATTCCAATAATATACAACAATTTTGCAAATAATCCTTAGATGAAATTCTTGGGCAAATTACTCGCAACAACCCATTTGTATTAGAACAAACTCAACGTAATGCATGGATTCGTGAAATCGAAATACTTCAGAAAGTTCTTAAGAATTTTCCTTCAGGATTCATTACATTTGAATACACAATTCCTCGTATTGGAGAACGCATTGATGTCATTATAACAATTTCTGGCATCCTTTATGTCATTGAATTTAAGACAGGAGAAAAACATTACTCTAAATACGTTATAGATCAAGTAGTAGACTATGCTCTTGATTTAAAATACTTTCATCAAGAGAGCCATCATAAAATAATTGTGCCACTCGTTGTTTGTAGTGATGCCCCTTCTGTTCCATACCAGCTTATCTCTGATGATGACCATATTTATCGCCCTATTCTGTGTAATGAAAATTCATTAGGCCCAATCTTAAAAGAGTTAACTGACCAACTATCTGATAAGCCATTCTCTTTTGATCAGTGGCTTTCATCTCCATATAAGCCTACGCCCACGATCATTGAAGCAGCTCAAGCTTTATACCGTGGGCATGATGTTAAAGAAATCGCACGCAGTGATGCAGGAGCTTCTAATCTGAATCAGACCACAGAAACTATTAACCGTATCATCAATGATAGTAAAAAGAACCATGAAAAATCGATCTGCTTTATCACTGGTGTGCCGGGGGCAGGAAAGACCTTAGTGGGCCTCAATATTGCTAATGAACGACACCAATATGATGAAGGAGAACATGCTGTCTTTCTTTCTGGTAATGGCCCGCTAGTATCGGTGTTACGAGAAGCTCTTGCCCGAGATGAAGTTGAGCGTTCTGATCAAAAAATAACTAAAACTGATGCTGAAAGAAAATCCTCTGTTTTCATTCAGAATATTCACCATTTCCGTGACAATGCTCTCAACAAACCAGACCAAGCTCCTCTTGAAAAGGTAGCGATTTTTGACGAAGCACAGCGTGCTTGGACACAAGAAAAAACGGCCAAGTTCATGAAAGAACGTAACGTTTTCTCTTGGGAGATGTCCGAACCTGAGTTTCTCATCAGTGCGATGGATCGCCACGATGATTGGGCTGTGATCATCTGTTTAATTGGTGGTGGCCAAGAAATACATACCGGAGAAGCTGGATTACCAGCCTGGTTTGATGCCCTTAAAAATCGTTTCCCTCATTGGAAAGTTTATGTGTCACGTCAAATCTCTGATGAGGAATACACACGTGGGCTGGAACTTGAAAAATTTTTTAACGGATTAAATTACTATCCAGAAAGAGATTTACATCTAGCTGTGTCTCTCCGCTCTTTCCGCAGTGAACAAGTCTCAGATTTTGTAAAATCACTTTTGGATAATGACTTGCCAAGGGCACAGAATCTTTATTCCCAATTAAAGTATAAATATCCTATTGTAATGACGCGCAGTCTAGAAAAAGCCCGGAATTGGATATATTCTAAAGCTGGTGGCACAGAGCGTTACGGACTCATCGCCAGTTCTGGTGCTAAGCGATTGCGTCAATTTGGCATTTGCGTACAAAGCACTATCCAAGCAAAAAATTGGTTCTTGAACAATAAGGAAGATGTGCGTTCTTCCTATTTCTTAGAAGATACGGCTACAGAATTTGATATACAAGGTCTAGAAATAGATTGGAGCCTTGTGGCATGGGATGCGGACTACCGTATGGAAAACGGGTCTTTTAAACCCTACAATTTTAGTGGCTCCAAATGGAAAATGGTGCGTAATCAAGATGCCCAGCTCTACCTGAAGAATACATACCGAGTTCTATTAACACGTGCACGTCAGGGTTTTGTGATTTTTATACCTGAAGGCAGTGACACAGATTTCACTCGGCAACATTCATTCTATGATGGTATTTATCAGTACCTAAAAGAAGTAGGAATTACTGAACTATCATGACCTCTTATATCTCTAAACAGTAGGTCATCAGTAATTTCCATTGCCCCTTACGAATCATGCTGAAAAACACCGTCATTTTCATCATTGCCCTGCTGGGCTTCGGCATGATCCGCCTGCCCCTGCAGGAACGTATTCTGGAGCAGGAGAAGAACGCTGGACTGCTGGAAGAGCCGGTGAACCTTTCATCCTCCGATTATCTGGAACAGCAGCTTGCCATGGTGTCTCTGGGCGGCCTGCGTTCCCTGGTGGCGGCGGTGCTGAGCATGGAAGCCTTTGACTGCTTCCTGGTTTCCGACTGGGCCAATCTGGAGCGCCGCTACAACCAGATCACCGCCCTTGCACCCCATTCCGATTTTTACTGGGACAACGGTTCCTGGCATCTGGGCAACAACGCTTCCTCCAGCTATCTGGACAACAAGCGCCTTTCCCCGCTGGAACGCCGCGAAGGATTCCGCAAGTACATTCAGAAGGGACGCGATTTTCTGCAAAAGGGCATCAAGGCCAATCCCGACAGCTGGTACCTGTATTCCCTGCTGGGCAACATGTACAGCGATACGTACCGCCAGCCGGATTTTGAAAAGGCCGCGGAAGCCTACCGGAAAGCCCGTGAACTGAGGGCTCCAGCCCTGACGGCGCGCAAGGAGTTTTACGCTCTGACCCGTGTGCCCTCCAAATCCAGAGAAGCGCTGGAACTGGGAAAAGAACTGTTCAAAGACCCCCACAACCGCGTTCCCAGCCTGGTCACCAACATTTTCGTGCTGGAAAACCGTTTGCATATACCGGAAAAGGACAGGATTCCCTTCCGCGAACTTTATCCTACAGATGAAATAGCGCGCGACATGATGACCGCCCACCTGGCCAATTCCCTCAGATACCCCGTGGATGGACTGAGGGAAGCGCTGGAATCTCTGCCGGAAGCCAAACGGGATGATCCGGTGCCGGATGGAAAAGATTAAAGATTTCCGGGCACAAGTGATATTTTATCTCCGCAGAATTATTTTGCGGCCTTTATCCCCTTACACTGATATTTAATCTCCTGCCTTTGGCCATTGCTACGCCGTTGCAATTTCCCCCCTTGGCAAAAAACGGGAAATGCGCTATAATAGTTTTCCGCAATACCATGAGTAGAATAGCCCTGATCAGCGACATCCATGCCAACCTGCCCGCCCTGGAAGCGGTGATGAAGGATATAGAACAGCTGCAATGCGATGCCGTTTACTGTCTGGGCGACATCGTGGGCTACAATGCCAATCCTTCCGAATGCCTTGAATTCATCCGTTCCCGCCAGATTCCTACCGTCCGCGGCAACCACGACGAGGAAGCGATCGGGGAAGACAATCCGGCAGGCATGAATCCCGTGGCGTACAGTGCCCTGATGTGGACGCGCCAGCAGCTTTCCGACGAGCAGAAAAAATGGCTGCGCCGTGCCCCCTTCCAGCGCATTCTTCCCAATGAAATTGTGCTGGTTCACGCCACGCAGGACAAGCCCAACTCCTGGGCATACGTCACAAATGTGGACACGGCTACGCATAGCATCAACATGCTGCGGGATAACCAGTTCCTCTGCTTCAACGGCCACACCCACGTTCCGCGCACCTTCATCCGGCACGAAGGGAGCATCCAGGAATACGAATCCGGGGATATCCAGCTTCTCAAAACCAACAAGTACCTTATCAACGTGGGGTCCGTAGGACAGCCGCGCGACGGAGACCCCCGCGCCGCCTACGGCATTCTGGATACGAACGGCATGGTTTATTACCAGCGCCGCGTGGAATACGACCTAGAGGAAGCCCAGCGGCGCATTCTGGCTGCCGGACTGCCGGATATGCTGGCGCGCCGATTGGGGGAAGGAATATAACCCTTCCGCGAATAGCGGCCGGACCTCCAAAGCCGGAAGCTGGAAATGCGGCGCCATTTTGGCGGTTTTTCTGTATTCTCCTGTCCGGAATGTGGGAAAACGTGGAAAGCCACATGTTAGGAAAGGCTCACAAACAAGGATTGCGGCTTGCCTAGCATGCCACAAATCAGTAGAGTTTTGCGCGACGAATGAAGACCTATATCATCAGACGACTCCTTCTCATGCCCCTGACGCTCCTGGGGGTCACCTTTCTCGTCTTTTGCATAACCCGCTTTGTTCCGGGAGGTCCCATTGAACAAATGATGCAGCAGCAGAGCATGAGCGCCCTGTCCGGCCAGAAGGCGGGGTCCCAGCGCGGGGACAATAACCTGAGCGAGGCCGACATGGAGCGGCTGGAAGAGCAATACAGCCTTCAGGAACCCATCGTCACCGCCTATCTGCAATGGCTGGGCGTGCTGCCCAAGAAGATTTCCATTTCCCGCGAGGAATTCGGGGTTATTAGCGGTGAGGAGCCGGCAGACAGGGAGGACGAATATGCCGGCATTTCCGACACCCACACCAAAATCAATCTGAACGAGACGGGAGAACAGGTCGTCGTCGTGCGGCCGGACAAGGATTCCAAGGAAGTCAAGGACGCTTTCTTTTCCGGGACGCCTTCCCGGAAAGCGGCTACGGAAGGATGGACGGTGGAGGTGGAATCCCCAATGGACCGCGCCGAACGCTGGGCCAGGCGCATGCGGCAGACGGGAAATGAGGGGGCCATTCAGGACAAGGCGAAAGGCTATGCCTGGCGGGCCGTGATGTACAAGACAAGCTTTGACGGCCTGCTCCAGGGCACCATGGGCAATTCCTTCAAATACAATGAACCGGTCTGGGACATGATCAAGGAGCGCATTCCCGTGTCCCTGTACTTCGGCATCCTGAGCGCCATCATCACGTACTCCGTGTGCATTCCCCTGGGCATTGTGAAGGCCATACGGCACAAGAGCCTGGTAGACAACATTTCCTCCGTGCTGATCTTCCTGGGGTACTCCGTTCCCGGCTTTGCGCTGGGCGCCGTGCTCGTGGTGTACCTGGGGGCGCGCCTGGAATGGTTTCCGCTATGCGGCCTTACCTCCGCGGATTTCGCAGACATGGGATTCTGGGAACAGGCGGCCGACCTGCTGCACCACACCGTGCTGCCCCTGATCTGCTACGTGGTCAGCTCCTTCGCCATCACTACGATGATGATGAAGAACAACCTGATGGACAACCTTTCCTCCGACTACGTCCGGACGGCCATGGCCAAAGGCGTGAGCTTCAAGGGGGCCGTGATCAAGCACGCCTTTCGCAACTCCTTCATTCCCATCGCTTCCACGCTCGGCAGTCTGATCAGCCTGATTGTGGCCGGCTCCATGCTGGTGGAAAAGGTGTTCGATATCCAAGGCTTCGGCATGCTGAGCTACCAGGCCCTGATGGACAAGGACTACGCCCTGATCATGGGCACGCTGCTGCTCACCTCCTTCCTGATGGTGCTGGGCAACCTGCTTTCCGACATCATCGTGGCCGCCGTAGACCCGCGCATTAAATTTGAATAACACACATGGTTAGAAAACTGGCATACCTTCTCATCATCCTGGCGGTCCTCACCGCCGCGGGCGAGCTGTGCGGGCTGCTCCTCCCCACGCTGAGCTGGCCCTTCACTGTCTCGCGGGAAATGAGCATGCTTCACATCGTCTGCGCGGACCAGAACAGCAGCGGCCTCCTGATGCCTCAGGGGAAATTCCTGTGGTTCGGCTGGGCCTGCGTGCTGGTCATGGCCGGAGCGGGCCTCTGGATCAGGCTGAAAGGACCGCGCCGGTTCCGCCCCACGCCGATCACCAAAAGACGCCTCCAAAGGTTCAAAAGCATTTCCCGCGGCTACGTCTCCCTGGTCATCCTGCTGGCCCTGACGCTGCTGGCCTGCATGGACCAGTGTCTGGTGGGAAAAAGGGCGCTTCTGGTCATCCAGGATGGCTCCTGGTATTTCCCTGCCATCATGCGCAAGGTGTACAAGGGTTCTACCTTCGGCCAGACCGGGGACTTTGCGGATGCGGAAGCCAATTACCGGGAACTGAAAAAACAGGCGGGACAGCCGGGAAAACCCTCTTTGGTCGTCATGCCCCTCGTCCCCTACGATCCCACGGGAGATTCCACCAATCCCGGTTCGGAAGCCTTGGTCGTGAATGAAGAGGGGCTGGTCTGCGAATCCGATGGCAAACCGTACTCCGGTCTTGCTTCCCGCCTGCACAAGGATGAAGAGGCCCTGCCGCACATCAGCTACAAATTCCGCAAGGGAAAAAAGGTGGACCGCGCCACCGGATGGCTGGAGGACAGGACGGAAGTGTACAGCGCCACCTACGAGAACAACAAGATTGTGGCTGAACACTACAACGGCCCCGGCACCAAGGAGGACTTCCTGAAACAGACGGATGAAAACAAAATCAGCCGCATTTTCTACCACCCGGCCCCGCCCCTCAAGGGCGGCCACCTGCTGGGCACCAACACGCAGGGGGCGGACATCCTGGCCTACCTGTACGGCGGCCTTCAGGTCAACATGAAAGCCGCCATCTTCTACCTGCCCATCGTGTACTTCATCGGCATCACCTTCGGGATGATGATGGGGTATTTCGGCGGCATGTTTGATCTCGGCATGCAGCGCCTCATAGAAATCTTCTCCCAGGTACCCTTCCTTTTCATCATCATGATCATCTCGGATATGGTGCCCCTGCAGATGAAAGGCATGTTCCTGATTATCAGCCTGCTGATCATGTTCGGGTGGATGTCCATGACCTACCAGCTCCGAACCTCCACCATGAAGGAAAAGGCGCGGGACTACGTGGCGGCGGCGCGCGTGGTGGGGGCGTCCACCAACCGCATCCTCTTTGTCCACATCCTGCCGAACCTGGTTGCCATTCTGGTCACGCTGGTGCCGTTCAGCGTCTCCGCCCTGATCCTGGCCCTGGCATCCCTGGACTATCTCGGCTTCGGCCTTCCGGACACCTATGCAAGCTGGGGGCGCCTGCTGAATGACGGCCTTGCGGACCTTTCCGCCTCCTGGGTGGTTACCTCCGCCTTCTCCGCCCTGGTCATCACTCTGCTGCTCGTCACCTTCATCGGGGAGGCCGTCCGCGAAGCCTTCGACCCAAAAAAATTCACCACTTACAAATAAGAATATTCCCTTTTTCACAGACTCCATGCTCAAGCTTTCCGCCATTCTCCGCACGATCCTTGCCTCCGTCTCCGTGTCCCTTCTGCTGACAGCGGGCGCCGGCTGCAAGGATTCCTCCCAATCCCAGGGGGTGGGCTGGCAGCCGAACGTTCCTTTCGGAACCCTGCCGCCGGGTTTCGACACCTTCCCGGAACGGTGGAACAGGCAGATCAACGACAGGCTGGCCAGGGAAGAAGCGGCCAAGCAAAAGGAAATCCGGGAACTCCGGGAAAAATTCTTCAAGGAGGAAGACCCCAAAATCCGTGAAAAACTGCAGAGCAAACTCATCTCCGACGAAGCCGCGCTGTCCGTCATTCACCGGAGACAGAGCGAAGGGGACTATATTAAATTCAAGACTCCGGCGGACATCCCCGCAGACCTCAAATGGGAAGACGGGCTGGACAATCCGGAAATAGGCGACCCGAACGCCAAAAAAGGCGGCGTTCTGCGCCAGTGGGCTCCCGGCTCCTACCCGGATACATTCCGTCCCAATGGCCCGAACAGCAACAGCGGATTCCGCGGCCCCCTGTATGATGAAATCATCATCGGCCTCGTCTCCATCCACCCGGTCACCGGAAAAATCATTCCCGGCATCGCCAGAAAATGGGCGGAATCCGCGGACAGGCGCACCGTCTATTTCGAACTGGACCCGGACGCCCGCTACTCGGACGGAGCCAAGGTCAAGGCGGTGGACCTGCTGGTAAACATGTACATCCGTACCTCGGAACACAGCCGTGACGTTTTTTACAACAACTTCTACTACCAGAACGCCTCCAACATCACCATTTACGACGATAGCCGCTTCTCCGTCACTCTTCCCTCCCCCAAGCCCCTGCTGCCCTACTACTGCACCCTGTTCATCCCGTCCCCGCCGCATTTCTACTGCGAGTTCGGCCCCAGCTATGTGGAACGCTACCAGTGGCGCGTGCCTCCCACCACCGGGGCATACGTGGTGAAGCCTGACGGCATCATCCGCGGGCGGCAGGTCATCCTCCAGCGCATTCCGGACTGGTGGGGCAAGGACAAGAAGTTCACGAAGTACATGTATAACGTGGACCAGATCGTGTACAACTTCATCGGGGAACCGTCCAAGGCCATTGAACTCTTCCGCATCGGGGAGCTGGACGTGCTGAACATCACAAAGCCGGAACTGTGGCACGAACGCATGGAAATCCCGGAAGTCCACAACGGCTACATCAACCGCAGCACATTTTACACCATCTATCCTCGGCCGCCCACGGGCATCTTCCTGAACACATCCAAGCCGCCGTTCAACGATCTCAACGTTCGCCTGGGCTTCCAGCACGCGCTGAATATCCAGAACATCATTGATATCACATTCCGGGGAGATTACCAGCGCCTCAATTCCTACGATTCAGGCTTCGGTAAATTCACCAATCCCTACATCAAGGCGCGGTCCTACTCTCCGGAACAGGCGCGCACCTTCTTCGCCAAGGCAGGCTACACCATTCCGTGTCCGGACGGCATTCTCCGCAAGCCGGACGGCACCCGTCTGACCGCCGCCATCACGTTCCCCAACTCTTCTCCAACCCTGGCCTCCACACTGGGCAAGCTGAAAGAAGACGCCCGCAAGTGCGGCCTGGAAATCCAGCTTGACCCGCTGGACTCCACCGTAGCTTTCCGCAAGATCATGGAAAAGCGCGCCCAGGCCTCCTTCATGGCCTGGGGATTCACTCCGCCCCACCCCATGAACGAGCAGGGCTTCCATTCCCGCTACGCCTACGACGAACGCGGCAGCCTCATCACGTACACCAACAACATCACCGCCTATGCGGACAAGGAGATGGACAAGCTGCTGGACGACGAAACGAACGCCGCTACGGAAGACGAACTGCAGAAAGCCACCTGGAAAGTGCAGCAGAAAATTCATGACGAAGCCCTGTGGGTGCCCTGCTGGACCACGGAATTCATCCGCCTGGGCTATTGGCGATGGGTCAAATGGCCCAACAGCGCCACCACGCAATTCTGCCATCCGGTCGTCTTCGACCCCATGGAAAGCTACCTGTACTGGGTGGACAACGACGTGAAGAAAGAAACGCTGGAAGCCAAGCGGGAGGGCAGAACCTTCGAGGAAGTGGACGCCGTATACGACCAGTACCGCTTCCTTGACTCCATCGACAGCCTGGACAACAAGGACGGCGCGGACAAGCTGCCTTCCGTCCCCGCCATCCCGGAAAACGGCGTCACTCAGGAAGAACCCCCTACCACGGAAAAATAACAAGTGAGCGAACCCCTGTTGGAAATCAAGAACCTGGTCACCGGATTCGAGACGGAATCCGGCCTGCTGAAAGCGGTGGACGGCGTCAGCTTCACCGTCCCCAAGGGCTCTTGCGTAGGCATCGTGGGGGAATCCGGCTGTGGCAAGAGCGTCACGGCCATGTCCATCGTCCGCCTTCTGCCCCAGCCCATGGGGAAAATCCTGGACGGGGAAATCCTGTTCCAGGGACGCGACCTGGTCCAAGCCAAGGAAACGGACATGCACGGCATCCGCGGCAGGCACATCGGCGTCATCTTCCAGGAACCCATGACGGCCCTGAATCCCGTGCACAGCATAGGGCGGCAAATAGGGGAATCCCTGATGCTCCACCGCGGCCTGAACGCCAGGGAAGCGCGCGACGCCGCCATCCAGCTCCTGCAGCGCGTCCGCATTCCCGCTCCGGAACAGCGCGTGGACGAATTCCCGCACCAGCTCTCCGGCGGCATGCGCCAGCGCGTCGTCATCGCCATCGCCCTGGCCTGCCATCCGGAACTCATCATTGCGGACGAACCCACCACGGCGCTGGACGTCACGGTGCAGGCGCAGATACTTTCCCTGCTCAAGGACCTTCAGGCGGAAATGGGCTCCTCCTCCATCCTCATCACGCACGACCTGGGCGTCATCGCCCAGAGCTGTGACTCCGTCGTGGTCATGTATGCCGGACGTGTGGTGGAAAAAGCCCCGGTCCGGGCACTCTTCTCCAATCCGCTCCATGCCTATACCAGGGGGTTGCTGGCCTCCATCCCGCAATTAAGCTCCGTGCGCAAGACCAAGCTGCCCACCATCCCCGGCCAGGTGGCCTCCATTGCGGACTTCGTGCCCGGCTGCCGCTTCTGCCAGCGGCAGGGCGTGCCTGCGGAGGAACTGACGGAACGCCCGCCCCTGGTGGAAGTGACCCCCGGGCACTTCGTGGAAGCCTGCCCCCGCTGCGCCAACCTTTAACCCCTCCTTTGCCATGCCGGAACCACTCTTGCAAGTCAACAACCTGAAAATGTACTTTCCCGTCCGCTCCGGGATCTTCCTGCGCCAGGCGGGCTGGGTGAAGGCGGTGGACGACGTCTCCTTCAACATCTATCCCGGCGAAACGCTGGGGCTGGTGGGGGAATCCGGCTGCGGAAAATCCACCATCGGCAAAAGCATCGTGCGCCTGCTGAAGCCTACAGGAGGGTCCATCCAGTTCAACGGCCAGAACATTGCCACCCTTTCCCAGCGCAAAATGCGGCCCCTGCGGCCCCACATCCAGATGGTCTTCCAGGACCCTGCGGAATCCCTCAACCAGCGGCAGTCCATCGGGCAGATTGTGGCGGAACCCTTCGTCATCCACCGCATGGGCACTCCGGCGCAGCGCCGGGAATGGGTGCGCGGATTGCTGGACCGCGTGGGCCTGCCGGACAGCGCCATCGACCGCTTTCCCTTTGAATTTTCCGGCGGTCAGCGCCAGCGCATCGGCATCGCCCGCGCCCTCACGCTAAATCCCAGCCTCATCATTCTGGACGAACCCGTCTCCGCTCTGGACGTGTCCGTACAATCCCAGGTGCTCAACCTGCTCCTGGAACTCCAGGAGGAACGCAAGCTCTCCTACCTCTTCATCGCCCATGACCTAGCGGTAGTCAAACACATCTCCGACCGCGTGGCCGTCATGTACCTGGGAAAAATCGTGGAAATGTCAGACGCGGAAACCATCTACCAGGCTCCCAGGCACGCCTACACCAAGGCTCTGCTGGATGCCATTCCGGAACCGGACCCCGCTAAAGCCAACACGCACCAGCCGTTGCCGGGAGACGTACCCTCCCCCATCAATCCGCCGCTTGGTTCTGCCTTCGGCCACCGCATTCAGCACCCCGCCTATCCGGAAACCGTGGGAGCGGACCTGACGCCCGTGGAAATAGAACCGGGACACTGGGTAGCTCCGGACCCCTGCTCCCTGGAGCCGGAAGACTGGGACAAACTCCGGCAGAGGTAAAACTCCGCCGGAAAATTAAAAGGAAAGCTGAACGCCAGAAAAACTGTCTTTTTGACGGAAAATTTCTCTTACCCTCCTTGTTTCCTGCAAGCATCCCCCCCACCCCGGCATTTCTGCTCCCCCTCCCGCGATGGAAAACCCTTCCCGAAGCATAACGGAACGAGAATTTTCGCCAGCCGGGAAAAACACCCGCAAACAGTAAAAACTCCGAACCACCGGACCAAAGCTTAAAAAGCGCGGAGCCGTCCGTCCGGCAATATCCTGAAAAACTACTCTGTTTTCATCAGCAGGCTTTTCCAATTCTCCAAAATCCGGAATGGCATGACAGCCGGAACTTTCCGGGAAAGCATCCCGGAAAAAAGAAAAACAATAGAATCCGGCCTCCGCGCGAAACTGCTTACACGTAAATCCGCGGAACACGAGAACTGATGCTGGTCAGCACGTTGCTGGGGATGGTATTGGCGCGGCGCGTCAGCTCCTCCCAGCTCACATTGGGCCCCATGATCTCCACCAGGTCACCGGTATTCACCTGGTCCATGTACGTTACATCCACCATGATCTGGTCCATGGTAATGCGTCCCAGAACGGGGCAGTACTGGCCGTTGATATACACACGCGCTCCCTGATTGGACAAATACTGAAGATAGCCGTCCGCATAACCGATGCCGATAGTCGCTACCTTCGTGCAACCCTTGGTGATATAACAATGGTTGTAGGAGACGCCGTGATTGCCCGGCAATGTACGTATCAAAGTAATGCGGCTGTAGAGCGTCAGCGTGGGGCGCAGTTCCTTGTTGTGGGGCGACGGCATGGGAGAATACCCGTACAGAATTCTCCCCAGTCTCACCATGTTGGCACAGGGCACCTTGTAATTGAATACGGCCGCGCTGCTGCACAAATGGCGGAACTTGTACTCGTGGCCCTTGGAAAGTTCATTCACCGCCTCCGCAAATCCGCTGATCTGACCGTGCGTAAAGGAAATATCGTCCGATGCCGCGGAAAGGTGGGAAAACACGCCTTCCAAATCCAGGAAGGAGAATTGCTTAAGCCTTTCGGTAAGGCCATGCAGTTCGCTGGGCAGAAAACCGCTGCGCCCCATGCCGGTATCCACGGCCAGATGGACATGCACGGGCTTGTTGTACAGCCTCCCCAGGGAATTGAAATGTTCCGCCTCCTCCATGCTGGAAAGGGCGGCGCGCCAGCCGTTCAGGACAATTTCCTCCCGTTCTCCCGCAAAACAGGGACCAAGAATGAAAGGGCACGTTTTGGCCCCAGCGTCCCGCACCCGGCCGGCTTCCGCCACGGTCGCCACCCCGAAAAAAGCGCAGCCCTCGTCGTCCAGAGCCTTCACCACGCCTTCCAGACCGTGTCCGTAAGCCTCCGCCTTCACAATGGCCATCAAACGGTGGTCCGGCATGATGCGGCGGACGACATTCAGATTGTGCTTCAATGCACCAGTATCAATCTGGGCCCATGCTCGGGGTGGGCTTGTGCAACTCATGCCCGGAGTTTAAAAAGACGGCGGATATTCTACAAGCCGGAATTCAGCCACCATCCCCCTTTCCCGGAAAGAGCACTGGAAAATATTGACAATTAATAACTTGATAAAATGAAGAAGAAAATCTTGAGAAGAGGAAAGTATACATGCCGTGCCTGGGAATTCCGGGAGGCCCGACAGTAGAAAAAGTAGCCTTGGATAGAAACATTCTTCTCTCTTGGGAAAATCCTCCAAGCCACAGTTTCAAAAAATCCAGGCAGTCACTCCCAGCCTTTGATTGGATGTAAGAGGCGGCAGACTTTCCTTCATCTCGCCGGCTTCATCATGGCCAGCAACATCCTTACGAAGCGCTACCTCCCCCAAACAATTGTCAGTATGGACACCCGCCGTTGAAAAACACAGAATGACAGTACCCCAGCCCTCCGGAAGAACGAGGGGGCTTTTTCCCGGTCAGTGAAGTTGATCCGCCTATTCAATTTCCCTTCCCCTGGAAAGCCGTTATGTGCCAAAATCATGGCAAGAGGAAAATTCCCGTCCCCTATGGTTCAGGATACAATAGCACGGCATTATCGCCAGGGCAGCGCTGCCCTTCCCCTTTAACGGAAAACGCTCATCTCCCAATTCATTAATCTTGAAACTGCAGTAGAATCATTTTCTCCGGCAACGGAATGGAAATCATCTGCGTGATGAGAAACTGCAAATCCATTGGCATGACGGGTATCGTTCTTCTCCAATATGTATGATCATGGTCACTTTCCATTGGGACAAAATGACCGCAGCCATCTTTGCTTTTTCTATTGGCCAAATCTTCTTCCGATGGGAAATTCAGCATTGCCGGGAGATATGCGCAGGAAAAGGGAAAGTAACACTATGAAATGGATACACTAGGTCCTGCACACGCCTGCAAGCGTAAAATCCTGCGCCAAAAGCATCCCTCCATTTGAAATCTACACGGCGATGCGCCGTTCCGTCCTATCGCAATAAATGGAATAAACCAGGTAATCGGAAATCCTCCGTGTAGGCACGACAACTCACCAAAGCACCGGCCCGATTCCCTTCGCGCCAAGTGTACACAGTAATTTCCTTTCAGGAACAGAGGTATTTTCATGTTGATCATTAATAGAGGGCTTCAGTCGGAAACAGATTTTCCCTGCATGAGAAAAATCAATCCTTCCGGCTATTTTTCCCCGTATAAAGACAGTTCCTACCAAAGAGCAAGGAAAGAAAAAACTTTGATCATTTTCATCCGACTTCAAAAAACTCCTTGCCAATTCCCAAACCCTCCGATATATTTTTTCCGCACCATAGACGCGCGGTTAGCTCAGTGGTAGAGCACATGCTTCACACGCATGGGGTCACTGGTTCGAAACCAGTACCGCGTACCATTTTCATAAACGCCTCGGAATCAAGAATTTCGAGGCGTTTTTCTTTTTCAAAATTGCTCAACCAGCACCCATATCAGTACCTTGTTTTTTCTGATTCACACCTGTTTGAAGTTGTTCAAGGTGATTCTGAAAGTCAGCTGGAGTTTCAATTTCATGATCAGATCCGTTGCCTGATACCCCCCCTTGTACGAAAATAAGTGGCACGAATTCAGCCATTCGAGAGTTAAGAAGAAGCCGGCCTCACGGTATCCCTTTACCTTTTACACATCCGGAATACTCCCTCCTGTACTGGTCCCTGAAACATTAGATGCCGGGCCGGAGAATGAAAACGTTCGGAAGTGATACCTTCGCAGACTAATCCTGCCAAAGCAACGATGCATGACTAGCGTGGCTCGTCTATCGGTAGGAGGAGAATTCGAGTAATTTGTGCTCGTGTCTTAAAGATAATCAACAAAGAAATCTATTGATAAACAATTTTTTACAATCATCCTCCAAGGTTAGCGCAACGGTTTTGAAATTCGATAAAGATTTAAATTTATTTTGGAAAATATCTAAATCATTAATAGTGATGTTATTGAATATGTATTCACATAGTTTCTCCCTTTCGTTCCTGCTTCTTCTTCACTCTTCTCATCTTTTCTAAAACGTTTTCATATCAAAAATTTTCGTTGACTTCGGATTTCAAATTCGTATTATTATACATAAATACATAAAAATTAACACCATAACAAAAAATGCGTCTACACCTGCCTATTGCTCTGCTGGCGGCTGTTCTGGCTTGTTACACCAGTGTTTCCTTGGCCGTCCCAACTTCTGAATCTCCCGCATGGGGAGCGGACTCCACCTTCAATAATAATGAGTCCGCCAATGAATATTCAGTCACTGGGGAGCAATCCTTCAACCTTGATGTAACTTCAGGAAATAACAATTACTCCACAGGGCTTTATTTAGGAGCAGGCTCCTCGTTTACCATTAATCAGAATTCAAACGGCGCCTGTACCATCAATTTGAACGGTTCATTTGCCGGAGAAGGAGATTTGATGCTGGTAGCGGCTAACAAGAATGCCGACTATGCCTCCAAATTTGTGCTTGGTTCCCAGGAAAGCAATTTTAGCGGGAACATTATCCTTTCCCAGAAGAAGACGCAGTCCGGAGGGGCCATTCTCCAGATTACGGGAACGGCGCTCGCCAACGCAACAGTGGATTTGTCGGGCTCAACCAATCAAGGTTCCAACAACCTGACGCTGCAAATTTCCAATGCCGCTTCTCTGGCCGGTTTGAATGATGCCGACGAATTCAGCGGAACGCATAAGGGACGCGTCCAGTCGGCCAATTCCGCCAGAGCGGATCTTACCCTGACGGGCAACGGAGATTACACGTACGGGGGAAGCATCGGGGAAACCACGCAGTACGCCGGGGTGAACGGCAAGACTACTCCCACAGGAGGAATAAATCTAATCATGGCCGGAACGGGTACGCAGAACCTGACGGGAGCCGTCATCAACGCGAATATCACGGCCCAAGGAGGCATCCTGAATATCAATAATTCTTCCCTGGCTTATTCCGGAATAATCACCATGGCAGGAGGAACGCTGAATTTCAACTCCGCCACTCTGGGAACAAATGCAGTACTGAATATGAACGGCACCGGCACATTGCAGAATGTGACTGTTGATGGAGCCAAGTTAACCTATACGGAATCCGGCTCTTCCTTTACCATGGAAGGTGTATCCTTCACTTCAGGTACTATTGACATCGGCGGCGCACTTGACAGCCTGGTGGCGGACGGTCAGAAATACACGTTCGATTTAGGGAGCATCCTTAATACGAACTTTTCCGTCACGGGGCTGAATTCGGACCAATACAACATAAACGGCTCCACGCTTACAATCAATGAAGGCGCGATAGCCAGCGTGACCTGGGTTTCGGCGGGAGCGGACGGAACGTTGGAAAAAACCATCAAAAATGCCTTTACCCTGTCGCTTGACGGAACCGCGACCAATGTCAGCCTGGGATATTTGAACGGAACCCTGACGACCAGCGGGGACAAAGTTTATCAAATCATCAACTCCAGCGAAACCAAAATCAACCTGGCCGGGGTATACAATAGTGGGGCGACCTTGTCGTCCGGCAACCTCAACTACCAGGGGGACATCTGGATGGATATTAACGGAGGGGCGTTTGGCATCATCTCCGGGGGGGTAGACAACGTATGGAGGAACAACCTCCAGACCAGCACACTGACGGGAGACACCCATGTGCAGCTCTCGGGAAACGCCACGGCGGAACACGTCATCGGCGGAAACAAGCAGGGAGCGAGCACAACTCTGACGGGCAGCACAAACGTTACCGTCAAGGATAACGCCATCGTGGCCGGAGCCATCATCGGAGGAAGCACTTCCTCCCATAATGCCGTCACCATCATCACAGGAAACACAAACGTCCTGGTCACCAATATCCAGTATAGCAACAACGCGACCGTCAACCTGGGAGACTTCAGCAACGCAACAAACCAGAACTTCATCACGGGCGGCAGCGCATGGACGGCCAACCAGGTTTCAGGGACGACAATCCAAGGCAGCACCTCGGTAACTGTTGATTTAAGCAATGCGGAACTCTCCGGCACAGACGGGCAAAACAACTTCGTCAAAAACATCTATGGGGGCAGTTACGCAAACACGAAATCCGAAAGCAACGGAGGCATACAAAAAGTGGAAGGAAACTCAAGCGTCTCCATCACCGGAAAAGAAGGAATCATCTTCACGGGAGACATCATGGGCGGCTCTTTCTGGAACTGGGGGGACGGCACCACGCTGACCACCAACGGAAATACCAGCGTCGCCATTGACGGGGGATCCGTCTTCACGGGCCGGATCGTGGGGGGGTCCTGGAGAGGAAGCGCATGGACGGCGGAAGACGCCGCGGCCCTGCCCGTCAGCATTGGCGGCAGCGTCACCGTCACCCTTGGGGCGGGGACCTACCTGGGCGACATCTACGGGGCAGGCAACTGCGGCACGGTAGGAGGCGACGTACTCGTCTCTCTGACGGAAGGAAGCGTCTTTGGAGCGGAAGGGGAAGAAGGCGGCATCATCATTGGAGGAAGCGCCGGAGCGACGGTAGGGGGAGACAGGACGCTTGAATTCAAGGGAAGCTTTGGAGCCACGGACTTCCAACACACAACCTTCACCCAATTTGACAAAATCAACGTTACCGGAGAAGGAACCTCCGCCACCGTTTATGCACTGACTGACAGCCCGTCCCTGACCAAAACCGGAGCGGGAGACCTGAAACTCGGGGCAGACGCGGCAGGAGCAGAAACCATCCTCGGCGGAATCACGGAAGGAATTTCCATCATGGAAGGCAACCTGAACCTCTCCGGAGCCAACGGCAGCCATATGAAGGGGACGTTGAATATCGCCGCCGGCTCCCGTCTGACCGGAGTCACCGGATCCGTAACTGTAGGAGAAGGAGGCCTGGACGGGCTTACCATTGCCCTTGGGACGGAAAACATCGGCCAGGATACGCAGGCATCCGACGCTGTCATCAGCAACGGCAGCGGAACGGGAAGCGCCCCGAACCTGGCCATTGCGGGAGAAGGGCTGACGCTGGACCTGAGCAACGACGCCGTTGTCAACCTTCTGCTGGACCACAAAACCGACGACACCTCCAGCTACCTGACCCTGACCAGCGGAACGCTGACCGTCGGTAACCTGGGCGACATTGCCTTCACTACCGACCTTCTGACCAACTACGGCATCCGGGTCACAGGAACGGACGGTGGCAGCCTGGTGCTCAGCGGAGCGGCCACCGGCCTCTACCGCGTGCAGGCGGAAGGAGGAAACGCTCATGAAGTCAACTCCTATCAAACGCTCTCCGGCTACGCCGGCGTTGTCATCGGCAGTGGCCAGACCTTGACGGTCAACCTGGCTGGAACTCCTGGAGAAGACGACGGCGAAGGAGCTAAAATCAACAACCTGATAGGAGCCTCCGGCAGCAGCCTGGTCGTCAACAACACCGGAGATGGCACGGCCGTCGTCATTCTCAACAACAAAGAAATGACGACGGGAGAAGACGACATTGACCCGGCCGGCCAGGATACCGTCATGGGAGGCAGCATCACGGGAGGCAGCAACGTTGCCTTCATCAAGGAAGGAACCGGGACACTGACGGTTGGAGGAACGATGAACATGGAAACCCTTACTCTGCGTGAAGGCGGCATCGTACTCAACGGCGCGGAAAACTCCCTGGGCACCCTCACGCTGGAAGGAGGCGGCCTGACCATTAACGGCAACGCCGGAATCGGAATCCTTACCGCCACGGAAGCCGGAGGCACCCTGACTATTAAGGGCGCTCTCGACCTGACCGGAACAAGCAGCATGGATTACGGCACCATCACCGGAACCGGCTCCCTCCGCATTCAGGAAGGGGCGGAACTGTCCCTGAGCGGAGAAGCCCGGCTGTCCGGAACGTCCGTCACGCTGAATGGAACTCTGAGCCTGGACGGCACGGGGGACAAGTCCATTCTGCGGCTGTCCGGTTCCGGCGCTCTGGCCTTGAACGGGAACACCCTGTCCATCACCTCCACCACGGCTGGAAGCGCCTCCTTCTCCGGCACTTTGCAGGGAGAGGGCACTCTGGACATCTCCGGAAAGGTCACTCAGGAAATGCGGACCGGGAGCACCGCGTACGACTTGAACGTGCATGACGGCGGCACGCTCGTCCTGAAGGGGACGGAGGCTTCCGCCGGACTTGACTACAGGAATGTGGCGGTGGGCTCTTCCGGCATCCTGCGCGTGGAAGCCACCGGCTCAGGCAGCGGAAACGCCAATACGGCCCTGAATCTGAACAGCATTGACTTCCAGAGCGGTTCCACCACGGAATTCGTGTATAACCTGAACCAGGCGGATCCCTTTGGCTCCGCCATGATCACGGCGGATTCCATCACCATCGGAGATGGAGCCCAGTTCGTGCTTGCCAACATGACGGGCAACACCGGCCTGGGCACGTATGATAACCTGGAAAACGTGGTGCTGATGACGGCGGACCTGATCAATGGACTGGATGAAGGTGCTTCCCTTTCCATCGGGACCACCGGGCTTTTTGCCGTGTACTACAAGGATGCCGTCATGTCCAGGGACGGGAATAACATCGTGTTGAACGCCACCGTTCAGCAGGAAAACATCTTCACTCCCGCCGCTGACTCCTACAATGCGGCAGCCGGTTCCAATCTCCTGTGGGAAGCCAGAAACAATCTGGACGCAACTTCCCAACTGGGCCAGCTCATGAATGCTGTGAGCAATATGATTACGGGGGAAGCTCCGAATCTGTCCGGTGCATCCAGAGCTCTGGCTGCGTCGGCGGGTTCCACGGTCAACGCCCTGGGTACCGCCCAGCGCGACGCGCTGAGAGAACAAATGGGATGGATACGCAACCGCACCAACCAGATGGGCGTCAACCCCGCCTACATCAACGAAGACCTCCCCTACTTCCACATGTGGATGGAAGGCACGGGCTCCTACGCCCAGCTGGACACCAGGGGTGATGAAAGCGGCTACAAGCTCACCACCTGGGGGGGGCACCTTCGGGGTGGACGTGGACCTCAGCGACTCCTTCACGATGGGGGCGGCCTTCACGGCCAACTACGGCGACCTGACGGCCAGCGCGGCGGACACGGCCGACGGCCACCTGGACAGCTACTACGCCAACCTCTTCGGCCGCTACCAAAGCAAGCGCTGGGCCCACACGCTCATCCTGACGGGCGGGTGGAACGATGCCAAACTCAACCGGACGGTGGACTACGGAGCGGGCAGCTACAGGACGCAAGGCAACACCAACGGCTGGGGAATGGGAGCGATGTATGAACTCACCTACGACATCTACCTCAACGAAAACAGGAGCAGCATCCTGCAGCCCCTCTTCAACGCCTCGGTGGTCACCACGCGCATGGACGGCTACCGTGAAACGGGAGCGGGCAACGCGGGCCTGAGCGTGGACAAGCAGGAATGGACGACGGGGACACTTGCCTTGGGCGGCCGGTGGATGGGTCTTGTAGGCAGCAACATCTTCGGGAGGGAAGCGCTGGCGGAACTGCGTATCAACGCGGCCCAGGACCTGGGAGACGACCGGGGAGAAACGTCGGTGGGCTTCCTTGCCAACCCCGGCTACACGCAGCAAGTGCGTGGAGCCAAGGTAGGTCGGACGGCGTTGCAGATAGGAGCGGGCCTGAGCGTGCCGGTAGGGACGCAGGGGACGGTCTTTGTCAACGGCAACGCGGACATCCGCAACGGAGCCAGCTCGGTAAACGGAAGCATCGGCTACCGCTACGACTTCTAAAAAAAGTCAGGACAGATCAGGGGAAATGGTGGAAACACCGTTTCTGCTGCAAAAACAACAAGGCCGCCCGGGGTGAACCGGGGCGGCCTTGTTGTTGAGTGGCTAAATGACTTTAATGGAGCTGGCGTACTTGATGGACAGGTAGAGTTTTTTCTTCATCATTCTGTCCATCAGGTCCATTCCAGCACCGCTTCCGCCCGCAGTTCATCCCCCTGCATGATATGGTGGCAGGTAAGATTCTCCTGGCGGAACAATAGGGACTTCATCTGTTCCCCGGCATGGCTTTCCTTCCTGAAGTGCAGGTGAATGCCAGTCAGGGCGCGTTCCGCCTGCCAGGCTTCCGGCAGGGATTCCAGCGCCCAAACCAGATAGGCGGCATTGTTGATATGACGGTTGAAATCCATATCCCGGCGTTCCGCCGTCCATTCCCGGATTTCCGGCTGAAGGTTCTTCATGTCCAGCCGGACAGCGGAGACTATTTCGTCACAGGGCGCACTTGTCCGCCTGGACAACGTTCAGTTTATCAACAACCGCAATCACGAAGGAAATGGAGGCGCCATTGCCAACGGAAGTACTTCTGACGTTGGAACTCCGGCGGATCCTTTATTCCGGCAGTTTGACCTTTTCCAGGGTAAATACCATGTCGGAAATGTCGCCCTGGGCTTCCTGGATGCGGGAGTTGGTGAAGTAGAGGTATCCGTCATGGATGCTGAATGTGTCCGGCCAGCTGATTTCCTTTCCGGAGGCAAGTGTCCGGATGCTTTTGCGGTCCGGAGTGAGGTACACGATGCTGTTGTTTTCCAGATCACCCATATAGAGGTTGCCCCGGCTGTCCATGATCATGCCGTCGGGCGAAGGCGTTTTCATTTTGGTGATTTTTTTCTCGTCTATCCGGCGGTCTATCAACTGGCGCACCGGTATTCCGTACAGGGTCCTGCCCGTCAAGGCATGGAAATAGAGGATACCGTTCTTTTTATCCAGAGCTATGCCGTCGGAATGGACTTTCCCGTCGTGCCGCCTGCCGTTGACGGTGATGTGGTCCTGCTCCGCGGTCGTGTAGGAGTGGTTGTCCAGCATGCGGTAGTTTTCTCCGCTCTTGATGTCCAGCACGATCAGTCCGGGTTCGTTCGAGTCCGTAAAGTAGATTTTGCCGTGCTCCCGGTCCACGCGCAGGTCGTTGACATAGGACTTGGGTTTGGTCGATTCCGAGAGTGGGTATTTCCTGATCAGCTTGTTGGTGTTGAGGTCGTAGACGTACAAGGTGGGTGTCGCCACCGTGGTTCCTATCATCGGGTTTTTCGTATCAATGATGTAAAGCCGGTCTCTGTCGGCAACGACGGACTGCACGCATACGAACGCGTCTCCATCTTGTGTTTTTCCCTTTTCCCACCGGTTGGTTTTCTCGTCCGGATAGGGTTTGAAGTTTCCCTGCCGGTCCACCTCCGCCACGGAGCAAGGTATTGTTTCATGCCAGCGGGGAAAGTTGACGAAGATTCTGCCCTTGTCCGTGACCGTGACTCCGGTTACCTGGGCTCCCTTGAATGAAGCAACGGGTTCAATTCCGGATTCCGAACGGGCTTCTTGAGAAAAGGAGGCGCACATGGCTGACAGAGAGATGCAGGTTGAAATGATGAAGGCTTTCATGGGAATCATGGAGTTTGATGCGTCTGTTCCTTACGGACAAGCCCCCGCTTTTTATTGTTCAATCAACTGTCCCCTTTTCTTTTCCTGCCAATTACAAGGAAGCAGTCCGGAACATTTCCCCGTTTGGATAAATTGAGTTTTACCCCGGGCGTTGTTTTTTATTCCAGAATATGACGCATCCGTACATTTTCATTTTGAACCGGGAAGGAGGCGGCACGGTCTTTCCTGCCAGCCCCATTTTTTCATGTTCAGGATTGTGCATTATTTATTCCTCCTCCTTTGCCTTTACGGGTACGTCTTCCATTCCCCGGCCCAGGCAGAGACGGTGGAGTACGACCTGTATGTGCGGAATACCCCCGTCAATTTCACGGGAACGGCGCGTCCCGCCATGAGCATCAACGGCAGCATTCCCGGTCCCGTGCTGCATTTTACGGAGGGGGACACGGCAGTGATCCGGGTGCACAACATGATGGATACGGAGACGTCCTTCCACTGGCACGGCCTTCTGGTGCCCAATGACCAGGACGGCGTGCCCTACCTGACTTCCGCACCCGTGAAGCCCCATACCACCCATACTTATACTTTTCCCATTATCCAGAACGGCACGTACTGGTACCATTCCCACAGCGGTCTTCAGGAGCAGAGCGGACTGTACGGAGCCTTCGTCGTCCACAAGCGCAGGAACGATCCGGCGCGCAGAGCGGAGGACACCCTGCCGGAATACACCCTGGTTTTAAGCGACTGGACCAATGAGAATCCGAACGAGGTGAATAGAAAACTCCATACGGGGTCCGACTGGTTTTCCATCCGGAAGGGGAGCGTGCAGAGCTACTGGGAGGCGCTCCGGGCCGGCTATTTGGGCACCAAGCTGACCAGCGAATGGAAACGCATGAACCCGATGGACGTCAGCGACGTGTATTACGAACGCTTCCTGCTCAACGGGAGCCCGCATGCTTCCCTGCCCCGTTTGAAGGCCGGGGACCGCGTGCGGCTGCGCATCGTGAACGGGGCTTCCTCCACTTATTTCTGGCTCAGATATTCCGGCGGGAAAATCCGCGTCGTGGCCAGCGACGGCAAGGACGTGGTCCCCGTGGACGTTGACCGGATGATTATTGCCGTTTCAGAAACCTACGATGTGATCCTGACCGTGCCGGAAACAGGCAGGGCTTTCGAGTTCCAGGCGACGGCGGAGGATACCACCGGGTCTTCCTCACTGTGGCTGGGGCATGGGGAGAAGCAGCCCCTGCGTCCCTTTCCCAAGCTGAATTATTTCAAGAACATGAAGAGGATGAACGGCATGATGACCATGGGCGGGAGCATGAAGATGATGAACATGGGCTCCGGCTCCATGCCCGGCATGAAGCACATGAATCATAACATGTCCGGAGGTATGGATTCTCCCCGTGCGGGTGGCATGCACATGATGTCCATGTCTTCTGGCAGTTCCCATGGAAAGCATCATGCGGAGGACATGCAGGAAGACGAAGGAGAGGTTACGCTGACGTACGATATGCTGAGGTCCCTCGCAAAAACGAACCTCCCCTCCGGCGTTCCCGTGAAGGAACTGCATTTTCAACTGAGCGGAAATATGAACCGCTACGTCTGGAGCATCAACGGCAGGACACTGTCGGAAACGGACCGGATCATGATCCGGGAGGGTCAGAATGTCCGCATCATCCTGACCAATAATACGATGATGAGGCACCCCATGCACCTGCACGGGCATTTTTTCCGCCTGGTCAACAAGCAGGGGGATTTTTCCCCGCTGAAGTTCACGGTGGACATCCAGCCCATGGCCACGCAGGTGATTGAGTTCAATGCCGCGGAGAAGACGCGGGGCAACTGGTTTTTCCACTGCCACATCCTGTACCACATGATGAGCGGCATGGGGCGTATTTTCACGTATGAGGATTCGCCGCCCAATCCCCAGCTTCCCCATCCCCGCCAGGCGCTCCAGCACGTTTACGCAATGGACCGTAAATGGTACCTGACCGTAAATAATGATTTTGCCTCTAACGGGAATATAGGGGATCTGGAGTTCGGCGGCACGCGCTGGAGCATCCAGGGAGAGTGGCAGACAGGATACAAGGATACCCGCGGGTATGAAGCTGAAGCGCGCCTGGGCAGGTACATCGGAGAAAAGCAGTGGCTTTATCCCTACATCGGCATGGATTGGACATACAGGAAGGGCGAGGCCGGGGAACGCAACATGTTCCGCCAGACCACCAGGAAGGACCGTGAACTGGACGGCACCCTGGGAACACGGTACACGCTGCCTCTGCTGCTGGTGGCGGACGCCCGCATTGATACCGACGGGAAGGTGCGTCTCCAGCTTGAACGGGACGATATTCCGCTGACATCGCGCCTGCGCCTGAGCTTTTCCCTGAATACGGACCGGGATTATTCCGTTGGACTGCATTACATCCTGACGCCTCATGTGAGCATTTCCACCAATTACGACAATAACCTGCACTGGGGTGTAGGCCTGATGCTGACTTATTGACGCCTTTGCCCTCCCGTTTTTGCTTGTGTCCGCACCGGACGCCCTTATCATCGGCAACGTGCCGCAAAAGATGAATTGGGAACAGCTTCTGTCAGACGCCCGCTGGGGATCAAGCCACCAGAGTACGGCGGCTCCGCAAAAGCACCGCAGCAATTATGACCGGGATTACGGGCGCATCCTGTTTTCCAGCGCTTTCCGCCGCCTTCAGGATAAGACGCAGGTGTTTCCTCTGGGGCGCAACGATTATGTGCGCACCCGCCTTACCCACAGCCTGGAGGTGGCCCACGTCGGCTCTTCCCTGGGCATGCTGGTGGGAGAATGGCTCTCCGGAAAAGACTCGCTGCCGGCCCATATCATTCCTTCCGACCTGGCTACCATCGTTTCCACCGCCTGTCTGGCGCACGATATCGGGAATCCTCCGTTCGGCCATTCGGGGGAGGATGCCATTGAGACGGCCCTGTTCCGGCATGGATTATCGCGCCCGTTTGAAGGGAACGCACAGGGCTTCCGCATCCTGACCCGCACCGGAGACCCCATGGAGGGCAAGGGCCTGAAGCTGACGGCTGCCGTGCTGGGCGCTTTCATGAAGTATCCCTGTACACAGTCCTATTCCCTTAAAGCCAAACAGAAGATGCTTACTCCCGACAACAGTCTGGAATGCAAAAAGTTCGGCATAGGCAGCCAGGAAATGGAAGCCGCCGCATTTGTGGCGGGCAGCCTGGGCCTGATACCCCGGACGGAGGCGGAAGGAAACGACCTTTGCTGGTGCCGCCATCCCCTGGCTTTCCTGATGGAAGCCGCGGACGATATCTGCTACCGCATTGCGGATATTGAAGACGGCTTTTTCTCAAGAATCCTGAGGTTCGACCACGTCATGGAATTGTTCCATCCCTTCCTGACTCCCTCTCAAAGGGAGTATGCCGAAGATCTGGCAGTACGGAGGGAGGAGGATTCCTGCGTACATTACATGCGGGCGCTGGCGATCGGCAGAAGTATCCGCGCCGTAGTAGAGGGCTTCAAGGCCTATGAAGACCGCCTTCTGGACGGGAGCATGGAAAAGTCCCTCATTGACGTTTCCGAACTGGCCGGACCTCTGGACCGTCTTTACAAAGATGCCATACGCGACGTTTACCAGACGCAGGACGTCATTCAGGTGGAGGCCATGGGCTACAAGGTGCTGGGAGAATTGATCGACTTTTTCATGGAATGGGTGGACAACCCCGGTTCCGGACAAGCCAGAAAGGTAGCCATCCTTTTGCAGGGAACCCTTTTGCCTGCGGATGAAGAGTCACGGGAAAAACGCCTGATCCATATGCTGGATTACATTTCCGGCATGACGGATTCCTTCGCACTGGAAACATACAGGAAATTGACTGGCATCCACTGACGGGCTTTTCACGGTTTTCCCGGCAATGAAAATGGCTGCCCCGGTAAACGGAGCAGCCATCCTTAACATGATCACGAATATTCAGCAGAAATCTTAAAAGCAGAAGTTGGTTTCTATGTTTTTCAACCGCTCCCGAACAGCTTCAGGCACGGCGTCCTTTTCCTGCTGGGTGTTGTAGGGGCCGGAATAAAGTACCTTTCCGGAGGGGTCCGTTACATGGACGGAGGTCCCGGTCTGAGAGTTGGAGGAAATAATAATCGTGCCGTTGTTGTCCGTCATGCGGACGGATGAAGAGCCAGAGACTCCCCCCGGAAGGTTCCCCATGGAGGGCATGGGCATCTTCTGCAGATTTTGAAGGCTTCTGAGCACCTGGGCCGACCCAGGAGTCAGGTTCATCCTGCTAAAGACGTCATCCATTCCGGGATCATCCATCACGGAATTTTTCAGGAATTCATCCATGATCTGCTGCATCCGGTCAAAGGCATCCGGCTGCGTTCCGAGCAGCCCCTGAGGCAGGGTGGGACGAGGGGAAAATCCACCGGGAGACGTACGGGGATGCGAACGAGGATCACCCTGGGCCGCAAGAATTTCCTCGGCGGAAAGCGTTCCGGCATCCAGAGTCAGGTCTGCCGTTTCTCTTTTGCCCTTGCGGTAAAGCACTGCAGTTATTTTGTCTCCCGGCGCCTTGTCCGCCAAAGCTTCCGTCACGGAACGGGGGCCGGACAAGGACATGTCCCCCAGCTTGACAACGACGTCGTTTTCCTGCAAGCCAGCCTTGGCCGCCAGACTGTCCGGAATAACCTTGGTCACCAGCACGCCGGGAAATCCGCTGAGCTCCAGCTGGGCCACAAGCGCCTGCGGAACCGTGCCGGGCACAATGCCCAGCCTCACGGGCCGGGACGCAGGCAGAGGAGCAGGCCGGGAAGGATAAGGAGTAAGAGAGGGAGGCTGAAGAGCGGCAGTATTTCCAGCGGGCCGGTCAATAGAGAAACCGGAACCCGTACTTATCAACAGCCCCAATGTCAGAAAGGTACAGGTTTTCATATTCATGTGAGATAATATACAATGTCCGGACACTGCATGTTCAAAAATTTGCATATTTTTTTCAATCCACGGCAAAAAAGAGGCCCCGGATCATCAAAATCCGGGGCTGGCGCTACTGAACGGCCCATTGAAGAATTACTCAATATTCCCTTTCAGGAATGATTTTCCTGCTATTTGCCGGGGCCACGACCGGCACCCGCTCATCTCCCCCCTGCAGTTCAAAAATGGTGGGGTTACGATAAGATTCCTGGTGCTCTTCCGGGAGGGGGACGCTTTCCGATTTTTCCGCAATGGCCTCTGCCCCGTCGCTGCGGGAGTCCAGCATGTTCTGCATGAGCAGCATGGCTCCAACAGCCGCCGCCACGGAAATTCCGGAGACATAGGCCAGCTTCCTCCACATGCGGCCGGAAACATTTTTTTCCTGCTTCACCTCTCCCTCGGCTTCCATGGCGTAAGCCATTTTGCAGACGGAGAATTCCAGCATGGAGGAGGCGGAGAATTTTTTCAGGCGGTCTTCCATTTCACGCTCGGATTCAGTGCACATCAGGGAGCAGCATTGCTCCCGAAACAGGATTTTTGCAGGCGCCGGCTGAAAACGCTTCAGCAGGGATTCCATTTCATGAATTTCTTCATCGGAAATTTCATGCCGGACGCGGTCATTCAGGGGGAATATTTCCTCACACCTGACGGCCAGGCGGGCAATGAGTTCATCGGATACGGGGAGAGGCTGGATAGTGGCGGTACCGCCGCCGTCTTCCTCTGAGGATGATGCTGATTCATGTTTCATAAGAGTGGAGCAGGTATGTTCAAATTTCTTCTTTTCTGTTTCTCAACGCTTTCCGGAGCATGTCAATGCCGTAGCGGTAGCGGCTTGCCACCGTGTTCTGGGATATTTCCAGCGTCTCCGCTATTTGCAGGAAGGTCTGTTCACCCCATATTTTCAGCACAATGACTTCGGAAAATTTGGAAGGGAGCTTTTTGAGCTGCATCTCCATGAATTGCTTGAGCTCCTCATCCGCAGCAGAGCTGGAAAACCAGGGGTCCGTACACGCATCCTGCGCCGGATCGGCGCTGCACGCCTCGTCCTCGCGCCTCTGGCGGCGGTCCGCCTTGCGGCCATAGTCCACGGCCAGGCGGCGGATGGAGGCAAAGACATAGGAGAGCCACGCTTCCTGGCCGCCCACGAATTCTCCTGCGGCTTCCTTGCGCGCCAGGCGGACCAGGGCATCCTGGAGAATGTCCTCCGCATCCTCCGGGGAACGGGATTGCTGGCGTGCGAACAGGAGAAGCTGGGACACATGGCGGCGCAGCCATTCATCCCAGCTCAGCAGATGATCGGCATCCTCATTCATTTCCTGTTCCATGGCCTGTGCGGACATATTCATTTCCTCGTCTTGCGGTCTTTCTATCATCATAGCGGAATGCCATCTTTCCTTTGTCTAAATATTATACGGAAAAATCACTCTTCCCTCCGTGGGGAGGGAAGGAAACCGTATTCAGCCGCATGAACGGGAAAATAGCAAGAACAAGGAATGCAGCCCTCTTATTTTTCGCGTGCTATGATTTTTTCCATATTTTCTATCCAGGGTTGCAGCCTGGAGGATTCCTTGGAGCCGGGATCGGAATCGCGTGCGCTTTTCAGGTATTCAAGGGATTTAGGATAGTTGCGTTCCAAGGCATAGCTGTCACTGATGAATTTATTCAGTTTCAAACGGATTGGTGGCAGGAGATCGGGAGACGACAGTATTTTTTCAGCTTCTTCGCGGCTCTTCCGGAGCTCCTCACCTCTTATCTTCCCCCTCTGAGAGAGATAAAATTGCTCAAGCATCTCACTTTGCTGCGCCATCATGCGCGCTTCCTTCTCCTTCTTTCCAAATCCGAACCGGTCTTCCGGGTCAGACGCCATGATTTCCGCGATCAATTCCTTGTGGTATCCCTGCAATTCCGCGGGCACTTTTTCCAGAGCCTTCGCCAGGGCGGCAGCCCGTTCGCTGCCGGAGAGCTTCCGGGCAACGGCAATTTCCCCGTTCAGCGAATTTTTCAGATCCTGGGCCTTTGTCAGCTTTTCCAGATATTCCGGCGCCGTTTTTGTGGGCCCCACGATCCGGGCATAGGGAGCTCCGGTTCCGTCCATCAGCATCACGGTGGGAAAACCGGTAACGCCATACCGCCGCATAATGTCCTCTCGTTCCTTCATGAGTTCCTTAGAGATTTTCCCCGGCGTACGCGGAAAGTCCAGTTCCACAAGCACCAGCTTGTTTCTTTCCGCATAGTTTGCAAATTCCGGAGAGTCCAGAATGGTACTGCGCAGGTATTTGCAGGGCGGGCACCAGTCGGAACCGGTGAATTCCACCATCACGGTGCGGTTTCCGTCCCTGGCCGTCTCCAGTCCCTTGTTGAAATCAATCTCCCAGACCGGAGCGGCGAGAGTGGCGGGAGCTACGGCCAGAGAAAGTGAAGCCGTCCCTGCTATATGAAAAAAGGTATTCATCTTACAGGGCACAATAACACAAATTGATGCGGTGTCATCCCATTTTTAACACTTCCGCACCCGGAAGACCCCACCATTCCCGGAAGCCTCCACCCGGCTTCCGGGAAATGGATGGAGGATTATTTTCCCGTGGAACGGCGGCGGATGTCCTGGCTCAGGCGCATGGCGCAGAAATCCGGGCCGCACATGGAGCAGAAATGGGCTTTCTTGGCATTGGCATGGGGGAGCATCAGATCATGGTAGGAACGGGCCTTCTGCGGGTCCAGGGACAGGTTGAACTGATCCTCCCACCGGAATTCAAACCTGGCCTGGGCCAGGGCGTTGTCCCGCCATTGGGCGGAGGGGTGGCCCTTTGCCAGATCAGCCGCATGGGCCGCCAGCTTGTAGGTGACCACACCTTCCCGCACGTCCTCCCTGTCCGGCAGGCCCAGGTGTTCCTTGCGGGTGACGTAGCAAAGCATGGCGCAGCCGCGCTGCCCGATGATCGCCCCGCCGATGGCCCCGGTAATGTGGTCGTAGCCCGGAGCAATGTCCGTCACCAGCGGTCCAAGCGTGTAGAAGGGAGCTTCCATGCACCATTCAAGCTGCTTGTTCATGTTTTCCGCAATGAGGTGCATGGGCACGTGGCCCGGGCCCTCGTTCATCACCTGAACGCCGGCACGCCAGGCGCGCATGGTCAGGTCTCCCTGGATTTCCAATTCCGCAAGCTGGGCAAAGTCGTTGGCGTCCGCCACGGAACCGGGGCGCAGCCCGTCGCCGATGGAGACGGCGATGTCGTACGACGCCAGAATGGAGCAAATTTCATCCCAATGGGTGTAAAGAAAGTTTTCCTGCTCATGGCTCATGCTCCACTGGGCCATGATGGAACCGCCGCGGGAGACGATACCCGTCATGCGCCGGGCCGTATGGTTCACAAACCTGAGCAGCAGGGCGGCATGCACGGTCACGTAGTCCACACCCTGGCGGGCCTGTTCAATGAGAGTGTCCCGGAAAATTTCCCAGCTCAGGTCCGCCACGTTGCCGCCCACCTTTTCCAGCGCCTGGTAGATGGGCACGGTCCCGATGGGCACGGGGGAGTTCCTCAGAATCCATTCACGGGTGGCGTGAATGTTCTTTCCGGTGGAAAGGTCCATCACGGTGTCCGCCCCCCAGTGGATGGCCCAGCGCAGTTTTTCCACCTCCTCCTCAATGCTGGACCCCAGGGCGGAATTGCCGATGTTGGCGTTGATTTTCACCAGGAAATTACGGCCTATGGCCATGGGCTCGCATTCCGGGTGGTTGATGTTGGCGGGAATGAGGGCGCGGCCTGCGGCGATTTCATCCCTGACGAATTCGGCCGTGAAATACGCGGGCATGCGGCAACCGCTCCTGCGCTCCGGCGCGTGCTGATGGTCCAGACGGTCGCGCGCCACCATGCTTGACGGCCCGAATCCTTCTGCGGCTTCCAGCCCGGACGGGCGCGGCATCACCGTCAGTGCGTCCAGGATTTCTCCGGCCTCGTCCGGACGGCTCTTTTCATTCGGGTAACGGTCGTAAACAGCCTTGAATACTTGTTCGCGGCCCAGATTTTCACGGATGGCTACAAACTCCATTTCCGGCGTAATCATTCCGCGCCGGGCATAGTGCCGCTGGGTCACGGGGCCTTCCCCGGCAGCCTGGAGGCAGGGGCCATTCTCCGTAATCACTTCCTTTACATCGCCGCGGGAGCGTATCCATGCGGCTCGCAGGGCCGGCAGCCCCTGCTCCGCAGAGCCTGCATAGGCTTCGTCCCCCCACGGGCCGGAACAGTCGTAAATGTGTACGGGATCATTGGAATGGACGGTGCCGTCCGGCAGCAGGGTATCGCTCAGGATGACTTCCCTCATGGGAACCTGTACGTCCCGATGAAGGCGGCCCGGAATATAAATGCGGCGGGACCCGGGATAAGACAATTTGGCGGTATCGTTCATGGCATGGATGCTGTTAAGTACCGGCAAGGGATACGCCGCCGAACGGAACATCCGCAAAAAACGGGTTACGGCCCGCTTGATCGAACTCCCTGCGGCGGAATTACCCGCATCAGGTTTGAAGGGTCCTGCGGAAACAGCATGCTGCCGCAATCTCAGCCTTTTTGTCTGTGGCACCCCTGCCGAACTTGGAAGGAGAGTAGCACGGACATTCCCCGCATCCAAGCGTTTTCATTCCGGCCAACAGGACAGGAAAATGCCGGAAGATTTTTCCCGGCATTTCCGATATGGGATCCTGGATTACCAGGAAATCCATTCCTTTCCATCCTCCGGACGGAATCCTTCGAAAAGAGGGAACAGACCCGTTTTCATCTCGTCATTCCGGAAGAATGGGATAAATATATTTTCCGGGCCATTCGCCCTTCCGGACGCAACTTTCCCCCGGGTGCAGTGTTTATACAAGGGACTTTTCATGGACGAAGCACGAGACATGCCATCCGCCGTACCGGACGAAGACGCCCTGCTGATGCTGAGGGTCAGGGACGGGGACGCCTCCGCCATGGAAATGCTGATCCGCAAACACCAGCATTCCGTGTACGCCACGGTGGCCCGCATGCTGAACAACGGTCCGGAAGTGGAAGACATTGCCCAGCAGGTATTCATCCGCGTATGGCGCGGAGCGAAGAATTACGAACCTTCCGCCCGTTTCACCACCTGGATGTTCACGATTCTCCGTAATCTGGTATTCAATGAAGTCCGCCGCCAGAAGCGCAAGCCCACCACATCTGCGGATGCCATTGAGGAGGAAGGAGGTGCTATTCTGTTTCTGGAAGGCTCCCAATCCCCGGACGCCGCGCTACAACAAACGGAGCTTCAGCAAGCCGTGGATGACGCCATTGCAGCCCTGCCGGAAAAGGCGCGCCTGGCCGTCCAGCTCCGCCGCTTTGAGAACATGCCTTACGAGGAGATAGCCAAAACGCTGGAAATGACCGTTCCGGCTACTAAAAGCCTTCTGTTCCGCGCCCGGAACATGCTGAAGGAGGCTCTGGCTTCCTTCCTGTCCTGACCAGCGGGAAAAGAAAAAGCCGCCCCGCATAGGAAGCGAAGCGGCTCGAATTCCACCAAACCGGGGTTCTGCCGGAAAAAGCTCAGCGCCCGGCCGGAGGATTGAGGGCTTCCTTGTAAGGAATCTTCAGGAAGTTTAAAGCGCCCCTGCCCTCATACAGGACGCCGATGTGGTTTTTATCCACAGGCGCCAGGCAGGAGTACCCCCAGCAACCGCGCTCGTCGTACAGGAGCCATTTGTCTTCCGGCCAGGAGGAAGCGTCATCCGCAGAGGCCTTGAGCGTCATATGGGAACGGCCCGATGTCGTATTCGGATTGGAAAACAGAACCAGTCTGCCCGCTCCGGGCACGGCGTCCACGGCAAGGATGCTGCCCTGGCAGACGGGCTCCCTGAGCTGGGCAGTACGGCTGGTGGGATGTTTTTCCCAAGTCTTGCCCAGATCCTTCGTCACTCCCACCACGCGGGAACCGCCCCAGTTGCAGCGGGCATTGATCATGACGGAGCCATCTTTCAGTTCAATAACCTGCGCTTCCGTGGTCTGCTGACTGACACCCGTACCGCAGTGCCAGGTCTTGCCCTGGTCTTGGGAATAAACGATCGTGGACCACGGCACTCCCTTGCCATCCCAGTACTGGGCGGCAAAAACGAGGGTGCCGTCCTTCATGCAGATGCCGTTTCCGGGTCCGTTGAACAGAATCCGCCATCCTTTGTCTTTGGTCTGTTCCGTAATGTTGACGGGCTTGGACCAGGTGAGGCCGTCGTCGTCGCTGCTGGCGAGTACCAGCTGGCCGCAGGTTTCCGGGGAATTGCCCCCTGACTTGCTGCCCCAGATGGAATGCCTGTAGCTCCAGATGGCGGCCACCCACACGCGGCCGTTTTTTTCATCCAGCAGAATGGAGGGGTCTCCCACGCCCTTGGCGTCTTTCCTGGCTGGGTCTATTTTGGAATCGTCCACGGCAATTTTCACATCGGACCAGGTGCGCCCCCCATCCGTGGAACGGCTCACGCCTACGTCGATATTGGCCGGAAGGTCGCCGGAATGGTTATAGCGGATATCGTAAACCGCCAGGAGGGTCCCTTTTTTCGTCCGTACCAAGCCGGGAATGCGGTAGAATTTGGAGTTAAAATCCCCGGGCCTCACCACAGCCACGCCAATTCGCTGCGCCACAGGGATGGCATCCGCCACTTTCATCAGTTTGTTGCCAGCCACGACGCTGGCAGGGCGCACAACCACCTTGCCGTCCAGGGAGGCTCCGTCCTTCATCGTGACACACACCCACATGTGGTTGTCGCCGGGTTCCAGTTCCAAGCGGCCCCTGACGGAAATCCGGGGCTTCATGCCGCCGGAAACACGGACCGTACCCAGAACCTGGGCCGGGTCTCCAGGGAATGTAGCCGCTCCCTCAGGGATTTCCGGTTTTTCCCCGCCGCGCAGCACCGTCACGGATTCAATGTCCGCCAGCCTGTCCGTGCCGGAGAAATCCAGATTAACGGCATTCAGGGAAACGGGATTCAGGCATCCTTCCGTTTTCACGTTCACGGAAAGAACGGGATTGTCCGGGATGCGCTTCATCACGGGAGCCACCGGGGCGGACATTTCCACGCGAGGGTCCACTTTCATGGGAATGGAAGGGACAATGAACAGGTCGTCCAGCTTCAATCCTTTGTTTTCCGGAGCCGTCAGCTTGAAAACCAGGGAACGGGTGCCTGCAGGAACGCGCGTTTCAATCTTTGTCTTAAACCCGCCCGTCCTGATATTTTTGCCGTCATAGATTTCCTTTTCTCCCTGGGGGCCAACCGCCGTGATGGAAAATTCAAAAGGGGCCTGCCCCGTCCAGCGTTCCGCCCAGGCGGAAAGCCGCACTTCCGTGGAGGGTATGTCCTTCAAGTCCAGTTTGAGTTCGGCATCTTTCCCGCCGAACATCCGTAATGAAGAATTTCCGGATTTTCCGGTTCCCCCGATTTCCGCCACTCCATCCGCACAGGACAGGGGACCGTATTTGGTCTGCAGGCTGGTGAACGTGCCACGTTTGGCTTGTTCAAAGCTTTCCGTACCCAGGGCAGCAGTCATGGACATTCCCAGCGCGCACAGCAGGGAGAGTACTGTCAAGTTGTTCAAAGGTAAACGCATGGTGTAAATATGGTGTGTAACGGTAACTACGCGATGGACGCATCATTCTTATCCGTCCATCGTGCCATTACCAGCGTGGTTCCTAGCACACCCCGCATTTTCAAGTCCAGCCCGGCCCGCTTTTCTGCAAAAAGACCAGAAGTCACTCTTTCTTCTCCCTGCCGGACGGAGAAAGAGGCTGTATGGAAATCACGGGCCGCTCCGGGAAGGAACTGGAATCCTTGTGCATATAATAATGGGACCAGTGCAGAACAACCTTGTCACCCGGTTTGAACGCGGCAATCTGCTTCAGGATGGAGGCATCCTGGAGAATGGGCTTGTGATCCGGATTTACGTCAACCATCAGCTTTTCCTGCTTCTCATCGCCATATTTGCCCGGCTTCCGGTAATCCAGGTACTTGATGATCCGGAAGGTGGCGAAGTCCTTGGGATGGGCGCATTTGTCCGGGCACAGGGAAGTCCTGAACATGCACTTTCTGTGAATGATGCCCGTGAACTCGGCTTCCGCCACATGGTCGGAAAGCAATTCCCCGGAAGGAAGCGGCGCCTCCGGCGTATCGGAGGTAGACGGAGGAACGGCCACAGAATTTTCCACGGCATGGGAGACCAGCCCACCAATCAGAAAAAGGCCAAAGACGGGAACATACTTAATCATGCGTCCATGCTTAAACACCCCTCCAACGAGAGTCAAGCAGAAGGCCCGCCTTCTCCCGCATGCGTCCGGATAAATTTCCGCATGGGACAGGCAGAAGAGCAGCTTCAAGATCTGGAGAAAGACTCCGCCCTGTATGTCCGGCTCTCCAAACAAACAGGACGGCGTTTAATGATCAGTTCCCGGCAATGCAGCCTTCACAGGAAAGTTCCTCAGTATTCTTGAAATCAGAAGGAGCAATGAAGGAGGAACGATGTTCATTGAGCCAGAGAAGGGCTTCTTTCTGGGCTTGCCGGCTCCACAGGCTTTTCCAGTCTTTCTTGTGGGTAAGGAGGCAGTACCAGACATAGGCAACCCTTCCTGTCCATAGGATAAGCTCTATTTTCTCCTTGAATGAAGAACACACAAAACCGCCGTTTTCCGACTGGTCAGTCATGGCATCCCTGGCAGATTGAAGCAAGACGGCCCCGTGCTTCTCCGGATCAAAGACGTTTTCAGATAATTCCTGAATCATGAAATTCTCCTCATACCCGTCCGGGCCGACACCGTCAACGTTCAGTTTCCCGGCTTCCATTTCTTCCAGAGCTTCTGACAGAAGAGACCGATCCCCATCCCCGACACGAGCATCCAGAGGGATGACCGGCTGTTTGTAGTGCAAGTGGTAGGGCTCTCCGGCCTCTTCATAACATTCCGCTACAAATTGAGAACAAAATGCCGTAGGATGGCTGCCCTCCAGCAAAGAGCGCAATGCCTGATAGGTAGACGCCAGCAGGCATATTGCGGCCCCGGCCGTCTCGCGGTCCCAGCGGAACCGGCAATATTTGGAGGTAACCAGAAGCAGCCCCAGCAAATAAATGCCGCCATACGGGAGTTTTTGCTGCAAGTATTTCCTGCCTGTTTCAACAACCGGGTCCAGCGAAGGGAGAGCCCTGTTTCTGTAAACATGGATGGTACGCCCGGCAAACCTTTCCCGGGCCGGATTTTCCAGGACAGGATGTTCTCCGGTGGCTTCGAGCAGGGTCTGTTTTTCCTCATCGGCATAAAGGGCGGCATGGCTTACATCCGAATTTGTCAGCAGCCCGATCAGGGAAGAGATTATGTCCCCTTGCAGCACGGAGAAAAGGAGGACATCCCCCTTTCTCAGTTCATTGATTGATAGTTCAGTCTTCATGGCACATCATGCTGTTTCCGGATCAGAAGTCCCCAATCACGGCTTTTTTCTCCTCTACATGGCGCGTGTAATGCTCTACGGATGGCATCGACTTGACATATTGTACATCATCCCCTCCATCGATTTTCATCTTATTGTCCTTGAACATGTTGAATATTTCCTTTGCTTCCTCAATCATTTCCTTCATCTGTTTGGGATTATCTCCAAACGCCTTGTTCAGAATGCCCGCATAGGCCGCCAGGAATGTGTTGAAGTCCATTTTACTGACATCCACAGCGGATTTGTAGGCCGTGTATGATATGGCGTTTGTCAGGATGGAGGTTAAATAACCGGTTGCCTTCATATTCCGGCCCCAGCAACTGATATCGTACCGTATTAAAGCGGGATATTCCACGACCACATAGTATGTTTCCACGATCTTCTCCGTTCCCTCTCCTGCCCCCAGAATGGCGTCAATCCCGGTAGAAATGATGGAGCCCACTGCATCCGCAATTTGTCCATTCCCATTGAATAACTGTTTGAAGGCGTCGGTCACCTTGGTCACAATGTTACCAGAGCCTTCCTTGTAAACGGCTCTGGACTCCAATTGCTTGGCCAGGACTTTCGTGATAGGTACTGTCAGATCGTCGCTGATTTTTCCATCCTTCAAGCTGGCTTCGATTCGCTGCTGGAATATTTCCGTTTGAGATTTTGCAAGAGAAATGAGGATATCCAGTTGCTCCTGAACTTCTTTCCTCTCTTCCTGCACCTTGTTTTTGGCTTCGCTTAATTTTCCCATAACATTATTTTGTTTAATTGTTTAAATAGATGATAATTCCAATGTTTCACCTATTATGGTATGAAAAAATCAGAAATAATCAACAATTAATTTAAAAAATAGATATATTTTTCTAACAAAATGAATAAATTCAAAATCCACGGCAGACTCTCCCTGTCCATTTCTGTTCGCTCTCCCTCTTCCGTTTCCAAGGTTCCGGACATACCTCTAGCGACAGGCCCCACTTTCCCGAAAATCGTAGTTCCTGTTCCGCCGGCATTCCTGCATCTGTTTCCTGCCGTGATGGCGGTGTAGAAAGAACCCATTCCTGAATTTCACGTTTGATAGGGAAGCGTATCTCGTGCATGCGCACTACGGAACAGCTCAAAACGTGATTATTTTTTCATAGTTAGCTGCATATGGATATTTTCAGGCACGCGCTCATATGGATGGAAGAAAAATCGGATTCCCAACTTCTTCCCTGTTTCCAGATTGACGCATCGATATTCGTGTGAGAGATTAGAAAAAGCATATGGACACAAATCGTACCTCTACCGTGCCGATCGTACCCAAGCAGTACCGGCTGCCATTTTTCATGCTGGTCTCCTGCTTCGCCCTGTGGGGGTTGTTGAACAATATGACGGACAATCTGGTCCCTGCTTTCAGCAAAATTTTCATGATCAACGCCTCCGAGTCAGCCGGGGTGCAGATTTCCTTCTATGGGGCATATGCGGTGCTGGCGATTTTCGCCTCCATCCTGCTGGAAGAATTTTCCTACAAGGCGGGCGTGCTGATTGGACTGGGGTTCTACATGATAGGCGCCCTCTGCTATATTCCTGCCGCCATAGGCCAGAGCTTTGACATTTACCTAATGGCTATTTTCGTACTGGCGGGCGGCCTCTCCATCCTGGAAACCACCTGCAACCCCTTCGTGCTGTCCATGGGGTCACAGGAAACGAGCGTACGCCGCCTCAACTTCGCCCAGGCTTTCAACCCCATCGGCTCCCTGACGGGTATTTTCCTGGCAAAATACTTCATTCTGTCCCACCTGAACGATGCGGACATGGACACCCGCAAGGCCATGGACCCGGAACAGCTCAACGCCATCGTGAGCGACGAACTTTTCTGGGTATGCGTGCCTTACGTTGGCCTCGTCGCCATTGCGGCCGTCATTTGGTTCTTCTTCTGCCGCTACAAGTCCGACGACTCAACCGTACCCACGCAGGAAAACACGCGGCCGCTTTCCTCCAAACTGGGCCGCCTGGGCCTCTGCATCGCCTTCATTCTGGTTCCCTTCCTGTTCCAGTATTATTCCAGCTTTGAATTCAGCATGGTGCAGCAGATCCTGATCATGATGATCGGCCCCATCGCCTTCCTGATCATCATGCCGGATTACCGCTGCCAGCTCGTGAAGCTCATCAGGCTTCCCCGCTATACCTGCGGCGTAGTCGCCCAATTCTTCTATGTGGGCGTGCAAATCGCCGTCTGGACGTGGACAATCAAGTACATCATGTCCGTCTTCCCCGGCATGCAGGAAGCAGCCGCCTCCAACTATTACATCTTTTCCATCATCCTCTTTATCGCCTGCCGCGCCATCACCACGGCCCTGATGAAGAAATTCAACCCGGCCAACATGATGGCCCTCTTCGCCGTCGCCGGCATTCTCTGCTGCCTGGGAACCATGTACCTGCCCAAAGAATTCTCCGTCTGGACTCTGGTTGCCATTTCCGGCTGCATGTCCCTGATGTTTCCGACCATCTACGGCATCGCGCTGCGCGGCCTGGGGTCGGAAGTCAAGCTGGGCGCGGCCGGCCTGATCATGGCCATTCTGGGCGGCGCAGTCATCACCCCGTACATGGGCGCCTGCATTGACAATACCACGGTGAAAAACCAGGTGGCCTATTTTGAATCCATCGACCGTCCCTTGATCGCCCAGGTGGAAGCCGCTGACTCCAGAAAATCCATCTCCGGCTCCATGCTCACCCTCTACAAAATGTCGGAAGCAAACGCCGCAGCAGGAGGGGAACAGGCCAAAACCGCCGCCAAGTTCGAGAAGAACCTGCAAACCTTCCAGTCCCTGCCTTCCCTGACCGGAGCCGCCTTCAGTGAAGCCGCCAAAACGCTGCCCGGCTGTTCCGGCCTCACGCCCGCAGAACTTTCCCTGTTCAAGGACAACCTGAATCGGCTGCCCGCCGCTGCCAGTCGGGAACAGCAGATCCAGCAGTTTTCCCTGATTCCGGCCCTGACCACGCTCCCCGCCTCCCGGCCCGACGTCCTGAACGATCTGATCTACCATCCCCTGGACATGAAGCAGTTCCAGACGGCCCAGGAAAACTTCGTGGAAAAAGCCGTGCGGTCATCTTTCTTTATTCCCATCATCTGCTTTGCCGTGGTACTAATTTACGGCTTCTTCTTCCGGAACATCCATCTGAAGAAGGAGGATGAAGAAGAGTCCATTCCGGCATAATCCCTGCACATCACATACGCAAGATATGAAAACAATACTCCCCACCATAGGAATCCGTCCCACGATCGACGGGCGCCGCCTCGGCGTCCGCGAATCTCTGGAAGACCAGACCATGAACATGGCCAAGGCCGCCGCCGCCCTTATTGAAGCCAATGTCCGCCACGCCTCCGGCGATCCCGTCAAATGCGTGATCGCAGACACCTGCATCGGCGGCCCCGCGGAAGCCGCCGCCTGTGCGGACAAGTTCAAGGCCAACAACGTAGGGGTCTCCCTGGCTGTAACGCCCTGCTGGTGCTACGGCAGTGAAACTTTCGACATGGACCCCTTCACGCCCAAGGCCATCTGGGGCTTCAACGGAACGGAGCGACCCGGCGCCGTTTACCTGGCCGCCGCCCTGGCGGGCCTGAACCAAAAGGGGTTCCCCGCCTTTTCCATTTACGGCAAGGACGTGCAGGATGCGGGAGACACCTCCATTCCGGATGACGTGGCGGAAAAGATACTCCGCTTCGCCCGTGCCGGTCTGGCTGTGGCGACACTCCGCGGCAAGGGCTATCTTTCCATCGGCGGTTGTTCCATGGGCATCGCCGGCTCCATCGTGGACCAGTCCTTCTGGGAAAATTACCTGGGCATCCGCGTACAGGCCGTGGACATGACGGAAGTGCGCCGCCGCATGGACCAGAAGATTTACGACCAAGAGGAATTCGACATCGCCATGAAATGGGCGGACTCCGTCTTCAAGTTTGCGGAAGACAAGAACCGCCCGGACCTGAAGCTGGATGAGAACGGCCGCCGCAAAACCTTCAAGGAAAGCGTGCTGATGGCCATGATCTTCCGCGACATGATGCAGGGCAACCCCAAACTCAAAAAGATTGACCGGGAAGAAGAATCCCTGGGTTACCAGGCCATTGCCGGCGGCTTCCAGGGCCAGCGCCACTGGACGGACTTTTACCCGAACGGGGACATCGCGGAAACCCTGCTCAACTCCACCTTTGACTGGAACGGCCCGCGCGCGCCGATGCCCTTCGCCACGGAAAACGACTCCCTGAACGGAGCGTGCCTCCTGTTCGGCTACCTGCTCACCGGCCAAGCGAACGTCTTTGCGGACGTGCGCACCTACTGGAGCCCGGAAGCCGTAAAGCGCGTCACTGGCTATAAGCTGGAAGGCAAAGCCAAGGACGGCATCATCCACCTCATCAACTCCGGCTCCGCCGCGCTGGACGGCTGCATGGCCTGCACGGACAAGGACGGCAACCCCGTCATGAAGAAGCACTGGGACGTCACCCAGGAGGATGCGGACAAGATGATGAGCCAGGCCACCTGGTGCCCGGCCAACCGGGAATACTTCCGCGGCGGCGGCTACTCCGTCCACTACGTCACCAAGGGCGGCGCGCCCGTCACCATGATGCGCCTGAACATCGTCAAGGGCCTGGGCCCCGTCCTCATTGTGGCGGAAGGCTGGTCCGTGGACCTGCCCGACAAGGTGCACAAGACGCTGGACGAACGGACCGATCCAGGCTGGCCCACCACCTGGTTCGCCCCACGCCTTACCGGCAAGGGCGCCTTCACGGACGTGTACAGTGTCATGGCCAATATGGGCGCCAACCACGGAGCTTTCACGTACGGCCACATCGGCGCGGATATCCTGACGCTGGCCTCCATGCTGCGCATCCCCGTATACGCCCACAACATCCCGGACGACCAAATCTACCGTCCCTCCGCCTGGGGCCTCCACGGCACCGCGGACCCGGAAGGCGCCGACTTCCGCGCCTGCGCCAACTACGGCCCGCTGTACGGCAAATATTAGCGGCTGACCTTTTCATCAGGGGAAGAAATTCTTCCCCTGATGACGTTCAGCGTTAATATCAAAGACTAAATACGAATGATTAAAGACTAAAAGATGAACGAAAGTGCCGCTCATGAAAAAAGTTTTGCCTTTTCCATTCGTATCGTTTCCTTATGCCGCCATCTTCGCAAGCAACGGTGCGAACAGGCACTGATCCAGCAAATTCTACGCTCCGGAACAAGCATCGGGGCCAATCTTGCGGAAGCCTCCTATGCCGTCAGCAAAAAAGACTTCTTCTCCAAAGTACACATTTCACTAAAAGAATGTTCGGAGACTTGGTATTGGCTCCGCCTTCTGCATGCAACTTCCTGCCTGACGGACCAGCAATTTGAAAGTTTAAAACAGGATTGCCTGGAATTAATGCGGCTATTGGCCGCTACGACAAAAACGCTTGCCGGGCAAAATCTCTGAACAGTTTCCCTTTAGTATCTAATCTTCAATATTTAGTATTTCTCTATGTACTCCCTCTGTTTGGACTGCGGCGCGACGAATGTGCGCGCGATGGTTGTGGACGAAAAAGGCGTTATTGTGGGGAAGGCCTCACAACCCAACGCCACGCTGCCGGGCCAGGAAAACCCGGATTTCCATGTATGGAACGCCGACCGGATTTTCAACCAGCTTTCCGAATGCGCCGTCCAGGCGCTCCAGGGCCTGCCTGCCGAGCAGGTGAAGGCGGTGACAATCACCACCTTCGGCGTGGACGGCGCGCTGACGGATGCGGAAGGCAACCTTCTTTATCCCGTCATTTCCTGGAAATGCCCCCGCACGGCGGACGTCATGAAGCACATCGGCAAATATATTTCCCAGGAAGAGCTCAACCGGATTTCCGGTGTGGGAGCCTTTGCCTTCAATACCATTTACAAGCTCATCTGGATCAAGGAAAACCGTCCGGACCTGCTGGAAAAGGCCCATGCGTGGCTCTTCATCTCCAACATTCTGGCCTGCAAACTCACCGGCATCATGGCGACGGACCGCACGATGGCCGGCACGTCCCAGCTTACGGATATGGAAACGGGTGATTTTTCCACGTTTATCCTGGACCACCTCGGCCTGAGCCGCGATCTTTTCCCGCCCATAGTTGATGCGGGGGAAACCATCGGCCTTGTCACACCGGAAGCAGCTGCGGACATGGGAATTCCTGCCTTGGCGGGCGTTCCCGTCATCTCCGCGGGACATGATACCCAGTTCGCCATCTTCGGTTCCGGAGCGGACAGGAACCAGCCGGTCCTTTCCTCCGGAACCTGGGAAATCCTGATGGTGCGCTCCACCCAGGCGCGCCTGACTCCGGAAGATTATGCGGATGGAGCTACGGCGGAGTTCGACGCGGAGCCCGGACTGCTCAACCCCGGCCTGCAATGGCTCGGCTCCGGCATCATTGAATGGGTGAAATCCACCTGCTTCCTGGGAGAGACATATGACGTCATGGATGCGGAGGCGGAATTGATCCCGCCCGGCTGCGACGGAGTCACCATGGTGCCGGACTTCCTGGCCTCCGGAGACAGCAAGGGCTCCATCAACGGCCTGGTACTGGGCAGGACGCGCGCCCACATCTACCGCGCTGCCATGGAAGCCCTCTCCTGGCGCCTGAAATCCCGCCTGGCCCGCCTGGAATCCGTGGGCGGCTTCAAGAGCGGCTTCCTCATCCTGGTAGGAGGTGGAGCCAGAAACAACATCTGGACGCAGATGCGCGCAGACATTCTCCAAATTCCGGTGAAAGTCTCGGAAGTTTCGGAAAGCACCGTTCTGGGCGCATCCATGTTTGCCTTTGCCGGAGCCGGAGTGTACTCTACGCCCGAGCAGGCCAGGGACGCCTTCGGCATCACGTACCGGACATTCCTGCCCGGACCCCAGAAGGCAGCCTACGAAAAGCTCAACCATTAACACGCAACTAATATGTCAGAAGACTGGTCAATCTCCCCGCCCCTCCCGGACAAGGTATTCCCGTGGGAAAAGTACAATCCCGTCACGAAGGAGGAAGTGGACGCGTTTTTCAATTCCCCTGAAATCCTGGTGATCAAGGAACGCATGTGCGACATGGGCCGCCGCCTGTGGAACCGCGAATATGTGGACGGAAACGGCGGCAACATCTCCGTGCGTGTGGCGCAGAACCTCGTGCTGTGTTCCCCCACTCTGTGCTCCAAGGGATTCATGAAGGTGGAGGACATCTGCCTGGTTGACATGGAAGGACGCCAAAAAGCGGGCATCCGCCCCTCTACCAGCGAGGTGAAGACGCACATTGCCATGATGAAATCCGTGGGTGTCAACTCCTGCATCCACGCCCATCCACCGCACTGCAACGCCTTCCTGTTCGCCGGCCAGGTTCCCCCCTCCGGCATCAATCCGGAAGCGGACATTTTCCTGGGGCATATCCCGCTGGCCCCTTACGGAACGCCCGGCTCCCCGGAAACGGCCCAGGCCGTTGCGGAGGTATCCAAACAATCCACCGTCGTATTCATGGAAAACCACGGCGTCATCGCCGGAGGGCGCCACGTGGAGGAAGCGGAATGGTTCATGGAAAACGCGGATGCCTACTGCCGCATGGTCCTGCTGGCCGGACTGCACAAGGCCCCCCTGAACCAGGTGGGACCGGAAGGCGTGGCGGACTTCCTCGCCATCCGCAAGGCAATCGGGTATGCCGTTCCGGAAGGACAGCCCCTGTACAATACGGAAACCTATGCTGGTTACAAGCTGGGCAAATCCGGCAAATAAAAAACTCTTCCAGCGGGACGGCAGAAATCCTGCCGCCCCGTTTTTTCCCACCCCCCCTGCATGAAAATATGATTGCTGCCACTTCCATTATCATCGGATTTTTCCTGATTAATCCCATCATCGTTACACAGGATTCACTCTCCCTTCAGTACACTAGAGGCGCAGAAGACGGCTGCCAGGGGAAAACTTCCCTGAGCGTCACCTGGAAGGCGGAAAAGAAGGGAAAAGAAAATAAAGCTGCCTGGGAAACCGCCTGTTCTTATCCGGATGCCGCTTCCTGGTACATGCCGGTCGCCCGAACCCATACGATCTTCCTCGAATCCGGTGAAAAGAGGGTAAAAGAGATCTCCTTTATCTGGGAAAAACCTTCATCCCAAAAAGAGGGAGATGATGTAGGGACTTCGATCAGACCGAAATACGTCTCCATGGGAGGAGGCGACAGGGAACTGGAATTCGACTGGGTCGTGCAACCCTTCTCTCCGGGCAAGGACGATTTTAAATAAAGCCCCGCTACTCAGGAACAGCCCAGAAATGGAAACATCCATGAAGGAAGGGGCTTTTCCCGGAAGCCCTCCGTCTTCCCGTCCGGAAAAGTGAACAAACGGAAGCGCACTGTTTCCCTTCCCTGCCAGCCTCCTGTGGAATCGGTCATGCCCACCGCACCTTTTTGCACCTCAATCCCACGTTTTAATCTCCTGCCCACGGGTTCCGTTCAAGGTTCCGCGCGAGACGGGTTCAACTGTATTCAGCATTAGTCATTCCTGACTAAAAAACTTTCCGCTGCGGCATTCTCCTATCTCTTCCAGCAAAACCGACAGAGGTTCTCCCGCCCTAAAAATTCTGAGTCCGGACTCCGGCAGGGGAAAGAAAAGTATCTAGCCATTACTGCAAATGATGCTGTAGAGCAACAGGATCAAATCTTTCCTCATGGACCAGAAAATTATCCAGCCGCCACAGGCTGCTTTAGCTTATTCATGCATTCCATCGGAAAAACTGAGTGATTCCTTTCATTCCGTTAACACAGTCGGAAAAGTCTATTCCGAACGATAAATTCCTTGGAAGGAAGAAGCAAATACGGATTTGATATCCGGCAATGATTTCATTTTGTTGTTACTTATTTTTTTTTAGTGATTAATAAAAATTATAGATTATGTGAAAATACTGAAATACAAGCGAATTCCTTGTTTAAATTTTCAAAAACCACTATTTATCAAACATATCTATTGACAACGGATATCAAATCCGACACATTTATTTTCGTTCAAGGAAGAAACCATTTTTATGAAGAAGATTTTATCGCTGTTCATGGCAATGATGGCCGTTTCCGCCTCTCAGGCGGCTACCGTATTACACCCCGACTTCAATTACAACGGTTACTGGGTTTACGTCTGGAATGGGGGCGAGAATGGAAATTGGTCAGAAAACAACTGGGGTGTCCTTAAAAATTCATCCCAGAGCAGTCTTCAATCAGGAGACGGTTACAAGCCCATCAATCAGGACCCCGGCTTTATTGGGTATGACTTTTCCGTGGAAGGCGGAAAACAGACGTTCACCAGCAACCAGACAGCTATTACCGTTACAGCCGGAAACGATCTGAAAAGTTGTGCATCAGGTATCTATTTGGGAGACTATGTCACCCTTAATGCCACCGAATGGGGAGATTACGGAGCATTTTCCATGCATCTCGGAACCAACACTCAAGTGAATTTCAATTTTGACATGGGTGTTGCGGACGGAACAGTTTTCGACTTCGGACAGATGACCGGAAACAGCCTGGTTACTATTGGAACGGCATGGCTTGGAGATAAAACAACCATTCTGAAGGGCAGTTACACTCTAGCCGGGCTGACTGCTTCCATTGACATGCTACATGTCGGCTTCGGAGACGGTTCCATTTCCAACTTTGACGGTTCCCAATTACATGTAATGGATTCCGACGGCAATACGCTTACTTACGCCCAGGATGCAAGCAACCTCAAGGAAGGCGAATTCGGCCTGCAATACAATGATGGAAATGTTCAACTGGTAGCCATGGCCGTCCCGGAACCCGCAACCGCCGTCATGGGGCTGTTTGGACTCGGCACGCTGTTGATGCGCCGCAGACGGTTCTGACGGACAATTCGTTTTGTCGCATCAATTCCAAAGGCGGGAGATTTCCCGCCTTTTTTACTTGCCTGGACTCGCCAGGGGCTGCTCCACGGATAGATGAATGCCTCTTCCCGCATTTAAACCATTCACGCGGAACAGACTATCCGAATAGTTCCGAGTTATTGACGGCGGCGCCTCATCAGCAATCCACCCACGCACGCGAAACCCAGCAGAGAAACGGAAGGTTCTGGAACGGCCTGGGAGCCCGTCACGTATTCCACATACAGCTTCTTGCCGTCGGCGTCATAAACCAGCTTGTACTTGCCCAAGTCCTCTCTGGTGGCGGTCAGCTCTGCAGACTGGTCATAAAGGGTCGAAACTTCCCCGGATTCAAAGCTCACCTGAAAATTGGAAAAATCAAATGACAAGGCATCTCCATTGGTCCCGAAGGTCATCAAATCCCTGCGCTGGATAGAGAATTCTCCTCCTCCCAGAATATTCAGGGAACCGTTCAAATTGAAGTGGGCGCTTGACGAATTGTTGAAATTGGCCTGGTACACTACGGAACCTTCCAGGCCCAGATTAAACGTAAGAGGCTGGCGGCCCACCTCTGGAGCGCCGTTTTTATAGTCCCCCCACACATTGTTTGTGAAAATCAGACCGTCCGCGGAGCCTATGGTGAAGGTGGACCCCCAGAATTTCGCATCGTTGGTCGTCACCGTCAGGGTACTCCCCTCCGCGATATTGATATTCATGCCGTAGAATGTATTGCTGCCTCCGTTGCTCCCTATCTTGACGTTGATATTTCCGCCGGAGCCGATGTACATGGTATCTCCCGTAGCAGGTTTTGATGCAGAAGCGGGGCCGTCAGGAGAATCCCTTTTCCAATTCCCGGCCGTTTCCCACCAGCCATCATTGGAACCGGAATAATACAGGGAGGCTCCCAGGGAGAAGGATGCCGTACTGCACAGAACAACTATCAGGGACAGAACAGTTTTCATACGCGGTTAATGTAACGAATTCCGAATCCGCGTTTTTGATCGGTCGTCCACCCTCTTTATAATTCCAAGACAGTCATGAACAAGGGAGAATATCGAAAAAAGACCATAATTTAATAAGATCAAGCATTATCAATGCTTTATAAAAATAAAACATTTATTGTCAATAAATTCCATTGCCAACGGATTCGGAATCCCCTATTCGTGCAAAAACAAATCAAAACCTTCAAATTGTTCCTGAAGATTTGCTGACGGGAAACGGTCTTCAAACGGCGGTAGCCACGTATCCGCCGGGTATTCCTCCCGGACATGGGAAATCCACATGCGGGACATGAGCGGCATCATCAGGGAAAAGATTTCCGCACCGCCGATGACCATGACTTCCGGGTCCATCAGGGACAGACGCTCCAGTTCCTCCACGGAGTGAATGACGTCCACTCCTTCCGCCGTCCAGAACGGATCGCGGGTCAGCACAATGTTCTGCCGTCCGGGGAGCGGCCTGCCGATGCTTTCATAGGTTTTGCGTCCCATCAGAACGGGATGCCCCGTGGTGAGGCGCTTGAAGGTTTTGAGGTCGTCCGGCAGATGCCAGGGCAGCGCGCCCCGGTAGCCGATGCCGCGGTCGGACGCCATGGCGACCACTCCTGTGTAAGTGACGGGCTGTGACATGATGATCAGGGAATGAGATGAGCGGAATTATACGGAAATGGGGGCCTTGATATGCGGCAGGGGATCATACCCGATAAGTTCGAAATCCTCGTAATGGAATCCATCAATGGTCCTGACATCCGGATTGAGCTTCATCACCGGAAGCGGGCGCGGCATGCGGGACAATTGTTCCCGTGCCTGGTCCAGATGGTTGCGGTACAGGTGCAGGTCCCCGAAGGTATGGATGAATTCCCTGGCCTCATAGCCGCACACCTGGGCTGTCATGAGCAGCAGCAGGGCATAGGAGGCAATGTTGAACGGAACTCCCAGGAAGAGGTCCGCGCTGCGCTGGTAGAGCTGGAGGGAAAGGCCGTTCCTTTCCTCTCCCGGCTGCGCGGGAATTACACAAAACTGAAAGAGGGAATGGCACGGCGGCAGGGCCATGTCATCCACCAGGGCCACGTTCCAGGCACTGACGATGTGGCGCCGAGACCACGGATTATTCTTGAGGCCGTCAATCAGTCTGGCAATCTGGTCAATGGGCTTGCCGTCGTTCCCCGGCCAGCAGCGCCATTGCGCGCCGTACACGGGGCCAAGCTCGCCGTTTTCATCAGCCCATTCGTCCCAGATACTGACGCCGTTGTCTTTCAGAAACTTGATGTTGGTTTCACCTTTCAGGAACCAGAGCAGTTCGTAAATGATGGAGCGCAGGTGGAGCTTCTTGGTGGTCAGGCACGGAAAACCGTCGCGCAGGTCATATCTGCTCTGTCTGCCGAACACGCCGATAGTGCCCGTTCCAGTCCGGTCCTCCCGCCCCACCCCATGGGTCAAAACGTCGTCCAAAAGTTCCAAATACTGCTTCATTTCCGTAATTTGCGCTTTTCTCAGCCCTTGGCCCGTGATAATACGAGCATGCGCCACTTTAGTACCATCTCCAGCACCAAAAGCCAGCCTTTTCACTATTTCCCGTCCCTGTATTTTCTTCCGTTACGCGTTCCATGATTTCCATGCTCATACCTGACGAGCCATATTTGGGATTCGCCGCCCTCTGCCACATAGCCGGGGCATTCTGCCTGATTCCGGCGCTGCTCCACACACGCACGCCCCAGGGTACCATCGCGTGGCTGATTTCCCTGCTGGCCTTTCCCTACATCGCCGTGCCCTTTTATCTCATTCTGGGACGGCGCACCTTCAGCGGCTATGTGGAAACGCGGCGGAGACAGACGGATTCCGAGTCCCCGTGGGGAGAGCTGACGGACAAGATCACGAACTGCATGAAGCCATACGCCATACGCACAGCGGACACGGCGGGGGAAATCATGCAGACGCTGGGGGACATCGTGCGGCTGCCCGTGTGCAGGGGCAATTCCTGCCATCTCCTGATCGATGCGGACAATGCCTTCCCCCGCATTTACGATGCCATCAAGAAGGCGGAGCGTTACATCCTGATCGAGTTTTTCATCATCAAGAACGATTCGGTGGGCCAAAACCTGAAAAAACTGCTGATCGAGCGGGCGCGGGACGGCATCAACATTTATATGCTGTATGATGAAATAGGCTCTCACAAGCTGCCGCCCGGCTATATTTCCGCCCTGCGGAAGGAGGGGGTGAACATTGAGCCGTTCAATGGAAAGCGTCACTTCCTGAGCAACGTTCTGCGCCTGAACTTCCGGAATCACCGGAAGCTGGTCGTCGTGGACGGCTCCACCGCTTTCATTGGCGGCATGAACATCGGCCGGGAGTATCTGGGAAAGGGGGCGCTGGGATACTGGAGAGACACCTTCATCCAGCTCCACGGCCCCTCCGTCCAGCAGACCCAGATCAGCTTTCTGGAAGACTGGAACTGGGCCACCATGCTGAAATCCAACCCGTCCACCTTCCCCCGCCTGTGCTGGGAGATTACACCCCAGCCGGAGGATAAAACGGTGCTGGTGCTGCCCTCCGGCCCGGCGGACGTGATTCCCGCATGGAAGACCACCATCATTGCCCTGGCAAACCGGGCCACGCACCGCCTGTGGATTTCCACGCCCTATTTCGTCCCGGACGAAGGAGTGATGTCTGCCCTCCAGGCGGCCGCCCTGCGGAACGTGGACGTGCGCATCCTGCGCCCGGAACGGGCGGACCATATTCTGGTGAAGCTTTCCTCCTTCACCTTCCTTCGGGACCTGGATACCTACGGCATCCAGCTTTGGGCTTATAAAAAAGGCTTCCTGCACCAGAAGGTGATCCTGATGGACGACGACATCGCCACCGTGGGAACGGCCAACCTGGACAACCGCTCCCTGGCCCTGAACTTCGAACTCACCGCCATTGTCCGCGATTCCGGTGTCTGCGCGGAGATAAAGGCCATGCTGGAAAAAGACTTTTACTCATCCGTCAGGGAATCCCTGGAGGATTACAACAAAAAATCGCTGGGGTTCAAAATGCTATGCAACCTTGCCAGGTTGATGGCTCCTGTTCAATAATTGAGTTTTATTAGAATAATTCTAAATTCCATTCATGTAAGCTTGACCTCCTCAAACTCATATGAGACAATTTTTTTCAAGAAGCCACCTCCTTCAATTTTTAACGATCGTTAAATAAAATATGAATCCTGTTACATTCAACTGTACCGTTCTGCGCGACGGGCACCAATCCCTGGCGGCCACCCGCATGAAGACGGAAGACATGCTGCCCGTCGCCCCCATTCTGGACTCCATGGGCTTCAGCGCCCTGGAAACCTGGGGCGGCGCCACTATCGACGCCGGACTGCGCTTTTTGAAAGAGTGGCCCTTTGACCGCCTGGACGCCCTGAAAAAGGCCGCGCCCAAGACGCCGCACATGATGCTCCTGCGCGGCCAGAACATCGTGGGCTATACCAATTATGCGGACGACGTGGTGGAAGCCTTCGTCGCCATGAGCGCCAAGCACGGCATGAACATCTTCCGCATTTTCGACTGCGTGAACGATCCGCGCAACATGGAAACCTCCATCCGCGCCGCCAAAAAGGCCGGAGCACAGGCCCACGGCACCATCTGCTACACTACCTCCCCCGTGCACACTACGCAAAGCTTCGTGGACATGGGCCGGGAACTGGCTGACATGGGGGCGGACGCCATCGTCATCAAGGACATGGCCGGCCTCATCCCCCCCTATGTGACCCATGAACTGGTCAGCGCCCTGAAGAAGGACCTGAACATTCCCGTCTGGATTCACACGCATGACACCGCCGGCCTAGGTGCCTCCACCTACCTCAGCGCGATTGACGCCGGGGTGGACGCGTGCGACGTCTCCATCTCCCCCTTCGCCAACGGCACGGGTCAGCCGGACTGCCTGCGCATGCTCGCCCTGCTGAACGGCAATCCCCGCAAGCCGGATTACGACACGGACAAGCTCATTGAAGTTTCCGAAATGCTCAAGCCCGTTTACGACGGCCTGGGCAAGTTCACTTCCCACCGCAATGAAGTGGTGGACTCCGACACGCTCCGCTACCAGGTACCCGGCGGCATGCTTTCCAACTTCCGCACCCAGCTCAAGGAACAGGGCATGGAAGACAAGTTTGAAGAAGTGTTCGCGGAAATCCCCGTGGTCCGCAAGGCCCTGGGCTGGATTCCGCTGGTGACCCCCACCTCCCAGATTGTGGGCGTGCAGTCCATGCTGAACGTGAAGTTCGGCCGCTGGAAGAATATTACTCCCCAGGCGGCGGACATCGCCCTGGGCTACTACGGCCGCACCCCGGCCCCCGTGGACCCGGAAGTGCAGAAGCTCTGCGCGGAAAAGATGGGCAAGGAACCGATCACCTGCCGTCCGGCGGACCTGATCAAGCCCGGCATGGAAGACCTGCGCAGGAAGCTTGCGGAAAAGGGACTCCCCACGGACGACGAACACTGCGTGATTTACGCCATGTTCCCGCAACAGGTGGAAGATTTCTACAAGAAGCCGGAACCGAAGGAAGAAGTCCCCGTGCAGGTGAACACCGCTCCAGCCTCCGCTCCCGCGTCTGCCGCTCCGTCCATGACCATCATCGACAACGGCATCACCGCCCAGGTGAGCGGACCTTCCGGCTCCCGTGACCTGACTATCGTCATCAACGGCCAGGCCCACTCCGTTAAGGTCGAACGCGTCGGTTAAGGACGGAACAAATACTTTATTAATCAATTCACAGGCTGTTCCGGAAATCCGGAACAGCCTGTTTTTTACAGACTTCTTTTCTGGTAAAAACTCCTTGAGCACCGGAAGAAAAACCCCGGAATGCGCCCCCCGGATCACCAGAGAATCCCCGCTATAAGAAAACAAAGAAAGAAGGTGAAAATATGCATTCCCGTGAATGGCTATTCCAACAATCGGGAAAGGAAAGCGCCCGCTTCTCCGGGTTAAAAGCCTCCCCGGTTCAAGAGACATTTTCCCCGTGCAGCACTTTCAACATGCCGGAGGGGATTTATTCCCTCTCTCATGTTTTTGAAGGTAAGAGACCAGGAATCAGCATCATTCCCGGCGGCAATGCGCCTTCGGACAAATACCGGGGTGCTGCATGGCACGTATTCCATTGTTCCTGTCCACAGAAAGCTGGATCAAATGGAAACGGCGTGGGAATTTCCTCCCCGCACGCCGCCGTCACAAGACCGGAAGCTTAACTTTCCCTGACCTCCACCATGTTGATTTTGGGAACGATCAGGCTGAAGATGATGAAGGCGGCCAGATAGGCGCATCCGCACACGATGAAGATGATGTCATAGCCGTGGGAAGGATTGCCCAGCGCTACGAAGTGGGACAACGTGAAGCCCACCGCCGTCTGAAACAGCACGCTGCCGATCTGCCCCGCCATGCCGGAAAGGCCGGTGATGGATGCCACATCCGACTTCGGGAACATGTCGGAACCCAGCGTGTACACGCTGGCGGACCACGCCTGGTGTGCGCCTCCCGCCAGCCCCAGCACCGCCACGATGGTCCACATGTCAAAGTACTGGACGAAGATCACCGGAACCACGCAGCACGCAAAGATGAGCATGGAGATTTTCCTGACCTTGTTCAGGCTCCATCCACGGTTTGCCAGGAACTTGGTCAGGGTGCCGCCCAAAATGCTCAGTACGGTCACCAGGGCGTAAATGACGATCAGCGGCAGGGCGGATTCCTTGATGTTATAGCCAAAGTGCTTGCTGAAGAAATCCGGGAGCCAGAAGAGGAAGAACCACCAGATGGGATCCGTCAGGAAGCGCACGAGGATGAGGCTCCAGGACTGCCTGTAAGCCAGCAATTTCCTCCACGGAATGGAGGCCCTGGCTTCCTCCTTTTCCGCCTGCGCCAGGGCGGCGGATTCCTCCGCCAGCTTCACGCGCGGGTTCTTCGGCATGCGGAGCCAGAATATCACCCAGATAAAACCGAGAACGCCCGCGGCAATGAAAGCGGACTGCCAGCCCCACGCGGCGGCAATGAACGGGATGGTGGCCGGAGCCACCAGCGCCCCCACGTTCGCGCCGGAATTGAACAGGGTGGTGGCGAACACGCGCTCTCCGGAGGAGAACCAGTTGGTCACCGTCTTGATGCTCGCCGGGAAGTTGCCGCCTTCCCCCAGCCCCAAGATAACGCGGCTGAGGCCCATGGATTTGACGCCTACGGCAAAGGCATGGGAAAGCGCGCCCACGCTCCACCAGATGATGGAAATGGCAAAACCCATCCGCGCGCCGTATTTGTCGATAATCCACCCGAACATGGTGAGGCCCACCGCGTAGGAAGCCTGGAAGATGGACATGATCATGCCGTACTGGGCGTCCGTCCAGCCCAGTTCTTGGTCCAGAATGGGTTTCAGGATGGAGAGAATCTGGCGGTCCAGGTAGTTGATCGTCGTCGCCGCAAAGAGCATGAAGAGAATCATCCACCGGAATGAGTCCTGCCTTGGTTGTTCCTGGAGCATGGGTAAAGCGCAGTTGGTTGTTAAAGGGCGTCTGCCTTCAAGGCTTTCAGGGCTTCCCGCGTGCGCCTGCCTATTTCCTCCCAGTCTCCGGCCTCAATGAGAGGAGATTCGCAAATCCAGGAACCGCCGCAGGCGGCCACTTCCGGGATTTCCAGCCAGGAGCCGATGTTGCCCGCGTTGATGCCGCCCGTGGGCATGATGCGCACGCCCGTATGGCGGAACGCGGCCAGCAGGGATTTAAGCATCCTGACGCCGCCCGCGGCCTCCGCCGGGAAAAACTTCTGGAACAGGCAGCCCAGGGAAAGGGCCTGGCTCATTTCCGAGGCGGTGGAGACGCCCGGCACAAACAGGAAATCCATCCCCGCGGCGGCTTTCACCACCTGCGGATCAAAGCCGGGAGCCACGCCAAAGGAGGCTCCCGCCCGGCAGGCGGCCTGCACCTGTTCCGGCGTCAGGAGGGTTCCCGCGCCCACCAGCATTCCGGGGACTTCCCGGGAAATGCGGGCAATGGCTTCCGCGGCGGCGGGCGTTCTGAACGTGATTTCCATGCAGGCGCAGCCGTTGTCCAGCAGCGCTTTGGCAAGGGGTACGGCCTTGTCCGCGTCATGGATGACGACGACGGGGACAAGCCTGATGGCGGATAATTTTTCCAGCAGTGTCTTCATGATTTAAAAGTTGAAATATTGTTTGGCGTTCCTGTAGGAGATGTCCGCCGCCATGGAGCCTACCATCTCCATGTCGTCCGGAACCAGGCCCTGCGCCATGTCACGCCCCAGGACGCGGCAGAGGATGCGGCGGAAGTATTCATGCCGCGTGTAGCTCAGCAGGCTGCGGCTGTCCGTCAGCATGCCCACAAAACGGGAGAGCATGCCGAGCTGGCTGAGGGTTTCCAGATGGCGGGTCATGCCGTCCATCTGGTCCAGGAACCACCAGGCGGCCCCGTACTGCATTTTTCCAGCCGTGACGCCGTCCTGGAAACTGCCGCAGAGCACGGCCAGAGCGGCGTTGTCCCGCGGATTAAGGTTGTACAGGATGGTTCGCGGCAACGTTCCCTGTTGAGCGGAACGGTCCAGCAGACGGCCCAGCGGGGCCATGTACGTGAAATCCGCTATGGCGTCAAAGCCCGTATCCGGCCCCAGGTCCCGCAGGGCGGCTCCGTTCGGGTTCCTGAGCGCGCCCACATGAAGCTGGCGCACCCAGTTTTTCGCGGAATCCAGCTCCGCGAAGTAGTCCATCAGGTAGTTGGAGAAACGGGCCGCATCCCCGGAGGCGATGTCACCGCCCCGGAGAGCGGAGGCGAACAGGGCGGCGGCTTCCTCTCCGGACAAGCTTTCCTCGTCAAACGCTTCAAGTGAGTGGTCCGAGAGCTTGCAGCCGTGACGGGCAAAAAAGTCATGCCGGGAGGCGAGCGCTTCCCTGAAAGCGGCCAAATCACGGATTTCCATGCCGGATGCCTGTTCCAGGCGCGCCACCCACTCCCGCCACGCACTGCCCTGGTGGACGGCGCGCGCCTTGTCCGGGCGGAAGGTGGGGAGCAGTTTGACGGAATCCCCGGAAAAGGCATGCCTCCGGTGGGCGGACAGGTCGTCGCAGGGGTCGTCCGTGGTGCAGACGGTCTCCACGTTCATCCTTTTCAGGATATCCAGCGCGCCCATTCCTCCGGACTGAAGCATGGAGGAGGTTTTTTTCCCAGACCTCATCCGCCGTTTCCGGACTGAACAGAATGCCGGAAATGCCGAAGGGGCGGCGCAGTTCCAGATGCGTCCAGTGGTACAGCGGATTGCGCAGCAGGCGCGGCACCGTAGCCGCCCAGGCGTCATACTTTTCCCGGTCCGGAGCGTCTCCGGAACAGAGGCGTTCCGGAATGCCGTTTGTCCTCATGGCGCGCCATTTGTAATGGTCCCCGTCCAGCCAGAGCTGGGCGATGTTGGAGAACTGGCGGTTGTCCGCAATGGCGGCGGGATCCAGGTGGGAATGGTAGTCGATGATCGGCTGTCCTTCCGCGTACTCATGAAAAAGCGTCCTGGCCTGGGGAGTGTCCAGCAGGAAATCGTCGTTGATGAACATGGCGGCAAACGTTGGCGGTTATACTCCGGAATAGGCCAGAAAGCCCCCGTCCACGGGAATGATGACGCCCGTGACGAAGGAAGCGGAGGGAGAGACCAGGAAGCGGAGCACCCCGCAGAGGTCCTCCGGTTCACCGAAACGGTGCATGGGCGTCTTGGCAAGCACTTTGCGGCCGCGCGGCGTGGGGGTTGCCCCGTCCTTTTCCATCATCAGGAAGCGGTTCTGCTCCGTGATGAAGAACCCGGGGGCAATCGCGTTCACGCGGACGCCCAGCGGGGCCAGATGCGTGGCGAGCCACTTGGTAAAATTGTCCACCGCGGCCTTGGCGGCTCCGTACGCGCCCACCTTGGTCAGAGGCTGGAAGGCAGCCATGGAAGAGATGTTGACGATGCACCCGCCGGAGGCGGCCAGCAGCTCCCCGAACACCTGGGAAGGCAGAATGGTGCCGATCATGTTGAGGCGGTTCACGTACTCAAAGCCCTCCATGTCCATGCCGAAGAAGCCTTGATCCGCCGGAGTGTCCGGCATGCATTGCTCCGCCGGGCTGGTTCCGCGCGGATCATTGCCGCCCGCGCCGTTCACCAGGATGTCCAGCCTTCCCCATTCTTCCTTCACGCGGGAACAGGCCTGTTCCAGAGCAGCCTTGTCCAGCACGTCCGCAGCCAGCACCAGCGTCCGGTCCAGACCTTCCTCCGCCAGCTTCCGCTGGAGGTCTTCCAGCTTGGAGCGAGTACGGCCCAGGAGAGCCACGCTGGCCCCGGCCTTCAGCAGGTCACGGGCCATCACGGAACAGAGGACGCCCGCGGCCCCGGTCACGACAGCGGTCTTTCCCGCCAGCGGGCGGAAGGACTGGAGCCCCAGCGCCAGGCCGCGCAGTTCCGCCAGGCCGATCACGCGGCCGCCGTAGGAATACCCGGCATAGCAGTGCTTCTCCAGATCAATGTCCATCAGCTTCCCGTGGTCCGGGCGCACCGGAATGCGCCACTCCGGCCATCCCGCGGCCTTGCGGCGGGCTTCCTCGTCCAGCAGGCACTGCATGGCATAGGCCATGTCCGTATGGCCGCAAAGGTGGGAACCGGATTCCCGGAAGCTTTCATGGTCCGCGTCAAACACCGTATTGCGGAAATGGGCGAAATACACCCTGTCCGCAAACTCCTCCATCAGCAGGTGCGGCGCATTGGAATAAAGGCCGCCCAGAGAGCCGGTGCAGAGCGTGAAGCCGGAATGCATGGAGGGGACCTCCCGCACCAGTTGGCGCATGTCCTCCTCATCACTCATGATGCGGGGAAGGCCGAAGATGGGGCGCGGCGGGTCATCCGGATGAATGGCCATGCGGATGCCCGTTTCCTCGCACACGGGCATGATTTCATTCAGAAAGTCATACAGGTTCCGGCGCAATTGTGCATCGTCAATGCCCTCGTAGCGTTTGAGCATCTCCCTGAACTGCTCCGGCGTCAGGTCATCCACCGTGCCGGGCAGCCCCAGCAGGATGGAATCCGCCAGCGCCTTGCGGGCGTCTCCGTCCATGGACTGGAAAAGTTCACGGGCGCGCGCCGCCGTTTCCGGCGCGTAATCGTCCGCAGCCCCCGCCCTTTCCAGAATAAACAGGTCGAACGCGGCTACGCGGACGGCGTCATACTTTAAAACGCTGCTGCCGTCCTCCAGCGGAAAAGCCAGGTCGGAACGCGTCCAGTCCAGCACGGGCATGAAATTGTAGCACACCACTTTCACGCCTCCTGCGGCCAGGTTGCGGAGGCTCTGCTTGTAAACCTCCAGATAATGCTTCCAGTTCCCCGAACGCGTTTTGATGTCTTCATGGACGGCAATGCTTTCCGCCACCACCCATTTCATCCCGGCCTCTTCAACCATCCGCGCGCGTCCGGCCACGGCCTCCCGCGTCCAGAGTTCCCCGCACTTCACTTCATGCAGGGCCGTCACGATGCCCGCGGCTCCGGCCTGACGGATGTCCCTCAACGTCACAGGATCACTTGGACCGTACCATCTCCAGCTTTCAATCATGTCAGAAAGAGTTAAAGGGTTAACGGTCCACGCGGGCGGTTCCGCCTTTCATCACTTTTTCCACTTCCGCCAGCGTGGCCGTGGAGGTATCCCCCGGAGTGGTCATGGCCAGCGCGCCGTGGGCGCAGCCGCAGTTCACGGCGTACTGGGGCCCCTTGCCGGACAGCAGGCCGTAAATCAGGCCGGAGGCAAAGGAATCCCCGCCGCCCACGCGGTCCAGGATTTCCAGGTTCGGAAAGGAAATGGAATCATAAAATTCGCCGTCGTAATACAGCATGGCCGCCCAGTCGTTCAGCGTGGCCGTTCGGGCCACGCGCAGCGTAGTAGCCGCGGCCTTGAAGCCGAACTCCTTGACGGCGCGGCGGATCATCCGGCGGTAGGAGTCATGGTCAATGCGGGAAAAATCCTCCGTGCTCCCTTCAATGGAAAGTCCCAGGGACGCCTGGAAATCCTCTTCATTGCCGATCATCACGTCCACAAAGGGGGCGATGGCCCGGTTCACCTCCTGCGCACGGGCCTGCCCTCCGATGCTCTTCCAGAGGGAGGGGCGGTAATTCAAGTCATAGGAAACGATGGACCCGTGCCTGCGGGCGGCCTGCACGGCTTCCAGCACCACGGCGCTGGTCGTTTCCGAAAGGCCCGCGTAAATGCCGCCTGTATGGAACCAGCGCACGCCGTCCCTGCCGAACAGGGCGTCCCAGTCCACCTCCCCGGGTTTCATCTGGCAGGCGGCGCTCAGACCGCGGTCGGAACAGCCCACGGCGGCGCGCACGCCATAGCCGCGCTCCGTAAAGTTCAGGCCCACGCGACAATCGCGGCCAATGCCGTCAAACGGCTTCCACGCCACGTAATCCATGTCCAGGCCACCCTGGAGCATGCAGTCTTCCAGCAAGCGCCCCACCGGGTTGTCGCAAATGGCAGTGACAATGGCGCCGCGCATCCTGAAGCAGCGCCTTAGCCCGCGGGCCACGTTGTACTCCCCTCCGCCCTCGCACACGCGGAAGGAACGGGTGGTATGAATGCGCCCTTCTCCGGGGTCCAGCCTCAGCATCACTTCACCCAGGGAGGCAATGTCCCAGCGGCATTCCTGTTCTGATTTAATAGTTAAAGACATATAAAAGCATCAAATAGTACGATTCTGTTTAGTATAAAAGAACTGTTTTTCTCCACAAGGGAAAACGACGGAAAAAGACCAGATGTATAGTAAAGTCTTGATGTTAATAAATTTAAACCATGATTTTCACTACGGAAGAAACAGCATTGCCTGAAAGCTCCTGAATCTATTCCAACTTAAAAGTCATGTACCTTGACTCTACATTTTTTACAAACCGTTGACACAAAATGCTCTCATCTTTATATCCATATCACAATGAAACGAAGCGAGGGTAAACAGACCCCGGAAGAACTGCTGGCCAGCAGGCTCAAACCCGGAGAGAGGATTTTATGGAAAGGCCGGCCTGTGGAACGGAGCTGGACTGGTTGGGATACGGGAAAACTTCTATTCGGAAGCGCGCTGTTCAGCCTGTGCACAGCCTTCTTCCTGATGCTGCCGACGTTCCTGAGCCTGTGTTTTGATGCCAGGATGAAATACTATCGCTTCCCTTCCGTATTAGGCATCCTCCTTGCCGCCCTTATCATCACTCCCCTGCTGGTTTCTTCCCTGTATTTGCTGACATCCCCGTGGCGAAAACGAACAACCAGGCGCAATACCCGCTACGTTTTCACAGACCAGCGCCTGCTAACCATCGTTCGGGAAACTCCTTTATTTTTCCCCTCCTCACAAGAGTTCCGCTTCCACTCTTATCCTATTCCTAGGCGAAGGCGCATCCGGACATATTCATGCAAGGATGGTACCGGGAATGTTATTCTGGAGTACCGGAAAGGAGGTTGTTTTGTGATGGAAGACATGGAACATCCCCGGGAAGCGGCGGATGTTCTGAAAAAGCTGGTGAACCAGCATAACGCCTCTGCTTCAGCAGCATTGGCTACATCAGCCGACAGAGATCAGTCTGTCCTGCCCCGAAGATGTCACGACGGCATTGATGCCTCTGAAGAAATTTGGAGCAGAAAACTCAAGCCCGGAGAACAGGTGCTGTGGAAAAGCCATCCCATGGAACGGTGCTGGACTTTCGTGGGCACAAGGCAATTCCTGTACGGAATCTTCCTGTTTATCTTGCCACTGGCGCTTACTCTGGGGGGCTGGCAACGTGTAACCAGTTTTCCGGCGGACGGCAGGTTCACTCCCGTTTTTTACTTTTTTATTCCGGGATGGATTTGTATCGTCCTTGGAGCCATCTATTATCCCCTGAATGCATTTGCGGCTCCATGGAAGGAACGGAAACGCCGCCGCAATACCCTTTACGTGCTGACGGAACACCGCCTGATGACGATCATCGACCACAGCATCCGGACCTATTCCGTTCACAAAATCAAGGGGATCCGGCACCGTCTGCGCAAAAACGGCTCCGGAGACATCATGCTGAAATACGGAAAGAAAAGAGGCTTCCAATTCAAGGACATCATGAATGCCCGTGAAGCAGTCGATATCCTGAAAGGTCTCCGGACGACTCAACCCACTCCGGAACGGGAAAGGTGAATTATTTCCGTTCCGGAGAAAAAGTCATTCTCCGCTTAAGCGCATGCGGGCGAACTCCCGCCTGGTGGTGCGCCTTACCCGCCAGAGCAGGAGCACAGCCGCCACGGACAAGCCGATGATGAACCCTATCCAGATGCCGCGCGCGCCCATGGCCGGAACAATCCAGTTGGTACGGGCCAGGATATAGCACACCGGGAACCCGACGATCCAGTAGGAAAAGAAGGTGATGACGGTGATGGAAGCGGTGTCCCGGAAGCCTCTCAGCACCCCGACGGAGAGCACCTGCAGGCAGTCCGGAAGCTGGTAGGCCGCCGCCAGAATCAGCAGGACGGAAGCCGTGCTGACAATCATCTCCGAATCATTGTACAAGTGCACAATCTGCTCCCGGAACAGGGTGATGCCGCCAAAGGTGCACAGGCAGATCGTGAGCACCAGCACATAGGAGGACAGAACGGCGGATTTGGTGCCCGCCAGATCCTTCCTGCCGTGGTGGTACGCCACGCGGATGGAGGCCGCCAGCCCTACTGAGAGCGGAAGCATGAAGACCAGGCCGCCCACATTCCCGGCAATCTGGTGGCTGGCCACCTGCGTTTCTCCCAGCGGGGCCAGCACCAGCGCGGCCGCGCAGAAGAGCATCACCTCACACAACTGGGAAACGCCTATCGGCACGCCGAGCCGCATGAGGTGAGTGATGACGGAAGGCGTGGGGCGCCGCCAGGAAACGATGTGCCTGCGGTACGGCCTGTGCTTGGGATTCAGATAGACCAGCAGGAACATCAGCAGGAATTCAATGTAGAAGATGACTGCCGTGGCCGCGCCGCACCCCGCTCCGCCCATGCGCGGAAAACCGTACAGGCCGAAGACGAAGATGTAGTTCAGCGGAATGTTGAGCAGCAGCCCGCACAGCCCCACGTACATGGCTGGCCGGGTCATGTTGGACCCCTCGTTCAGGCTCTTGAGGGCCACGAATCCCAGGTTGGCGGGCAGTCCCCACATGATGGCGAACATGTAGGCGGAAGCCATCTGGCACATGGCGACGTCATCGGAAATCCAGCCGAACACGTTTCTCAGCACATAAATGACCGGCATGGAAACCAGGCTGAGCATCAGCGCCAGCCACAGGCCGTGGTTGGTCATGTAACCTACGCGGCTTTCATGGCTTTTCCCCCGCATGTTGGCAATCACGGGGCCGATGATCATCAGTACGCCGCAGGCAAACAGCGCCACAGGCAGGTACACGGAAGACCCCAGCGCCACGGCGGCCATGTCCGTCACGCCGGCGCGCCCGGCCACAATGGCGTCCACCGCTCCCATGCCCACAATGGAGAGGTTGACCACCAGCACCGGGAGGGCCAGCGGTATCAGTTTTTTCATCTCCTTCAAATTCCACGTCTTATTCATTTCTTTCTTTCCTTCCATGCATTCCTCCTTCAGGGAGCCGGAACATGCCGGCAAACAAGCCGGACCGGAGCGGCAGGCTCCAACCCGGCTTCAAGGTTAAGGGTATCAACCGGACCGGGGCCTCCTGCCCCGTCCGGACATTCAGCGGTCAAGCACCACGCGGGCGCATTGTTCAGCTACCTGGCGGAACGCGGCGGAAACCGGGTTCTTTTCAGGGTCTTCCAGAGCCACGGGGCGTCCTTCGTCCCCGCCAGAGCGGGTGGCGATATCCAACGGAATCTTGCCGAGGAGGGGCACGCCCAGCTTGGCCGCTTCCCGCTCGCCGCCGCCTTCTCCGAAGATGTGGTAAATCTTGCCGTCGGAGGGGCACTGGAAATAGCTCATGTTTTCAATCACGCCCAGAATGGGGGTTTCCACCCGTTCAAAGAGGCCGATGGCCTTGCGGGCGTCAATCAACGCGACCTCCTGCGGGGTGGTGACCACCACTACGCCATCCAGTTCAGCCGTCTGGACAATCGTGAGCTGAATGTCTCCGGTGCCGGGCGGCAGGTCCAGAATCAGGAAATCCACGTCCCCCCAAGCCACGTTGCGCAGGAATTGCTGAACGTAGCGCGTCGCCAGGGGGCCGCGCACCGCAACGGGGTCCGATTCGTTGATCAGCAGCCCCATGGAAAGCAGCTTCACGCCATGGGCCGTGACCGGGAGAAATTCGTCATTCTCATTGGCTCCGGGCCGTTCCTTGGTGCCGAACATCAGGGACATGGAGGGACCGTAAATATCCAGGTCCACCAGGCCCACGGAATAGCCCAGCTTGCTCAGGGCCACCGCCAGATTGGCGGAAACGGTGGATTTGCCCACCCCGCCCTTGCCGGAGGCAACGGCGATCACGTGCTTGGCGCCGGGGACGGAGGATTTCCAGGTGGAGGGATCGTCATTGACTCCCTTTTTAGCTTCCGGAGCCTTGTGTTCAATATTGACGTCACAATGCTTTACGCCGGGCAGATGCTTCATCACACCATGGACGCCTTCAAAAATGTAACGGGGAATATCCGCATTCTTGCTCTCAATCACCAAATCAATCGTGACATTGTTTTCAGCGTCAATGTCGATCTTCTTCACTAGCCCGAAGGATACGATGTCGCGGCTGAAACCCGGGAATTTAACCGTTGTCAGCGCGGCCCTTATCAGCTCCGGAGTCAATTCCTGTTGTGTCGTCATATGTCTGAAATACTAGTGGTTGCCATAAACATTCCGCCCCCGTGCCTCCGGAGCGCAGCATGCGCCGGAATACAGAGATAGGGGGACGGCAAAACCGGGAAGCAAAAATACTCCCTTTTTTATTTTTGACAACGCCTAATTCAGACAAAGCCACTTTTTGCCTGCCGGATTCCCAGCCATCCGGATACCGCGAAAAAGCGGGACAACCACAGCCCCGCCAGCGTTAAAAAGAAGAAAAAAGACAGGGGGATTTATTCCCCCTGCTGCTTCAGCGTTTCCCGGATATCCTGGAGAGCGGCGATGAAATCATCCAGAATTTCCGCGGGAACCATGATCCGGTCCCGGTTGGAACTCACCTTTTCCGTAATACGCACCACTTTGCCGCGCGCATTCTGTTTGAGATCAAGAAAGAACGTCTTGCGTTCCGCAATGATTTTTTCTGTGCAAATAATATCGTCCTCCACGGCTGTAATCTTCCTCCGGTTGAATGAGGCTTTCAGAATAAAACTTCCCTCCCGTCCGGTCAATGTTTTATTTGCCCCCTGGCAGATGCGGCCCACCGGGCGGAAACGGGGAAAATACCGCCATTTCCTCCATCCGCACTTCCGCATTCATTTTCCGGAAAAACCGGCTGACCATAAAAACGGCTGGGCTTGCGCCTCCAACCCGATTGACTTAAAAGAACAAATGAGTTACAGGATAGAATCATGAACCAGCACAGGAAAGAAGGCAGCCGAGGTTCCAGCCTGTTTCTGAAGATCATCTCATTCGACCTGTTTTTCCAGGGCAGCGAATACGGCATGAGCAAATGCATTGCCAGTTATCTTCTTTTCGCGTACCTGTTCTTCGGGGGCGTGTTCCTGCTCATTCCCAGAACATTGCGTCTTGATGAAACTTTCCTGTTGATCATTTCCCTGTCGGTACTGGTGTTCATGGTATGTTTTTTCAATTGGTTCCTCGTGTACAAAAAATCACGGGTGTTGTTTTTCACCCTCTACATCCTTCCGCTCATGGGAATAGCCATCTCCATGAGCCTGACGGCGCTTCCTGCCGGTTTACGGCCCAAATTCATTCCCAATGCAGGACAGCCTCCGGAAAGGAAATTTTTCAGGCTTCCCGAACCCGAGCCCGAACAGGGAAGCCTCCTGCCGCCCATGGGAAGCAGGAAAGAAAAGAACGCGTTAAAGAAAAGTAAAATAGAAAAACCGCCGCCTCCCTTTTCCTCCCTGCCCGTACCTTGCCGCGAGGGCATCCGCACATTTACGCCCGAACAGGCCGCCGAAATCGTTTCCTCCATTAACCCCGAATGGACAGGGCCTGTAACCTCCTCCCAACCGGAAGTCTATACGGAAGCAGCCCAACCTCCCGCCCTGTGCAGGGAAACGAGAAGAGACCTGGAAGGCGGTGAACGGCCGCCCTACGCCCACCAGTGGGACATTGCCTGCGAGCGGGACGGAAACATGCACGCCCTGTCCCTGTTTGCCAAAAAGGACCGGCAGCAATGGTACATGGACATCCGGGGCAGGATGGTGCCGTGCACCCTGACGCGGGGTACTGTCGAACAGGGATGCTCCAGCATTACTGTTTTCTATGACGCCCTGAAAAACTGGTTCCACAAATGCGAAGACGGAAGGCCGCTGCTGTTCATCAGCTATCAGACCGGCGGCTGGTATGCGGATTTGTACTTCAGTATCAAGGAGGGCAAACTGCTGTACCACGGTTCCGAATATGTTTCCGAAACGGGGGCGGCATCCATGTAGCCCACCGCCGCGGCCGCATTCCACACGCCAACTGCCCCGTGCCCTCTTCTGAAGCTTGCGGGGTACGGCATCGGCGGGGACTTGCGTAGCTGCTTCAACATCAACTCGAATATCCGGTCTTTTCAACCCTGATCGGCCCTCATCACTACGCAAAAGCATCCCTCAGAAGCTGCCCTGACCACGAAAAGGCATTATAACGGCACTATCCTTCAGACAGGTAGAACCGGACAGCGTAAAATCGAAATCCAACTTGAATTGACACGGGAAGGCATTCTCACTTATGGTGGGGTGGAGATTGATATTGAAGCTGCGGGAACATATCTTTTTATACCAACTTAAGTAGAGAGAAATTGGGTTATCAAATGAAATGGGCTTATCTTATTACGGAATTATCCCTTTTAGTCTTGTTACCCCCTCTCCTACTTCGTAGGGGAATAAAAAACTCCTTCTTTTTTTGGAAGGAGTTTTTTTAGGGGTTTATATACTCAAGTTCGGAAATCTTTTTTGAAGAAAAATAATATCCTAATTTTGAATAAAAATTTTTCTTACTTTGTTAAGAAATTTTTTTTGTTTTCTTTCATGAAGAATATTTTGAACTATTTCCTTTTCAATTTTTTGTAACTTTTCAATTTCATCTTCATCGAAATAGTGCAGTATCAATTTCGATTGTTCTATGGATTTTAAATAATTTTGTTTTTTATTTCTTATAATACTTTTCAGAGTAATAGAGTTTTTGTCTTTTTTTGATATTTCAAACTCTATGTGTGAATAATATGTTTTACTCATATTTTTATTTTATTAGATTTCTTTTTAATATAATATCATAAATTCCATCTGCAATTCCTTCAACCATTGGGATATCATATCTAGTTTCATCAAATTTGTCTTTCATATTGCAATCAATACAAATAAAGCCATTCATTTTATAATTTTTTGTTTTATCTCTTTTAGCAGGAATAATAGGAAAAACGAGCTCGCTACTATATGGCAAAATTCCATTAGGGTAACATTCTTTACTTGAGTTGTCATAATCTTTAGAACTATTTATATCATTATTTACATATGCTAAGTTTTTAGAATTTTGTTTCAATATTTTATTAACAATAATTCTATACGGAGTATTTCCAATAATAGAATGTTTAGTTTTCGCATATTTTTCGGTATCACGATTATGATGAAAACTATCTCGACATAAATTTCTTAGTTCAAGAGTTTCCAGAGAAGCATTTTCTACAGTAGTAGGAACTTTGATTGATACACAACAATCAGCTTTAGTCTTTCTATCAAAAATATTTTTTAGTGTATCACAAAAAGTAATCATTATGGACATAAATTCATGGTCACTAAAATTTTCCTGTTTTCTTAAAAAATTAATCTCAGCATAAGCGTTTTTTAAATCAACAATAGCTTCTCCCCAAATAGAATTTACATATGTATTGTGCACAAATATAGACATTTCCTTAATAAGGAAATATAAGAATCTAATAATAAAACAGACAAGTAAAATGCCTATTCCTAATAGAATGGAATAAATTATGTGCATTTCGAAAAAATTTTTCCCAAAATAAAGAAGGGTACAAATAGCTCCTATACTTCCTGAAAGAAATTTCCAAATACTACCTGTAATAGTCTGATTAAGTATTTTCTTTAACATGTGTGAGAATTTTTTTAATATTGAATCCAATGATTAACTCATCATGTCAAAATTGTTCTTATTTCCCTTGAAGTATTCCTTAGCATTATCTTCTTTAGGCAACTTTCTTACTTATTATCCTTTTTTAAATTTCCTTCCACCGCCCTCAAAATCCATTCCTCCACGGATAATCCTTCCTTGACGGCCCTCTTGACTACCTCGTTCAGGGTAGAATTTTTCATTCGAACGGCAATTTGAGATTCCAATTCCGTAGGATAATCGGCACTCATTAAATGACGCAATGAGCCTTGCACGTTTTTAGGGATTCTTTGACGGGCAAACCAGTTATGAACCACGGTGGTTTGGACTCCAAGAGCCTTGGCTATTTCGGCACGGCTAATGGAATGTTCGCTGAGCCATTGGCCTAATTTTTTAGTGTCCACATAGTCCGGTTCAGGCTTGGAATTGCTCGTAAACATGCGGCTTGATTATCTGATAGAACCCAGTTCATAGAAAGAAAGAGCTTGTGTTGTTCGCATTTGTTATGATAATAACTCGCATATGATGATTATTGCGATTCACAATTAGACGCAAAATTAGAGCGTTTCGTTGATGACCGTGTGTTCATTATGACTTCAATCCATAAACGACCATGAAGAGAAACTTGTTTATAACGTGTGCATTAGGCCTGTTGTCCTGTGCTTTTTCGGCCCAAGCGTCTGACCCTTGGAATTATTATAGAGTAGGCAGTTCTTACAGTTCTCCGTCCTATACGCAGAAATACGATTCTACCTTTGGAATGACTATCAAAGGGGCCTATGGGATTGCAGGAGATAGCGACATGCCTAATCTTGGCGGCGGTTTGCTCAGCCTAAATTCATATACTGAAACAGGAGATATCGTTCACGAATTGTCTTTGACGGCGGGATTGATGTCTTCCGATGCTAAACATTTCAATGCCTTCGATATTGGACGTGAATGGGGATATTCCGATGCTCAAATTCAACATTTTCTAAATGAGAAAAACATTACGAATGTTGACTTGAAAATCAAATACCAAACATCTATCCCCCTACTGGCAGGATATACATTGAATCTTCCTTTGGTTCAAGAGAAAGCATATTTCTTCTTAGGTGGCAAAATTGGCGTAACTTTCAATTCTTTGAAAGCTACAGCAACGATTGATAGAAAAATTTGGCAATCTGATTCTACTTATCGAATAGAGAGAGGTAGAGCTAGTGCAACTGAGTTCAATGCAGATTTTACATTCTCTGCTACGTTAGGATTCCGCTTTGCCATTGGCAATACAACAGATTTGATTTTAGGGTACGAACTTCTCAAATTCCATGATACTGACCCTTACCATGTCATCCAAGCTGGTATTAGCTGGACCTTCTAGACCTCTTCGGCGGTGAATTAACTGGCCTCCTTCCTTTCGGGGAAGGGGGCGATTCTTTGATTTGCATTGACTGGCCGTCACCTTGTTCGCAGGGTGGCGGCTTTTCATTTCCAGCACAACTCCATCAAAACCTCAAATGCCTTATTCTCGTTCCTATAGCATTGCCTGAAACAGAATTCATCCACATATTTCTGTAGGTGTTTAAGAGAGACATGGTGAAATATTCCATGAATCCCTCTTTTCAATAAGGCCCAAAAGCTTTCTATGCCATTAGTATGAACCCCATTTCCCGCGCTGAACATAACATTATGGTCAATCATGATGCGGGTAAGGTTCTTATTGTTAGGATAGTTCAGAATATTGTAGCCCTTGAACTGGTCAGTCATGACTTTGGTATTAGGTTTGCAAACCTTACTAAGGACATTGAATAATTGTTTGCCCGTCAATCGTTTTCCCTCTCCATTCCTATTGGCAACGACGGCATGAACTTTTCCTGTTCCCCTTTCTCTGACTCCAATAACAGGAACTTTAGCCGTCCCTCTTCCTCTAGGATTTTTCGGCAAGTCGTCATCATCCCCATGCTCATTCTTCTTCCGGGGTTTTCCACCAACATAGGTTTCATCAATCTCAACAATCGCCTCAAAGGTTTCTCCTACCTCCCTTTTTGCCATTGCCCCTCTAATCTTGTGCATCATCCTCCAAGCGGTTTTATAGGAAACACCTAACTCCCTTTTCAATTGCATGGCTGAAATCCCTTTTTTAGACAAACAAACCATATTGATAGCATACAGCCAATGCCTTAAAGGCATTCTTGTTTCTTCAAAAATGGTTCCCTTGAAAATAGAGAATTCCATCTTACAGTTGTTGCAATAGGCGTTGCGGCAATTATAGTGAGCGTGATAAACCTTCTCTGTTTTCCCGCAAAACGGGCAAACTATTTTCCCATCAAACCGTTTTTCAATCAGGTATTTTGCCACGCTCTCATCATCAGGGAATTTTTCAATGAATTCACGGTACGTCATGTTCTACTCCTTTCTTTTTCTAGGAGTAGTGTAATAGATTATGGGGGAGTTACAAGACTAAAGTATATAGTTCCGTTTCCATTTATTGCGTTCTTTTAGGGTTGACGCTTCTTCAGCAAGTCCATGCCGGGGTGAATTTGTTCTCCATGCCGTCTTTAAATAACAAGACGGTATGGGTGGAGATCAATCGGGAGGCGGTCAACCATATCTGCAGCTACCGGCAGCTAGTGGAATGATGTGAAACGGAACGAAACTTGGCCTCCCGCTTTGGGAATTGAGCTTTGTACGCAGTTGCGGCGAGGAATTTGTAGAGGCCTACAACCGCAATACAATGCCTCCCCATCTATTATGGATAATGTTAAACCAGCCTCTTTGCCGTGATTATTTATGGACGGTCATGAGAAATCAACTGCCGGTCGTACAGCGGGAATGGAAGTCTTTATCTGCATTCCCGGAATGGCCCGGTTCCCGCGGATGGCTTCCGGTGCTGATCATTCCATTCAACCAGGAACTTATCTTCCGCCATGGCCGTCAACAACAACCCGCAAGCCTGGGAAGCCGCCCTTATTTATGCGTGGTTGTCCAGGGAATCGCATTGTTGGGCGAATACACCAGAAGGGATCAATATGGAACAAACAAACGGTACGGAATTTTTTCAACCGTTAACTGGACATTGATGTATGATGTAGAACATCATCGTTATGCAACTGAATTCCCAAGTACTGTCCAGGTATTTCATTTTAAACCTGAAAGCCGTCCCCTGACCATGAAGCAGGAGCCCGGTATACTTGATTACAACTGTCCTGTAGTCCTTCCATTTGACCTGCCGGAAGATATGCCAATACCGGAGGAAGTAAAATTCAAATGAATTTTATCCGGAGCGCGCCTTCTCTCCCCGCCGGAAGCCGCCGTGCGCTTCAGAGAGAATATAAGACCGTCAGGCGGTCAGCTTCCGGGGGGCTGTCCATCAGCATTCCGCGCGCCATCTGGCCTGCTCCGTCTTGTATAGCTTGTACGTGACGGCATCCGCCAGGGCTTCCAGGCTGGCCTCAATGATGTTGTAGGAAACGCCCACCGTAGTCCAGGTAGCGACGCCGTCCGAGGATTCAATGAGAACACGGACATTGGAGCCGGTTCCGTTTTCCTCAGCGGCATCCGGAATGTTCGTCCGGGTGGGGGAAAGCACGCGCACCTTGTAATCGATGAGGTGCATCTGCTCCAGTTCCGGGTACCAGCGCGTCAGGGCGCGTCGCAAGGCGCGGTCCAGCGCATGCACGGGCCCGAAGCCGCCCGCGGCGGTATGTTCCACGTTGCCGTGCACGTCTATTTTAAGGGAGGCTTCCACCATCATGTCCGGGTCCATTTCATGGCGGGAGGTAAGAACGACGGTGCGCAGGATGTTGAAGTAGGGTTTCAGCGCCTTGTCCGGCATATGGCGCAGGAAGAGCAGTTCGGCACTGGCCGGGGCGGCTACGTAGTCGTACCCCAGGGCGGCGTTTTTCTTCACGGCGGCGGAAAGGACATCCAGCACCGGGTCCCCCTTTTCCAGCTCAAAGCCCAGGGTACGGGACAGGGAAAGAATGTTGCTTTTCCCCCCCTGCTCCGTCATCAGCACGCGCTGCGCGTTCCCTACCAGGGAAGGGTCCATGTGCTCGTAAAGGGCGGAGTCTTTCATGATGGCGCTTACGTGCACGCCGCCCTTGTGGGCGAAGGCGGAGTTCCCGACAAAGGGCTGCCGCCGGAAGGGAGCCAGGTTGGACACTTCCGAAACAAAGGCCGCCGTGGATTTGAGGCGCGTCAGGGAAATCTCGCTCAGGCAGGAAAAACCGCCCATTTTCAGTTGAAGATTGGGTATCACGGAACACAGGTTGGCGTTCCCGCAGCGTTCCCCGATGCCGTTGACCGTGCCCTGCACCTGCACGGCGCCGTTCATGACGGCTGCCAGGCTGTTGGCCACGGCCAGCTCGCAGTCGTTGTGGGCGTGGATGCCCAGGACGGCGCCGGGCAGGCGTTCCTTCACCGTCCTGATGATGGAGCCTGTTTCCTCCGGCATCGTGCCGCCGTTGGTATCGCACAAGATGAGGCAGTCCGCACCGTGTTCATGGGCGGCCTGAAGAACGCTGAGGGCGTATTCGGCGTCCCGCTTGAATCCGTCGAAAAAGTGTTCCGCGTCAAAGAAAACTTCCGTCAAATGCTTTTTGAGGAAGGCCACGGAGTCCCCGATAATTTCCAGATTTCGCTCCCTGGAAATGCCCAGCGCCACTTCCACGTGGCGGGGGCACGATTTGCCGAAGATGGTGGCCACCTGCGCTCCGCAGGATATCAGGGCGTTCAAGGTGGGGTCCGTCTCCGGCGTTCGCGCCGGATGGTGCGTGCTGCCGAACGCGGCCAGTTTGGCGTTCTTGAGCTCCACCTCCCGCATGGCCTTGAAGAATTCCGTTTCCACGGGGTTGGCGCCGGGCCAGCCTCCCTCAATGTAGTCCATACCCAGATAATCCAGCTGGCGGGCGATCCGGACCTTGTCCGTTGCGCTCAGATTCACGTCTTCGCTTTGCGCTCCGTCGCGCAGCGTGGTGTCGTAGAGATGGATTTTGGCAGGCATCGCATTTCTTCATACATGCAAAGGGGCCAGCATTCAAGGGCAGTCCCGGCCTCCCGCCGTTTGCAGACACAAAAAGCGCGGAGCTTGAATGAAGGGAAGGCATTCATTAAAGTGGAACGCATGCTCCGCATCCGCCTGTTCCGTGCTTTTCTTCCACTGATCCTTTCCGGCCTGGTTCCCTGCATTGCCGCGTCTTCGGCCCACCCCTTTCTGGATACTTCACGCCCCATCCGCTGGAGTGCCCTGGCAGCGGACCGCCTGCAGCCGGACGTGAAGGAAGCCATACGGCGCGCCCATGAAGCAGTGGACCGGATCTGCCGCACAGCTCCGGAAGAAATAACGTATGAAAATACATTCGGCGCACTGGAAGAGGTCAATGTTTCCCTGACGGAGCCGATGGCCAAGGCATATGCCCTGAAAAGCCTGTGCGACAGCGATTCCATCCGGAAGGCCATGGATGAGGCCACCCCGCTCGCAGTCGCGTTCCATTCTTCCCTCACCAAAAACCAGTCCCTGTGGAATACCCTGAAAACCGCCCATGTCCGGCTGGGCGATGTGGTTGCGGACCCTGAAAGAAAACGTTACATGGAACTGTGCATGCAGAGCTTCCGGGATAACGGGGCGGACCTGCCGCCCGGAAAGCGCGCCAGGCTGGAAGTCATTGACAGGGAGCTGGCCCTGTGTGCCCAGCGTTTCAACAATCTGTACATGGACGCCCGGAAGAACTGGAGCTGGACGGTACACGACGCCGACGCCCTGGACGGCCTGAGCCGGACAACGCTGCGGCAGGCGGCGCAGGAATTCCGCTCCCGCCATCCCGGAGAAACCGGCCCCGGCTGGACGTTCACCCTGAATTCCGCCGCTGCCGGACGGGTGATGGAGAAGGTGCGGAGTGAAAAAATCCGCAAGGATTTGTGGGAACATCTTCAAACCCTGGCTACGGACAGCTACGACACGGAACCGGTCGTCAGGCAAATGCTTTCCCTGCGCAGCGAGAAAGCGCAGTTGTGCGGCTACAGGACGTATTCCGATTATGCGCTGCAACAGAGCATGGCCGGAAACGGAAAAGAGGCCATGCGGTTCGTCAACGGACTTCTGGACAGGGTGAAGGAGCCGTTTTTCAGGGAAATGGAGTCTCTGCGCCAGGTCAAGGCACGGCTTACGGAGAATAAAGAGGTCAGCCTGCACCCCTGGGACACGGTTTATTACGCCAACCTCCAGGCGGAAGAGCGCTTCCGCCTGGACCGGGAAGAACTGCGGCATTATTTCCCCCTTCCCCGCGTCATGGCCGGACTCTTTGGCGTGGCGGAACAATTGTACGGCATCCGCGTAACGGAACTCCCTGTCCGGAAACCATTGACCGGCATTTCCGGACCGGAAAAAGGCGGAGAGGCGGAGGTCTGGAATCCGGACGTCCGCTTTTTTGCCATTGACGACGGCAAGGAAGAACGGCTGGGGTATTTTTACCTGGATATTTTCGCCCGCAGCAACAAGCGGGCCGGAGCGTGGATGTCACCGCTGGATGCAGGCGCCCCGCCTGCGGGCGGCAAGCCCGGCAAACCGCGCCTGGGAATGATCTGCCTGAATGTACAAAAACCCGCGGATGGGGAGCCAGTTCTTCTTTCTCACAGGGAGGTCAGGATTCTTTTTCATGAATTCGGCCATTTGCTGCATCTGATGTTTTCGCGAGTTTCCATCCCTTCCCTGGCCGGCACCAGCGTTCCGCGGGATTTCGTGGAAGTCCCCTCCCAGTTCATGGAAAACTGGTGTTCCCATCCTGATATTTTGAGAAGTTTTGCCCGGCATGAAAAAACGGGACAGCCCATCCCGGAAGACATGCTGCGGTCCCTGGAGGAATCCCGCGGCAACACGCCCGCTGTTACGCTGGTTTCACAACTTCTGTATGCGAAAACGGACCTGGCCGTTCACATGGATCCGGAACGGTTTGCGGCGTGTTCCCTGGATGATGTGGATTCCATCGTGGCGGGAGACCTGGAATATTTCAAGGATTGCAGGCAGGCCGGAAGGCTGAGGACGGCGCGCCATTTGTTCGCCTCTTCTTCCGGCTATGCCTCTTTTTACTTCTCCTACCGCTGGGCGGAGGTTCTGGACAAGGACATTTTCGAGGCTTTCGAACATTCTGGGCTGCTGAACAGAGAAACCGCCGGAAAATTCCGGAAAGCCATCCTGGAAAAGGGATTCACGGTCCCACCTATGCAGCAGTTCACCGATTTCATGGGGAGAAAGCCGAACATGGACGCCATGCTCCGCAAAAGACGGCTGACCTCCTGAATGCCAGCGGAAAATCGCCATTCGCGGTTCTCCCTGTCATCATCACGACAAGGAATAACATATTATACATTTGTTCAATTATTTTATCCATTCACTATGATAATATTACGCATATTTCACATGAAAGAGGACATATCTTTGCGTTGACTTTTGGTGAAAAAAAAGCAAAATTCACGCGACTTGCCGCACTTTTCGGCAATCCAGTTTGTAAACAACCGCGTTCATTTATGTACAACAAGCCTTTGACGATTGCCGCCACCACCATTCTCCTGTGCTCTCCGGTGATAATTTTAAGTTCCTGTGAAAAAAAGGATGCCGGAGCCGGCCAACCGCAGGCTCTCGTTCCTGACGTGCAGGTAACCAAGCTGGTGACCGAAGACGTGCCGATCAAGGCGATATGGATAGGCAACCTGCGCGGCACGGAAGACGCGGAAATCCGCTCCCAGGTGACGGGCTACCTGCTTTCCAAGGACTACAAGGACGGCGCCTATGTCAAGAAGGGCCAGACGCTTTTCCAGATTGACCCGCGCCCCTTCCAGGCAACGCTGGAACAGGCCCAGGGACGCCTGGAACAATACGAAGCCACACTGAAGAAATACCAGCTGGACGTAGAACGCTATACCCCGCTGGTCAAGTCCGGGTCCGTCAGCCGCAAGCAGCTGGACGACGCCCTGCAACAGGTTCAGGAAACGCAAGCCGCCATCGCTACGGCCAAGGCGCAGGTGGACCAGGCGAAGATCAATCTCAAGTTCACGACAATCACCGCCCCCATTTCCGGCCTGGCCGGCCTGGCGACTCCCTCCATCGGCAACCTGCTCACTCCCTCCAGCCCCACGCCTCTGACCACGATTTCCGCCATTGATCCCATCCGCGTGGACTTCAACCCCAGCGATAAGGATTTTCTGGACCTCAGCTCCCTGGATGAAAGTTCAAACGGCAAAAAGGGATTCAAGTTCAACGTCATCCTTCCCAACGGCACCCTTTACCCCCAGCAAGGCTACTCCGTGGCGGCCGACCGCAACGTGGACACCCAGACGGCCACTATCAATGTCGTCGGCCACATTCCCAACCCGAATCTGATCCTGCGCCCCGGCATGTTCGTCCGCATCCAGGCCACTGTGAAAATCCTGAAAAACGCCACGCTGGTTCCGCCACGCTCCATCCTGTCCAACCAGAGCGCCAAATTCATCGTCTATCTGGACGACAAGAACATTCCCCACATGCAGGTGGTGCAAACCGGACCCGTCGTTGACGGCATGCAGGTGATCGACATTATTCCGATGCCCAATTCCACGTTCACGAAGGACAGCCCCATTGTGGTGGAAGGCATTCAGCAGGCCGCCAGATTGCAGGGACAAGCCCCTGTCAACCCGACTCCCTACAAGCATGTCGTCTCCCAGCCCGTCATGCCCTCCGTAGGCGCCCAGTCCTTTGAAAAGGCCAAAACTCCGGAAGGCATGCACCACGACAACGCCCAGCCGGCCTCCAAATAACATTCTTTCCCGAGAAGCCGCATTCCCCGCCGCTCTTCCGCGCAATTCCATGATCTAACACCATGTCCAGCTTTTTCATCAAACACCCGACCATCGCCATCGTCATTTCGATCGTGATGATCCTGCTCGGCGGCCTGGCACTGCTGGGGCTCCCCATTGAGCAGTACCCGAACATCGTCCCGCCCACCATCAAGATGCAGGCGACCTATCCGGGCGCCAATGCGGAAACGGTGGCCAACTCCGTAGCCTCCCCGCTGGAACAGTCCATTTCCGGCGTGGTGGGCATGGATTACATGACTTCCACGAACGCCAACAACGGCATCTGCTCCCTGAGCATCGTCTTTGAAGTAGGAACAGACCCGAACATGGACCAGACGCTGGCCTACATGCGCTACGGCCAGGCCACCGCCCAGCTTCCGTCGGAAGTGGCCCAGATGGGCATCACCATCACCCAGTCCACGGGCAGCCCGCTGGCCGTGCTCAACCTGTACTCCCCGGACAACAGCCTGAACGCCATTTTCCTGAGTAATTACGCCTACGTGAGCCTGGTGGATCCCGTCAAACGCGTCCCTGGCGTGGGCGACGTGCAGGTGTTCGGCGCGGGCCGCTATGCCATGCGCATCTGGCTGGACACCACCAAGATGGCTGCCCAAAACATCTCCGTGGGAGAAGTTCAGGCCGCCATTCGTGAACAGAATACCGTGATTCCCGCCGGCCAGATCGGCGCGGAACCGGCGCCTCCCGGAACGGAATTCACGTACAGCATCCAGACCAAGGGACGCCTGAAGACCGCTGAGGAATTCGGCGACATCATCATCCGTGCCAACGGAAACAAGCTGCTCTACCTAAAGGATATCGCCAAGGTGGAACTGGGCTCCCAGACCTACAACGTATCCAGCAAGTACAACGGGAAGGACTCCGGCGCCATCGCCGTGTATGCGGCCCCCGGCTCCAACGCCATCAATACGGTGGACGCCCTGAAAAAGCTTTTTGAAGAACGTTCCCGCAGCTTCCCGCCCGGCATGGAATACAACATGACGCTGGACACCACGCTGGCCGTGCGCGCCTCCATTGTGGAAATCGAACACACGCTGGTGGAAGCCCTCCTCCTCGTGGTGCTGGTGGTATTCGTCTTCCTGCAGGGCTGGCGCGCCACCCTGATTCCCGCCATCGCCGTACCGGTCTCCATCATCGCCACCTTCGCGCTGTTCCCGTTGCTGGGCTTCACGCTGAACACCATCTGCCTGATGGGCATGGTGCTGGCCATCGGCCTGGTGGTGGACGACGCCATCGTGGTGGTGGAAGCCGTGGAATCCCACATGGAGCGCGGCCTGACGCCGCGCCAGGCGGCTTTCGCCGCCATGGAGGAAGTGTCCGGCCCGGTCATCGCCATTGCCCTCGTACTGGCGGCGGTGTTCCTGCCGTCCCTGCTCCTTCCCGGCATCACGGGTACGCTGTTCCAGCAGTTCGCCGTGACCATTGCCATTTCCATGCTGATTTCCGCGTTCAACGCGCTGACGCTCTCGCCGGCCCTGTCCGCCATCCTGCTCAAGCCCAAGGACCCGAACAAGGGCGGCCCCCTGAAATTCTTCTACCGCGTCTTCAACCGGGGCTATGACGCCACCGCCAGCGGCTACACGAAGATATGCCACTTCCTGACCAGGAAGCTCATCATTTCCATTCCTCTGCTGGCCCTGATCGCGTACGCCATCATCCCCGTAGCCAAGCACATTCCGAACGGCTTCCTGCCGGACGAAGACCAGGGCTACCTGTTCTCCGCCCTGATCATGCCGGAAGCGCGCTCCCTCCAGCTCACGACCGCCGCCGCGGACAAGGTCAGCGAACTGATCCGGCAGAATCCGAACGTCAAGGATGTGATCGCCATTTCCGGGTTCAGCCTTCTTACCGGAGTGCAGAGCACGAACAACGCCTTCTTCTTTGTGATGCTGAAGCCCTGGGAGGAACGCCCCAATCCGGACCAAAGCGCCAAGGCGATTACCGCCGAGCTGAACAGACTATTGAGCACCAAGGTTTCCGAAGGCGTCACCATGTGCTTCCAGCCTCCGGCCATTGCGGGGGTGGGTTCCGCTAACGGCGTCACCTTCATGCTGGAAGACCGCGACGGCAAGGGAACGGAATACCTGGCCGAACAGACGGACATCTTCGTGAAGGAGGCCAGCAAGCTTCCGATTTTTGATCCTCTCCATAACGGCAGCGTGCGCAGCGTCATGTCCTTTGCCGTGGATCAAAAGGACGTGCGGCTGGACGAGGAAAAATGCGCCACGCTGGGCGTCAGCATCAGCGAGGCCAACAACCTGCTCCAGGCGTACATGGGCTCCCTGTTCATCAACTACATCACGCTGTACGGCCAGCAATGGCAGGTGTACATCCAGGCCCAGGGCGACGACCGGAACGGAACGGACATGCTCAAGAACTTCTACGTGAAGAACGACACGGGCAGTTCCGTACCCCTCTCCACGCTCGTCAAGATCACGGACACCAAGGGGCCGGAATTCCTGCTGCGCCAGAATCTGTACAACTCATCCAAACTCATGGTCACTCCGGCCATGGGCTTCTCCAACTCCCAGGCCATGGAGGCCCTGCAAAAAACGTTCGAGGCCTGCATGCCCACAGACATGGGCTACAGTTACGCGGACATGAGCTATCAGGAACAGAAAATCCAGAACGGCATCAACATCGTGCAGATTTTCATGCTCTCCTCCATCTTCGTGTTCCTGATCCTGGCGGCCCTGTATGAACGTTGGGCCCTTCCGCTCAGTATTTTCATGACGGTGCCGATTGCGGCCCTGGGCGCCTTTCTCGGCCTGTACTGGTTCGGCTATGAACTGAACCTGTACGCACAGATCGGCCTGGTGATGCTCATCGGGCTGGCGGCCAAGAACGCCATTCTGATCGTGGAATTCGCGGTCATTGAGATGGAGCGCGGCAAGACGCTGATGGAAGCCACGCTTTCCGCGGCCAGAATCCGCCTGCGTCCCATCCTGATGACCTCCTTCGCCTTCATCCTGGGCTGCGTACCGCTGGCCATCGCCTCCGGTTCCGGAGCCTACTCCCGCAACATCATCGGGATCGTGGTGATCGCCGGGATGACGATGGCGACAGTCGTGGGCATCTTCCTCATTCCGAGTTCCTTCTACTTCATCATGAAGCTCTTCCGCGTGCGCATCGCCCGGAAGACTGTGGAAACGGACGATCCGGATGAAATCATCGCCCGCAAGCACCTCTTTCATGAAGCCCATGAATCACTGAAAGGCTGACAACGCCCCTGACCACATTTAAAACACACATACGCATATGCGACCGAATCAATATATCACACGCCTCATTCTGCTCGGGACTGTCGTGACGGCTTCCTCATGCATGATGGGCCCCGACTTCAAGCCCGTGGACATGCCCATGCCCGCTGCATTCAGGGGCGCCGGAGCATCCACGGAATCCATCGCAGACCTCCCCTGGTGGAAAGTATTCAAGAACAAGGACCTTCAAGACCTCCTGACGGACACCTACAACAATAACCGCGACCTGAAAGCGGCCATGGCGCGCGTGGAAAAGGCACGCCAGTACATTACCGTGACGGAAGCCCCTCTCTTCCCGTGGGCGGACTATGCCGGCAGCCTCAGCAAGGGGGCCAACTACACCAGCGGCAACATCGTGCAGACCACAGGCACCACGCTGACGCCCGGCATGATTGACGGCGGCATCTCCTGGGAACTGGATATCTGGGGCAAGACCCGCCGTCTGACGGAAGCGGCGCGTGCGGATTACCTGGCTTCCGAAGAAGGCCAGCGCGCCCTGATGCTCTCCCTGCTCCGCCAGGTGGCTGACTCCTATCTCCAGCTCCTCCAACTGGACGAACAGCTTGCCATTGTGCAGAAATCCGTGGAATCCTATTCCGAATGCCTCCGCCTGTTTGACGAACAGCTGGAAGGCGAGGTAGGCGACAAGCTCCAAGTATCTTCCGCCAAGGCTGCCTTGGCCTCCTCCCAGGCACAGATTCCCGCTATTGAAGCGCAAATAGCCAATCTGGAAAACGCTGTCTCCGCCCTGGCGGGACGCGCTCCCGGCCATATCCGCCGTTCCGGAAGCCTCCGCGATATTTCCTACAATATCAAGGTTCCCGCCGGCATCCCGGCCTATATCCTTTCCAGAAGGCCCGACGTGCGCCAGAGCGAATACCAGTTGCGCGCCGCCAATGCCGACGTAGGCGCGGCCATTGCCGACTACTTCCCGACCATCTCCCTGACGGCAGCCGGAGGCATCGCCTCAAGTGACTTGCGCCATGTGCAGGGACGCCGTAGCGGCTGGGGCATTGGGGCCAACCTGACGGGACCTCTCTTCCAGGCGGGCAGGCTCACAGCCTCTGAAAAGGCGGCCAAGGCGGAATTCCTGGCGGCCAAGAACGACTACGAACAAACCGTGCTCAACGCCCTGTCTGAAGTCTCCAGCACACTGATCCAGCGCACCAAGCTCCGCGACATTACGACCATCCAGTCTGAAGCCGTGGAAGCCTACCAGACGGCCGTAAAGCTTTCCTTTGAACGCTACCGCACTGGCCTTTCCAACTACATTGAAGTGCTGTACGCCCAGCAGAACCTGTATCCGGCGCAGATCCAGCTCTCCCAGTACTATTATCAGCACGCCAGCACACTGGTATCCCTGTACACGGCACTGGGCGGCGGCTGGAACATGAGCCACAAGGCTATCATGGACGGCCCTTCCAGGCGATAAAAAAGCCTGTCCCTTAAAATGGGAGATTCTTTGACTGTTCTTTCATCCCCCGGCAAGTACAACTTGCCGGGGATTTTTCTTTCCGGTAATGTGGAGAAACGAATTTTCCCTTTCTTTCCGGTCCTGCCGGTCAGAACGGCCCCTTTCCCCTCCTTTCCGCTAAAGGCGCTTTATAATTCCGGGACAAGAACTCAATGAATTATCCCCTGCCATTTCCGCCGCATGATGCCGGGCGGTATGGATTCTTTCTTTATCTCCTTCTTTTTTCCCCCTCCCGGCACGGTTTCCGGGTATAAGGGCTCCATTCCAAAATTGATTTAAGGTTAATTCATGGACATTTAACATACTGATAAATTCTCCATCTTGTTTTTCAGGAATTAATTATCCATGGTTTTTATATTCCATAATTATGCACAACCCAATACAGTTCCTGATCTTACAGCGAATTTTCAATGCCGCGGCGAATTCTTAATCCGCCTGTAACATCCGCTTCAGTAAACAGTGATAAAGACTAGAGAATCATAGGGGAATGAATTTAAAAAAAGACCAGATATGTAAAACTTCCATGGGAATCAATGTTTTATGATAAATAATTCATTCACCGTTAATATTTTTAATTGTTGGCGGATTAAGAATCCGATAAAAAACGGATGTTCTCCTGCCCGGGAGCATTTTTCCAATCTGCTAGAGCAATCAATATGAAGACCAAATACCTGTCCCTCCTGGCCGCCATTCTGGGAAGCAGCCTGTGCTGCGGCGCTTCCATCAATGATCTGAATCCGGCTTATTCAAAGGATTATACCATCTACGACGGAAGCAACGGAGATACTCTGAATGTCTCTTCTCCCACCACCGTTCCGGTGAGCGGAACCACTTCATGGACCATGGCATTCACCATTTCCGGTCTGGAAGCCACCTCCGGAACGGATGTGGGCCTACTGTTCACCTATAACACCACCTCCAACTACAAGAACCTGGAAGGAATGGGCTTTCAGTTGACGGATTCCGGAGACCTTACCCTGTGCGTGGGAGGCTTTAACTACAACGGAGGCACCGCTGCCGCTTCCCCCTGGAAAACGAATACCCTGTCCGGCTATTCCGCAGAACAGCCCCTTACCCTGTTTTACACTTACAGTAATGGAAATGTCACCATTTCCGCCATGCTGGGCAATGACACGTCTTCACTGACCACTCTTGCATCTTTGAACGGCACCGGCGTCAGGTTCGGCAGCGTCACCATGACCCAGCTCAACTTCTCCGCCAAGGACGGTTCCGGCAATACCTGGAGCGTCCCGAACGGGATCACCGGGGAATATACCCTGAACAACTTTGACCTGTATATGGGAGCCCTGACAGAAGACCAGATGAAGGAATACGCTCTGAGTGCCGTTCCGGAACCGGCCTCAGCCTCGCTCGGACTGCTGGGATTGGGGCTCCTGCTCGGCCGTCGCCGCCGCGGCTGAAACCAGGTAAGGAGCCGCTTTTCCGGCAACGCAACCCCGGAATAGCCTGTCCGGAACAATGCGGTAGAAGCATTGCCCCGCAAAACAGTAAAATCAGGAACGCCTTTTCCTGAACAACTCCAGGGCAAGCCGGGACCAGGTTTCCAGCTTATTAAACATATCTCCGGACAATTCTTCCGGAGTTACAAAGCGCAGATTGTCCAGGGCGGATTCATTGGCGCGCACCCGGTCCGTATCCAGTTCGAACAAATGGACGATGCCCAGGTGCACGGCGCCCACTTCATTGGAATCGTCGTTGATCACGCCGAGTACGCGCTGGGTGCAGCCGCCGTCAATGACGAGCTCCTCGCGGATTTCACGCTCCACACCGGCCAGATAGGTGGAAACGTTGTCATGGCCGGACTGGCGGTCCACCGGATTGATATGGCCGCCTATGCCGATGGAACCCTTGTCATGAAGACGGGCTTCTCCCCCCGAACCGCCGCGGGTGTAGTGCAGGATGCGGCCCTGGTGGCAGAAGATGGCATAGGCGATGATCTGCTTGTGGGACGGATCGTTCTCCGCAGCTTCCCGGTCCATGAAGGAGGCTATTCCAGGCTTCATGAACGCGTCCAGATAATGTTCCCCGCCCTCGCGGTGTCCCTGGAAATAACCGGCTTCCTCAAAGACGGCGCGGGGAACCACCAGTACCTGTTCTCCATTGTAACGTGACATGGGCCTACCCTACCCGTTTTGCACCTCCGCTCAATCAAAAAGCCCGGAAAATGCGATTTTTCAGATGCTGCACTTTACCCTTTTCCGCAACTCCGGCATCCGGCCAGCGCCTCCTCATCAGTAAAGTTCCTTCACCTCCACCCCGTGATTGTGGAACCGGTTCATGATGCTTTCCATTTCCTCCGCGCTCATGATGTGCAGAGGGAGCCACAGCACGAGTTTTTTGCCGAACAGGAAGAGAAGAGCCTGGCGCGTCCTGCAAAGCGTCGTAAAGCGGTCATAGGGAATGTTCAGGGGGTCCACGCCTTCACTGGAAAAAGTCAGGTAGTCTTCATGGAAAACGTAGTCTTTTTCCTGATAATACAGCGGCACCTTCTTGTTGGCGGTCAGTGCGGCCTTCGCCAGAAAGGGGACGTAAAACCAGGACAGAATGATCGCCGCCAGGGCCCCGGCCAGGGAAAACCACGCGAACGGAGGCAGCGGACGCAGGGAAAAGGAATACAGGGTCATCAGCACAAAAAAGCCGGTAATCGTCAGATCCAGCGGCTTTTTCCATTTGGGGCGCACCGCATTATACCACATCACCAGCACCTGGATGGCCAGTTTGTCGGACGGCACGGGCTTGACGAGTTTGATTACCTCCGAATCCTGCATACGGCGGCAGGGTAGCTTCATTTCCGGAGAAGAGAAAGCCCAAAACACGCCGTTTCATGACGAAACCGCCCCAAAAGCCTCCCGGAACCCGCCGGGCGCGGCGCGTTTTTCCCGTGCCAGGACACCAGACGCCTTCCTTCCCCGTCCGCAGGCCAGAATTTCCTTGATAATCATGGTTCCCCTCCTAGAATGAAAAGCCAAAAGCCTTTAGCAGACCCGGTGGCAAACAATCTTCAAATTCACGTACGCACACTCCAGCCCGACACAACACAGGAACAGGCTCTGGAAACCCTGGTGGATTCCATGGCGGAAGTCCTTGATGAAAGACAGTCCAGGCATATCAAGAATGCCGTGCTCCTGCGTGAAGAAACGCAAACCACCTATCTGGACCACGGGCTGGCGGTGCCGCACGGCCGCACTACGGCTCTGGATTCCATGTATGTCTCCGTAGGTATCAGCCCGGAAGGCATCCGCTGGCCGGACGGCGCCCAGACGGCCCACCTGATTGTCATGCTGGGCGTCCCTACTGTCATGGTCACCGGTTACCTGACCACCATGCAGAAGCTGCTGCGCTGGCATAAAAACGCCCCGCTGGGCCCCAGGGGGGAATGGACGGGAGATGAAGCCACCCTGCTGTCATCCCTTCAACAAGCCCTGCAATGACGAACGAGGAAGACCAGACCGCAGGCAAGACGCATATGTCTTGGTCCTGGCTCCGTATGGCGCTGAACCTGCGGGAGAAAATCAAGCTGGGAGACAAGCAGGTCATCTTCATCTGGGCGGCCCTTGTCGGCGCCCTGGGCGCCCTGACCGCCCTTCTTTTCGAAATGGGTGTGGAACTGGTGCAGGACCTGCTGACGGGCCGCCACGGTTACAGGCAAATACAGGCTTTCCAGGAAATGGCTTCCCAGGACTGGGCCTGGTGTATTTTCGTTCCTGCGGCGGGTGGCCTGCTGGCCGGCCTGACCCTCCTGTTCACGCAGCGCTTTGTACCGGCCAAAGCCACGGAATACATGGAAGCCGTGGCCTTGGGCAATGGCTACGTGCCGCCCAAACCCAGCCTTCTGCGCTCTCTTTCCGCCGTCTTTTCCATCGGTTCCGGGGCCTCCATAGGCCGTGAAGGCCCGCTGGTGCAGTCCGCCGCCGTGGTGGGATCCGCCCTGGGCCGCTTCTTTCACCTTTCCGCACCGCGCCTGAGGCTGGTGGTGGCCTGCGCCGCCGCCTCCGGGATGTCCGCCGCCTTCCACACGCCGCTGGCCGGCGGCCTGTTCGTCAGCGAGATTGTTCTGGGAGCGCTGACCATTGACTTCCTGGCCCCCCTCCTGGTCGCCAGTTGTGCGGGTTACTTCACGATGGGGCTTTTCCATGAACCGGCCCCCATCTACCAGCTCCAGCAGGAAGTCTCCCTGACAGGCAACCAGCACGTGCTCTGGTGCGTCCTGCTGGGGTGCCTGGCCTCCCTGCTGGCCAGCCTCTGGCTGCTGGTCCTGAAGAAATCCCGCCAATACCTGAACGGCAAAAGGCACTGGCTGCCCGTGCGCCTGATGGCCGCCGGCATGCTGGTAGGCGTCATCGCCATCTTCTACCCGGAAATCGTAGGCAACGGGAAGAACATCATCACGGCTCTGATCCACTACGAGTTCGACACGACAAAGGCGTCCATCCTGCTGGCCCTGAAAATCTGCACCGTTGCCATCGTCTTCGGCGTCGGTACCGTGGGGGGGGCCCTGACGCCCAGCCTGACCATCGGCAGCGTCTTCGGCTTCCTGTTCAGCGCGGCGCTCACGCAAATGGGCGTGCCGGGGGAACACGCCATTGCCTATTCCCTGGTGGGCATGGCCGCCTTCTTCACCACGGCGGCCAACGCCCCTATCACGTCCCTGGTGCTGGTGGTGGAATTCACGATGGCCGGCCAGATGATGTTCCCCCTCATCATCGGCGTTCTGGTTTCCTACGGTACGGCGCGGCTGACCAAGGCCCAGTCCATGTACCATGACTCCCTGGCCTTCGGCCCCAGGAGCACCTTTGACAAGCCGCTCGCCCAAGTACAGCTTCAGGACGTGGCGCGCAAAGATCCGCCCGTGGTGCATCCGCTGGACAAATTCGGAACTATCGCCGCCATGCTCATCAAGAATCCCGCGCATCCCATCTTCGTCACCTCCCCCGCCGGAAAATACCTGGGCAGCGTGGAAGCGGAAGACGTGGCGGCCTTCGCCCGCAACAAGGAGCTGGCCCAGGCCGTTCTTGCGATGGACGTGCTGCGCAACGACATGCCCACCCTCCCCGCGGACATGCACCTGCCGGAAGCCCTGGGCATTTTCTCCCGCCCCCATTGCGGAGAATCCCTGGCCCTGGTGAATCCGGACAACGACCATCTTCTGGGCGTCGTCAACAAGACGGACCTTTACCTGGTGCTCTCCGAGATCATGCGGAGAGAGAAACTGCAATAAGGCTCCGTTTTTCTGGATAGATGCCGCAGTCACCAATGGCCAGCACGTTCAACCTGCCCTTGACGACAACAGGGTGAAACAAGGAAAATCATTTTCCTTGTTTCCGTTTAAATTTGCATTCCGGAAGAGGAAAATGTAGAGGGAAGAATAATTCATTAAGCGGTATGGATGTTCGTTTGTTCCATCCATTTCTCGTTAACGCCAAGAAGACGGGAAAGACTTTAACTAACCACCCTTTCCCATCCATGAAATCCGTCGTTCCATTGATTTTAGCATTGAGCGTTTCCATCTGCGAAGCTTCGCCTACAGAAAACCCCGTTCCGTGGGTTGAAAAAAAGGCGCATACGGCCAAGGAGGGACAATTGTTTTCCACCCGTTGCCTGACTCCAGAATCTTCTTTCTATATAAGTTATTCCGTTTACCCCAAATATGATTCCGGAGGCGAATCCAACAAAAAGGAGTTTGCGCAAGGTTTCTACGCCTACCGTCCTCCCGAACGCATTGTGAGGGAAATGAAAACTTTTTCCAATCACGACCGGACACCATATGCCAAAACGGGGCGTTACGTCGTCATGGATTCCGACAGTCCGTGCTATCAGATAGCCATGAACATGGCTATGGCGAACCGGTTCGGGCATCCATATTCTTTTCTTGATCAAAAAAAGACAGAAAAATTGTTCAATGGAACGGCCCAAAAGGGGTCCGTTTCTGCCTGGTGACTGCCACGGAAAATCCGGAAGGCTGGATTGTCGCCATAGGAGGCATCCCCCGTGCAAACGCTTCCGACAGTGCGGAAGTCGGAGCGTGGTGGATTTGTCCCGCCATAGGAGAATGCAAACGGATCAATTCATTGGACTGGTCTATATCTTCTGATGATTTATCAAGTGCGGAATGGTTGGACTGCGATAGGATTGTCAATATCGGGTGGAGCCGATGGAGTGGCCGCCTTTCCGTCCTAAATACCAGGACGGGCAAAACGGAATATGAAACCAGAGTGGGACTGGAAGAAACGCGTGGTGACAAACTCATTGTTGGCAATGAAATCTGGATGACGGAGGGAGAGCATGTTTCCGCGAGAGTGTATCCGGCACCGCTGGAGGATCCCGAATCTCCCCTGAAGGTTTCCTTGGAATCTTATGAAGGAGGGGGCCCTTTCAGTTTCTCATTCGGCCTGCGCCTGACATTGACAAACAGAAGCAGCAAAGAAATTACCCTGCCCAGGGAATGGGGCAAAAACGCTCTTTTCCGCTTCGTTTGGAAAGAGGAGGATGGAACAGAAAAAACGGAGCAGTTGATGGTGCTGGACCGCTATATTCATGGAACCGATGCCGCCCGCGTCTTGAAATCCGGTAAAAGCATCACGACGTCATCTATGTACGAGATTAATGACGTTCGTATTTTTCCGAAACATGAAAACTTTGAACTTAGCGTAACCGTATCTCCGGTAATGGAAAGGGGAAAACCGGGAAACGGCAGATGGACGAGTGCATTGGTGAATATCGGTAATCCCGCCGGAAAAGCCTACGGACATTATTACCAAGCCATTGAAGAGGGGAAGAAACTCGTCAAGCTCTTGAGAGCGCCTGAAAAGGGGATCGGCAACAGGACGGTCCATGTAGAGAGAGGCACGCCTGTGACCGCTTCGTGGACGGGAAAACCGGAAAAGGGAATTCTGTCCATGGTCTTTTCCGACCCAGCGAGGGGAGCAATGTGGACGTTCCAGTTTCCCGGAGGTTTCAATTGGGTTGATATGGGAAAGGTCTTGAAGAACTTCCAATCGTAGGACCGTCATGATTCCGGCAGGAAATACAGCGAGGGGAAACCTCTCTTCTCAGAAAAATGCCTTCGTTTAAAATGCAATTTTACATCCTCTTGCCTCGCAACCGGGGTCAGGTTAAAAATAACAACAAACTTGAATTTTTACCTCCATCCGGTACGCTTCCGGCATTATGAGCCGTACGCTGAGAATAGAGTACCCCGGAGCGGTTTACCACGTACAGAGTGAAGGCAACCGCGGAGACGCCATCTATCTGGATGATGAAGACAGGAAGACGTTTCTGCGGACATTCCAAGAGGCCGCCAGAAGATGCGGCTGGACCGTCTATGCATACGCGCTGATGGCTAACCATTACCATCTTCTCTTCCAGACTTCCAGGGCCAATCTAGTGGACGGCATGAAATGGTTGCAAACCGCCTATACCCAGCGTTTCAATGCGCGCCACCGCATGCGCGGCCACCTCTTTGCGGGCCGCTACCACGCGATGGTGGTGGAGGCGGACAATGCCCACTACTTTTCCACCATCATCGACTACATCCACCTGAACCCCGCGCGTTCCGGGCTGGCGCGCCACCATACCTTTCTGTCCGGCTGCAAGTGGACCAGCCTTCCGGCGTGGCTGGATGCCCCTGCCAAACGCCCCAAATGGATTCATCCGGAGCGCGGTCTCGTATGCTTCGGCTGCACGGACACGGAAGAAGGCCGCCAAAAATATCTTAACCACCTGATGGGCCGTTTTGAAGCGGAACGCATGGACGAACGCTCCCTGATTCCGGTAGGGCACGTGGGTCCGGGAACCGTCCAGCGCGGCTGGTGCTACGGGTCCAGCTCCTTCCGTGCCAAACTGGTGAGCGAACTTCCCAGGCTGGCGCGCAGAAAACCCGTTACGACAGGTGTCCGGGCCTCAGAAATAGGGGAATATCAGGCGGAAATCATTGTCAAAAACGGGTTGAAGGCTTTCGGTCTGTCAGAAGAAGAACTGCTCACTACACCCTACAGCCACCCTTCCAAACTCGTCATTGCGCTGGCCGTGCGGCAAAGCACCATGGTTCCCTACGCATGGATCAGCAACCGCCTGCACATGGGCATCCCAAAATCCATGGGAACCCTGCTTCACCGGGCCAGGAAAATGGCGGAAACGGACCTGAAAACCAGAGCCTGGATCGAACGGCTGACGACCTGATCAGGAAACCGTTCATGCGGCAGGAAACAGCAGAAACGAACAACCGCAGTCTTTTTCAGACGAAAATGTCGGACCAAGATCAATAATGAACTGTATTTTAATGGAAAAAGAGAGATGGAATACCGGCAGGCAAACAAGGATGATCTGAAAAATTTCATAGATATCCGCATGGAATCTGCCTCGTCCATGGGAAAATTTCCAACATGAATCGCTTCCGGGAATAAACGGAAACCTACCTAAGGGAGCATCCAGGGAAAAATGATTTATCGATCTTTATTGCTGCAGACACGGGACGGATCATCGCCACCTGCATGGCTTGCATTTTCATAACGGCACCTCTTCCCGCCCGCCCCTCCGGAAAAAAATGCAGGGCTGCTTAATGTCTCTACTCTAAAGGCCAATCGCAGGAAAGGGAATACCGCAAAATTACGGTAGCTGACTTTGGCGGGCCTCAGAAGGCAAGATGTCCGGAAATTCATCTCAATCACATGGAAGATGAATATTCATTATATAAAAACTTGGTTTTGAAACAAGCGATCGCTACATCCTGTTAAGGCTATAAAACCGCCTCCTCCACCCGGTTCTTTCATGGCGGATTGAAAAATTCAGACGGGAAGAACACGCGGCTGACCGATTCTCGTCCGGTCCGGAAGAAATCCCGGCAAAGTCTTCCGCTTCCCATGACAACCAAGTGGCATGAAACCTTCCATCAAGGGGTCAGATTAAAAATCACAACATGGAAAGATATTTTCCATTTTCCTGCTGACCCCTTCTATTCATCAAAGAAAAAAATGATTGCTAGCCAGTGTTGCGGAATGATAAACGGAAGGCGCACACGCGGAACCAGCCGCGCACGCAGCGTTAACCCAAATACAATACAGAGAGATGGCACAGACATATTCCCAGCGCGTACTCGACTTGGTCAGATCCAAGAACAGTCACGAAAAAGAATTCATCCAGGCTGTTCAGGAAGTGCTCAGCACGATCGAACCGGTCCTGGCCGCGAATTCCAAGTACGAAGATCACGCGATTCTGGAACGGATCGTTGAACCGGAAAGAACCATCCTGTTCCGCGTGCCGTGGATCGACGACCAGGGCAAGGTTCAGGTAAATCGCGGATACCGCGTGGAATTCAACAGCGCCATCGGACCGTACAAGGGCGGCCTCCGCTTCCATCCCAGCGTGAATCTGGGCATCCTCAAATTCCTGGGCTTTGAACAGGTTTTCAAAAACTCCCTCACCACTCTGCCCATGGGCGGCGGCAAGGGCGGCTCTGACTTCGACCCCAAAGGCAAGAGCGATAATGAAGTGATGCGCTTCTGCCAGAGCTTCATGACGGAGCTTCAGCGCCATATCGGTGCGGATACGGACGTTCCCGCCGGGGACATCGGCGTAGGCGGCCGCGAAATCGGCTACCTTTTCGGACAGTACAAGAGAATCCGCAATGAATTCACCGGCGTGCTCACTGGCAAGAGCCTGAACTGGGGTGGTTCCCTGATCCGTCCGGAAGCGACCGGCTACGGCTGCGTCTACTTCGCCCAGAACATGCTTGCCACCCGCAACGAGGACCTGCAGGGCAAGGTGTGCCTGGTGTCCGGCTCCGGCAACGTGGCGCAATACACCGTTGAAAAGCTCAATGAACTGGGAGCCAAGCCCGTCACCATGTCCGACTCCAACGGGTACATCTACGATCCCGACGGCATCTCTCCGGAAAAGCTGGCCTGGGTCATGGATCTCAAGAACGCACGCCGCGGCCGCATCTCAGAATACGTGAAACAGTTCCCCAAGGCACAGTACTTTGAAGGACAGCGTCCCTGGAGCGTTCCGTGCGACTGCGCCTTCCCCTCCGCCACGCAAAATGAAATCAACGGAGAAGACGCCCGCACCCTGATCAAGAACGGCTGCACCCTGGTTGCCGAAGGAGCCAACATGCCTACGGACTTGGAAGGCATTGAAACCTACCTGGCCGCCAAGATCCTGTATGGTCCGGCCAAGGCGGCGAACGCCGGCGGCGTAGCCACCTCCGGCCTGGAAATGTCCCAGAACAGCCAACGCCTTTCCTGGACGCGCGAAGAAGTGGACCACAAGCTCAAGAGCATCATGGCCAACATTCACGCCAACGCTCTGGCCCACGCCAGGGAATACTCCTCTGACAAATCCTTCACCAACTACGTCACCGGCGCCAACATTGCCGGCTTTGTCAAGGTGGCTGACTCCATGATCGACCAGGGAGTGGTCTGATCCGGAAACATTATACTTTCCGCTATAGCAAAACACACTGGAAAGCGCCGGGTCCGCCCGGCGCTTTCTTATTCCCGGGAACAGGACTCCGCGCCACGGAAACGCAACAGCCGTAATGGACTGACTACCCTCATGAATCATTCCGGACCGCAAGGTATCTCAATCTCCACCACAACCAGCCCCTGCCCTGCCAACAATGCAAAAATCCTGAAAAAATCAGATCTGATTCTCTCCGCATACGGCGGCAACTGCTTCCCCAAGAACGCAGTAATTCATTCCGAAACTGCGTGGTCGGACACCTTGAGAAGCTTTTAAACCGCGTCCGGAATCTTTTTCATGGCCGCTTCAAAACATATCCGCCTTCTGTCCGCAACTCTTCAAAAGTCTTCCATATCTTCCGTTGGAATTCTTGCCGTTTGCAGAAACTTTCATGGACAATTCCCCTTGTAGCGTACTCACCCGGTTTTCCGTCTCCATCCGGCACCCTCCACTAAAAAGCCTTTCCTCATCCAGATCACTCAACGCAGGAATGGGAAAACCGGAACTCTGCCGCATTAGTCGGCACTCGTTCCTTCCCTCATTCAGTCTCTCTTCAAACACATGACGGAACTGCCCGGGATATGAACCTGTTTTCCGGATTCTTCCCCGTTCCGCCAAGGTCTGTTAAGACAAACTCAATAACGCAATCTGCTCCATATCTTCAACGAAACCCCGTGCCGGCTAGTCGTTCCCATAAGGGCCGGTGCCTGGCAACAGCCCGACGCCTCCCGATTCTCAACCCGGAATAAACCAATGAATAATACGACTCAACCAGGGACTGCCACAACCAGTCCCGCTGCTCCGAACAATGCCCCGGCGGTAAAATCCGCCATCCGGATGGGGGTATTCACCCTCGCCATGATTAACGTTTCCGCTATTGTCAGCCTCCGAGGCATGCCGGCGGAAAGTACGTACGGACTCAGTTCCGTGTTTTATTACATTTTTGCTGCGGTCTTCTTTTTGGTTCCCGTCTCCCTGGTAGCTGCGGAACTCACCACCGGCTGGCCCCAGAAAGGCGGCGTTTACCGGTGGGTGGGTGAAGCCTTCGGCAAGAAATGGGGCTTCCTGGCCATCTGGCTTCAATGGATTGAAAGTACCATCTGGTTCCCGACTGTGCTTACTTTCGCGGCCGTATCCCTGGCATTCATGGGACCCAACCAGCGCTGGGACGAAGCCCTGGCCGCCAATAAATGGTACATACTGATCATCGTGCTGTGCGTGTACTGGGCCGCTACGCTGCTCAACCTGCGCGGCATGAGGACTTCCGCCGGGGTCACCAAATGGGGAACCATGATCGGCACCATCATTCCTGGCGCCATTCTGATTCTGCTGGGCCTCAGCTACTGGGCCGGAGGCAACCCCATCCTGCTGGACATGAGCTGGGACAAACTGGTGCCGGACATGACCAACTTCAACAACCTGGTTCTGGCAGCCAGCATCTTCCTGTTCTACGCAGGGATGGAAATGTCTGCCGTACACGTCAAGGACGTAAACGATCCCGGCCGCAACTATCCGCTGGCCATTCTGATTTCCGCCATCATCACGGTGGTCATCTTCGTTCTGGGCACGCTGGCCATCGGCTTCATCATTCCCAATTCCCAGATCAACCTGGTGCAAAGCCTGCTGATCTCCTATGACAACTACTTCAGCTTCTTTGGCCTGGGCTGGATGAACTGGATTATGGCGCTGGCGCTGGCTGTGGGCGTTCTGGCCCAGGTGACCGCGTGGGTAGGAGGTCCTTCCAAGGGTCTTTACCAGGTGGGCCTGGCCGGCAACCTGCCGCCCGTCATGCAGAAGCGGAACAAGAATAATGTGCAGGAAGGTATTCTGATCATTCAGGGCTGCATCGTCACGCTGCTTTCCATCATGTTCGTGATCATGCCATCCGTTCAGTCCGCCTACCAGATCATCTCCCAGCTCACCATCATCCTGTACCTCATCATGTACATGCTGATGTTCGCCTCCGGCATTTATCTCCGCTACAGGGAACCCAACACTCCCCGCACCTTCCGCATTCCCGGCGGTAAAACCTTCGGCATGTGGGTGGTGGGCGGCCTCGGCTTCCTGGCCAGCCTGGCGGCCTTCCTGGTCAGTTTCATCCCGCCGAACCAGATCACGGTGGGCAGCAACGCCATGTACATCATTCTGCTGGTTGTGGGCGCATTCATCTTCGCAGGCATACCATTCGTGATCCATGCCATGGCCAAGCCCTCTTGGAAACGCCCCGTGGACCCGGAAGACGCCTTTGAACCCTTCGGCTGGGAAAAAACGAATCCAAACCGCTAGGCATCACAACCAATCCGAGATACTCTCATGGACAACATTCCTTCCAAAGAACAAATACAAACGGCGCTGGACAATGCCTACGCCTTTGCAAAAACCGTCCAGGGCGGCAAAAACGCTTCGTATATCCCTGCCCTGGCACAGGTCCCATCCGATCTGCTGGCCATCGCCGCCGTCACCGTCAACGGAGACGTACTGACGGCAGGGTCCGCGGACACGCCCTTCGCCATTGAATCCATCTCCAAAGCCTTCAACCTGGCTTATGTGATGGACCTGGTCGGCATGAAACAGCTGAGGACAAAAATCGGGGCGGATCCTACCGGGGAACCGTTCAACTCCGTCATGGCCATTGAACTGCACGGTGGCAAACCGCTCAATCCGCTGGTCAATGCCGGAGCCATGGCTACCGTCAGCCTGGTCAACGGCGCGGACGCGGATGAAATCTGGGCAAACATGATGAATAATTTCAACAGTTTCGCCAACACGGCCCTGACGGTCAACCAGGAAATATACAAATCGGAAAGCGCCACCAACCAGCACAACCGCGGCATCGCGTGGCTGCTGGACAGCTACGGCTACTTCTACAACACGCCGCCGATGATCGTGGACCTGTACACCCGCATGTGCTCCCTCAACATCACCACAGCCCAGCTTGCCTTGATGGGCTCCTGCTACGCCAACGGAGGCATCAACCCGGTCAGCAAGAAACGGGTGGTGAAAGAAGAAAACGTTCCGCCCATTTTGGCGGAAATGTGCATGTCCGGTCTCTATGACTCCACCGGAGACTGGATGTACAAGGCAGGGCTGCCCGCCAAATCCGGCGTGGGAGGCGGCCTGGTGGCCGTATCCCCCGGCAAGATGGCGCTGGCAGCCTTCTCTCCCCCCTTGGACCCGGCAGGAAACACTGTCAGGGGGCAGGCGGCACTTCAATCCATCATCAAGGAATTGAATTTGAACCTTTTCCGGAGTTGATTCCGGGATGAGAAGGTAAACCCGCGGAGCCAAGATCCGAAAGGATTCCCGCGGGTTTACTGTATCCCGGCATCTAGTCCTTTTCCGGGGGCTTATTCCTTTTTTACGGCTTTTAACCAAAGGTCCGATTTGGATCCGGAATCAACCTTCAATTAAAAAAGAGCGGGGTAGCACAACGGCAACGTCTCTCATCCCATACTCGCTGCTTACGGAAAAGAAATTATTCCTACTTCCTTTATTAACAATATAATAAGAAAATTAAGGATAATCTTCTCAGTATTTGTATTGTTCGAGATTTTACGAGGTTCAAAATTCTTTCAAAATAAAAAGCTTGTATCTATATTACTGAACAGGGGAAATTCAATAATTCACCTGAACAGGGAACAGGGAACAGGGAACAGGGAACAGGGAACAGGGAACAGGGAACAGGGAACAGGGAACAGGGAACAGGGAACAGGGAACAGGGAACAGGGAACAGGGAACAGGGAACAGGGAAAAGCCGGGTTACCCCCGCCAGGAAAACCTTCCGGCTTCCAAAACCGCAGAAAACGTTCTTCTGCGGTTTTTTCATTTTCCAGGGCCGTCTTTTTCTTCCATCCGCCCGTCAAACCATCAAAGAACTTGCCACTAGGCAGTTTTCCCTTAGAGTTCCTGCGGTATGTTTGACGCTCTGCAAAATGCTTTCTTCCAAACCGGAGACATGCTCACCTCCTGGCTGTCCGCCTTCAGTTCCTTTCTGTGGGGCTGGCCTCTGCTCATTCTGCTGCTGGGCACGCATCTGTACCTGACCGTCATTCTGCGTTTTCCGCAACGCTATCTGCTCAAGGCCCTGAAACTGTACTTTGTGAAAGACCACACGGACAAGGGGGATATCTCCCCATTCAGTTCTCTGATGGTGGCCCTGGCGGCCAACATCGGAGCGGGCAACATCATCGGTGTGGGAGTGGCTATTGCCGCAGGGGGACCCGGCTCCATCTTCTGGTGCTGGCTGACGGGGGTGCTTGGCATGGCCACGCGCTACTCGGAAGGGCTGCTCGCCATCAAGTACCGTGTGGAAAACAAGGACGGCAACATGAGCGGCGGCCCGATGTTCGTACTGGAACGCGGCATGAAATGCAAATGGCTGGGCGTGCTCTTCGCCGTCTTCACGGCCATTGCCGCCTTTGGCATCGGCAACCTGACTCAGGGAAATGCCGCCGCGGAACAGCTCTATCATGCCTTCTCCATTCCTGCATGGGGCACGGCCACTGTCCTGACGGCGCTGACCGCCCTGGTCATGCTGGGCGGCATTCAGGGAATAGCCCGCGTGTGCGCCTTTTTCGTTCCGTTCATGGCCGTCTTGTACATTTTTGGCTGCGTGTATATTCTGATCGTCCAGGCGGACCATATCCTTCCCGCCATTCAGTGCATTCTGGACTGCGCTTTTACGGGAGAAGCCGCTGCGGGCGGCGTCGTGGGTGCCGCCGTCATGACCGCCATGAGAACCGGCGTGGCCCGGGGACTGTTTTCCAATGAAGCTGGACTGGGTTCCGCCGCCATAGCCTCCGCTGCGGCCCAGAACCGCAACCCCGTCCGGCAAGCGCTCATTTCCTCCAGCGGCCCATTCTGGGATACGGTGGTCATTTGCGCCCTGACGGGCATCGTGCTCACCACCAGCATCATTGCCCATCCGGACATTTCATGCAGCGACGGCTCCCGCCTTACCACCCTGGCATTCAGCAAAATCCCCTACATGGGCTCTCCCCTGCTGACGCTCAGCCTGGTCACCTTCGTTGTATCCACCATTCTCGGGTGGTCCTACTTTGGAGAAAAAGCCCTGGAATATCTGGGCGGCCTGAAACTGGTCAAGCCCTACCGCTTCATCTGGGTGGTTGCCGTCTTTACGGGCTGCATCTCAAAAATAGACCTGGTCTGGGTCTTTGCAGACTGTGCCAACGGCCTGATGGCCCTGCCCAACCTAATTTCACTGCTGGCCCTTTCCGGAGTGCTTGTCCAGCAAACGCAGTACTACCTCTGGCAACACAGGCTGGATGAATATGACGAATCCCACGTTCCGGAAGGCAAATAGCATAATTTTTTACTTCATGATCAAATAATCCTTGCCTTTGGAACAGTGATGGTGTTTACTTCGCCGCGCAGTCCCTGCAAACCTAAAAGTCGCGTTCGTCTAGCGGTCTAGGACTCCCGCCTTTCACGCGGGCAACACGGGTTCGAGTCCCGTACGCGATGCCAGCTTTACCGCCGCAGCAGTTACGATGCTTCCGCCCCTCCTTACTTAGGGAAGGCATATTGGAAAGACGTAATAGCTGCGGTTTTCTTTTGGTCTGGCGATGCCGGAATACGGAAAGCGCAGCCGGGACAGCCGGGAGGGGTATCCCCTTCCTTTTCAAATACCGGAACATGTCTTACATCCCCCGGATTTGACTTCCAGAAAGCCCTGTTATCTTTTAGAATTTTTCACACGCAAACGCCATGGATTACACACCCCTCATTGAAAAACGCCGCCAGCGCCTGGAAGAATTGGAAACAGTCATTGCAGAACCGGATTTTTTCAACGACCAGAAGAGGGCCTCTGAAACCATGAGGGAGCACCGCCGCCTGAAGGAACTGATGGACACGTGGGATACCCTGAACGCCACGGAACAGCAGCTGGCTGACAACCAGGAGCTGGCCAAGACGGATGATCCGGAACTGGCGGAGCTGGCCTCCCTGGAGATTCCGGAACTGGAAGCAGCGCTGGAAAAATTGCGCAGTGACGTCCAGTACAGCCTTCTCCCCCGTGACACGACGGAGGACCGGGACGCCATTATTGAAATCCGCGCCGGTACGGGCGGGGATGAAGCCTCCCTGTTCGCCGGGGACCTGCTCCGGATGTACCAGCGCTTTGCGGAAGAACGCGGCTGGCGTTTTGAACATCTGGAAAGCAGCCCTTCCGACGTAGGCGGCTTCAAGGAAGTCGTCTGCCGCATTGCCGGGGATGAAGTCTTCCGCTTCCTGAAGTATGAAGGGGGCGTGCACCGTGTGCAGCGCGTCCCCGCTACAGAAACGCAGGGGCGCATTCACACCTCCACCGCTACCGTGGCCGTGATGCCGGAAGCGGAGGAAGTGGACATTGAAATCCGCCCGGAGGACCTCCGCATTGAAGTGTGCCGTTCCGGAGGCGCAGGCGGCCAGCACGTGAACAAGACGGAATCTGCCGTGCAGATCTGGCACATTCCCACGGGCGTTTACGTCCGGTGCGAGGAAGAACGCAGCCAGATGAAGAACCGCGAAAAGGGCATGAAAATCCTGCGTGCCAAGCTATTTGAAGCCAAAAAGCGAGAGGAGGCGGAAAAGTACTCTGCCGCGCGTCGAAGCCTGATCGGTTCCGGAGGACGTGAAGAAAAAATCAGAACATACAATTTCCCGCAGAACCGCCTGACGGACCACCGCATCGGCTACACCTCCCACAATCTGGACGGTATCCTGATGGGCCAGATGGAGGACCTGATCATGGCCCTACAGCATGAAGAAATGCAAGAACGCCTGGCGGAAGCCGGCATGTCCTAACCCTCCTTCTCACCTTTTCATGAAAACCTTACTGGAAGTTTTGCAGTCCGGCACGGAATACCTGGCACGCCAGGGCTGTGACGAGGCACGCGCCACCATGCAGCACCTGATGGCCCACGTTCTGCACTGCAACCGCACGACCCTCTATTCCCAGTTTGACAGACCGGTTGAGGAAGAGGAACTGGTGCCCCTCCGCCAGCTTTTGAAGCGCAAGGCCGCAGGAGAACCGCTACAGCATCTGCTGGGAACCACGGAATTTTTCCGCCGGGAGTTCCTGACGGATGCTCGTGCCCTGATCCCCCGGCCGGAAACGGAAGAACTGGTGGAAATGGTCCTGAACAGGATACCTGCCCATCCCGTCCGTATCCTGGACATGGGTACCGGGTCCGGAATCATCGGCATCACGCTGGCCCTGGAATTGAAGGACCGCGCACGGGAAGTCGTTCTGGCGGACATTTCCCCCAAGGCGCTGGATCTGGCCCTGGAAAACGCCATGAGGCTGGGAGCCAGGGTTTCCACCATTCAGACGGACCTGTTTGAAAACCTGCCTGCCACTCCGGCCGACGAAGAATGGCAGCCTGCGGAAAAACCGGAGCAGAATATGGAAGAAACCGTGGAACAGCTCCGGACCATGCAGGAAGCCCGCTTTGATGTCATTGTTGCCAACCTGCCCTATATCGCGGACGGGGAACAACTTGCCCCGGAAGTGATGAGAGACCCGCATACAGCCCTGTTCGGCGGCCCCCAGGGGTGGGAAATTATTGAACGCTTTCTTTCCCAGGCCCGCGAGCACCTGACGGAAAACGGATTCGTGGCCCTGGAGATAGGCCATGACCAGGCTGCTGCCGTTATCCGGATCATGGACGGCTACAATCACGTGGAAGTGCTGAAGGATATGAGCGGCATTTCCCGTTTTCCCTTCGCCTATCATTAATCCCTGCCCTTTTTCATCCCATGCTGGCGGCACGCATCCTGGTTGACGGTCAAAGCGATCTGGTGCTGGACTACGGCATTCCTCCGGAAGCCGGAAACGTCCGGCCCGGATGCCGCGTGCAGATCCCCCTGCGCAACAGAATGGCTACGGGGACCGTTCTCACCCTTTCCGAACCGGATCCGGCGTGGCGGGACAAGCTCAAGCCGATTCTCAAGCTGATCGACCCGGAACCGCTGGTTTCTCCGGTGATGATGGATCTGGCCGCATGGGCGGCCGACTATTATTCCGTAGCCCTGGACCAGATGATCCGCTGCCTGTTGCCGGAAACGGTCCGGCAGGAAAACACGGCGGAGAAAATCCGGAAAATGGTTCATCTGGAAAAACAGGCCACCCGGGAAGAACTGGACACACTGTACCGCAAGGCTCCCCGCCAGGCTCAAATGCTGGATTATTTTTCGACGGTAGAACATAAGGCGGCGCCTCTGTCGGAATTCGGACCCGGCGCCCTGAATGTCGCCCGCGGCCTGGCAGGCAAAGGTTTCATTACCCTGCGGGAAGAACCTGTCCACCGGGACCCTACGACCGGAGAGCAATTCGCCCCCAGCCAGTCCATGAAGCTGAACCCCCAGCAGGAAAAAGCTCTGGAAGCCGTCACGGCCATGTGCCGGGAGGAAACCAAAAAACCGGTGCTTCTTCAGGGCGTTACCGGCTCAGGCAAGACGGAAGTTTATCTCCAGGCGGTCTCCCAAATCGTGAAGGAGGGAAAATCCGCCCTGATCATGGTTCCGGAAATCTCTCTGACGCCCCAAACCGTCCAGCGTTTCAAGTCCCGCTTTGCTGACATGCCTTCCTCCGTGGCCGTACTGCACAGCCTGCTCTCCGACGGAGAGCGCTTTGATGAATGGCACGCCATCCGGTCCGGAAAGGCGCGCATCGTCGTCGGTCCGCGCTCCGCCGTCTTCGCACCTCTCCAGAACCTGGGCTTGATTATTGTGGATGAAGAGCATGATGCCTCCTACAAACAGGAAAGCTCGCCCCGCTACCACGGCCGGGACCTGGCGGTCCTGCGCGCCCATCTGGAAGGCTGCGCCGTCGTTCTGGGTTCCGCCACACCGTCCCTGGAAAGCATCCACAATGCCCAGACCGGGAAATATGCCCTGGCCAGGCTGACGGAACGTGCGGACGGCCAGCAGCTCCCGCTGATCCGCATTCTGGACATGAAAACGGAGGGTAAAAATAAAGCCGGCCCCAATGTGCTTTCGGAACGCCTCAGAATGTCCATCGACCGTCGGCTGGACAGAGGCGAACAAGTAATCCTGCTGCTCAACCGCCGCGGATTCGCTCGTTCCATCCAGTGTCCGGACTGCGGGCACGTCATCACGTGCATGCACTGTTCCCTTCCCCTCACCTACCACCGCACGGAAGACCGCCTGATGTGTCATTTGTGCGGCTTCAAGTCCCTGGTGCCCAGAGCCTGTCCGGAATGCAAATCCGCCAACATTCTTCTCCAGGGCTACGGTACCCAGAAAGTGGAGGAAATCCTGCGCCGCGCCTTTCCCGCGGCACGCATCACGCGCGTGGACGCAGACGTGGCGCGGAGGAAAAACGCCGTCAGGGACATCCTGAACCAGTTCCGGGCCCGTAAAATAGACATTCTGCTGGGAACCCAGATGATCGCCAAAGGCCTGGATTTTCCGGGCGTCACACTGGTGGGTGTGCTCAATGCGGACTTGGGCCTTTACATTCCCGACCCGCGGGCAGGCGAACGCACCTTCCAGCTCCTGACGCAGGTGGCGGGCCGCGCAGGCCGCGGAGACCTGTCCGGGGAAGTCATTATCCAGACGTTCACCCCGCAATCCCCCTCCCTGCAATATGCACGGCATCATGATACGGACGGCTACGCGGCTCAGGAACTGGAAATGCGCCGAGCCTTCGATCTTCCGCCCTTCACCCACATCGCCGTGCTGACGATCCGCTCCCAGCATGAAAACATGGCGGAATTCGCCACCCGGACCCTGGGAGCCAGGCTCCGCGGAATGCTGCCGCCAGACACGACGATGACGGATCCCATGCCCGCTCCCATTCCCCGTGCCCACGGCCAGTTCAGGTACCAGATCACGGTCAAGGGTCCTTCCGCGCGCGCTATCTCGCGCACACTCAGAAAGCTGGTGCAGGAAGCCGGGCTAGGAGACGATCTGACGGCCGTCATTGACGTGGACGCCATGTCATTCATGTAAGCTGTCTTGCCAAAACAGGGGGGTGGGACTAGGATTTCCGCACAACGCAACTTACTATTATGCTACTTCATTTCTATAAAATGACGGGCGCCGGCAATGACTTTGTCATGGTGGACAACCGCGACGAAAGCCTCTCTTCCGTGCTGGACAAGGAAACCATAGAAGCCCTGTGTGACCGCCGCTTCGGCATCGGCGCGGACGGCCTGATTGCCGTGGAGTCCTCCCAGGGAAAAGGCGGTGCGGTGCGCATGCGCTATTACAATTCCGACGGCGGAGAAGCAGAAATGTGCGGCAACGGAGCGCGCTGTTTCGGCAATTTTGCCGCAGCCCTGCTCCGCCATGACCGGACCAAGCCCCTTCCCTTCGAAACCATGGCGGGCATCGTCACCGCCTCCTTCAGGGAGGACGGCAATGTCACCGTCAACCTGACGGAACCGCATTCCCTCCAGCTTTTTGTGCTGAATGCAGACCACGTCGTCGGAACGGACGTCCATTTCCTGAACACCGGCGTCCCCCATGCCGTGGCTTTCCTGGACAGTCTGGAAGACGCAGACATCGTCAACATGGGAGCCTACCTGCGCTACCATGACTCTTTCTCCCCCAAGGGCACCAACGCCAACTTCGCAGAAGTGCTGTCTTCCCGCCACATCGCCATACGTACCTATGAACGGGGAGTGGAGGACGAAACACTTGCCTGCGGCACCGGAATGACTGCGAGCGCTCTGGTTCACGCCGTACTGACGGACGCACCTTCCCCCATCAAAGTGGACGTAGCCGGGGGAGATACGCTGGAAGTCGGCTTCACACGCACGGGAGACCACTTCACCAACGTCACCCTTACCGGGCCGGCAGACCTTGTCTTTGAAGGGGACATTGAAATCTGAACCACCTGCATTCAGAAAAACGGGCAGAGACAGAAGCAAACGTACCGCCTATTTCTTCAGCAAAACGCATTCAGCCCTCTTGTAGCCTCCATAGCCATTGCAGAATGCCTTGTACACGGCAGGACCCATGTTCGTTTCACAATAATACTTCACAGTAATGCCGTCGCTTCCCTGCTCCATGCCCAGAAAACGGGAGGACAGTAGCAGCAAGTTGTTCCGGTAGTTCCACATGGCCATATCCCGATTCATTTCCTCTTTGATTCTTTCACAGAGGTAATCCTGAGGCGGCGGGAACAAAAGGGCGCACACGACGCCAATCATGCAAATGCCCGGAATCACGCCCAGAGCCAGTACGGCATTGCACTTCCTCAAAAAAGGCACGTGGGATTGAAACTTCCTTCTTATGATGAATAGGATGAAATATCCCGTGAGCAGCATGATGGAAAAACTGGCATTCACATACTCGAACGCCAGACTCATGACACCCAGGGCGATAAATCCCACGCCTTTCCATTTACTTTTCCCGGAAGGAAGACAGGTACACAAAAAACACATACACGGTATAACCCAACAGGCAAAGCAAAGGCACCAGCATTCCCTTGAACATGCACTCTACCATGCAGTCCCACGGATATTCCCTGCTTGGGCAGCATGCCTCTTCAAAAAACGTGCAGATCATGCTCAGAAGAACCAATGCGCCAAGAAGTAAATACTTTGTTTTTCTGGAATCGTTTAAAAACCATAATAAAACAATGCTGAACGGGAGCAAATAATAGCCCATCCCTACAAAAACTGTAGACAGCAAAGGAATATGAGGAAGAAAATTCATAGGCAATAATTATTTGAAATTAGTTAGTTGCAATATGTGAGAGCCATGCAACGGCAGTAATAATAATTGGAAACAAAATAAATTCAAACAAACGTTTTCAAAAAATAGATAAAAATCCCTTCTCATTTTTCCAAAAGCATTCAACTCCATTCAGGAGCTTGACAAAGCAATCTCCCGACATAGAAATTCATGGCATGATGAAACCACCGCTTCTGTTCACAGCCTCTGCCATGACAGTCTTTCCTCTCCTTTCCCAATGCACCCACAAGCCGCTCCTGCCGGATTACGAGCCTCTCTGCGCTCACACGACACCCGGAACGCGCCGGGCACAATCTCTCCTCTCCGCCCGGAACACAAAAGTGTACCGGGTCGGCCCCAGAGGAGGAATTTACCATGTCAACGAGCATAATGAAAAAGTTTACCTAAAAACCCCGCCAACACAATAAAACATCATTCCCCACTGTCATGGTTTTCCAAACGGGAAACAAATATTTATCCCAATGAAACAGCAATTTTCATCTTTGGAAGATTTTTCTCTAAAAACCCTCGTCAAACTTATTTTCTTCTTGCCAAAATGAATATGCGCGGGTAATGTTTGCCGCACCACAGCACTACATGGTGTCGGTAGTTCAATGGTAGAGCCCCAGATTGTGATTCTGGTAGTTGCGGGTTCGAGCCCCGTCCGACACCCCATCCCTTTCCTAAAAAAGAGCACTTCCGGTGCTCTTTTTTACTTCATCCCCTCTCCGTTCGCATGCGCAACCCCGAATTCGTCAAAGCTGCCTTCTCCGCCATTGCAACGCGTTATGTAGCCACCAACCATGTCTTGAGCATGGGGGTGGACCTGCTGTGGCGGCAGCGTGTCGTTCAGCTGGTCTCGGAATGGAAGCCGGAACGCCTGCTGGATCTGGCCACCGGCACGGGCGACCTGGCCCTGGCCATCCTGCGCGCCATGCCGGAAATACGCCTGACGGGGTCCGACTTCTGCCAGCCCATGCTGGATGTAGCCGCTGAACGGGGACTGACGAATCTGGTTTGTGCGGATGCCATGAACCTTCCCTTCCCCTCCGCTTCCTACGACGCCGTCACCGTAGCCTTCGGGCTGCGCAACATGGCCAGCTATCCGGACGCCCTGAAAGAAATGGGACGCATGCTGCGCCCCGGAGGGCACCTGCTCATCCTGGACTTTTCCCTGCCTGAAAACCTGCTGAAGCGTCCTTACCGTTTTTACCTGCACCGCATCCTTCCGCTCATCGCCGGATGGATGACCGGCCACCGGGAGGCCTACGACTACCTGGCCGACAGCATTGAAGCGTTCCCCAGCGGAGAAGATATGAAAAACCTGCTCCGGAACTGCGGGTACACCAATATCACGGCGGAACCCCTCAACGGAGGCATCGCCAGCATTTACACGGCCCAGAAATGAGTGCGGGAGACGCAAGAGAAGGCATCATCCGCGGCCGGGCTTCCCGTGCGCGGCTGGGCGGCAAACTGGCCGGGCTTTCACTGCCCCGGCAGATAGCCGTCATTGCCTTCTGGCCTTTTCTGGAACAGCTCCTCAGCTTCTTCGTCACCTCGTCGGACCTTTTCATCGCCACCAAGATAGGGGTAGACGCCCAGGACACCATCAACATCTCCGACGGCATGGGAGCCGTCGTCTTCCTGATGTGGTTCGGCTTTGTGATCCAGGGTTCCATCATGATGGGAGCCACAGCCATCGTCTCCCGCATGACGGGGGCCAGGGACTACTCCCAGGCCCAGCACGGGCTGCACCAGGCCGCCATGCTCGGCCTGCTCGCCGGGATCATCTCCTGCGGGCTGCTCTTTGCATGCAGCGGATTCCTGGTCACCCACGTGCTGACCATGAATGAAGCCGCGCGGGAATACGCCCTGCAATACGTGTACGTAGCCGCATTCGCGGCCCCCTTCAGCGGCGTGGTCTTTGCCGTCAACGCGGCGCTTCGCGGTTCCGGGGATACCCGGCTGCCCTTCTGGATCATGATGAACGTGGGCGTCCTCAATGTTATCTTCAGCGTCCTCTTCGTCTTTGCGGACGCCCCGCTGGGCGGCTGGCGCATCGGCGGCATCGCGGCGGGAACGGTCTGCGGCTACGGTATCAGCATGTGCCTGCTTCTCTTCATCATGATGCGGCGCAGGAAAAAAATCTTCGCGGAACATCCCGGCCTGTCCCTGGAAGAACTGGTCAGGGAAAAGGGGGAACACTATGCGCCGCCTCTGTACCTCTCCTTCTCCCATCTCCGGCCGGACATGGGCATGCAGAAGCGCATCCTGAAAATCGGTCTCCCGCAAGCGGTGGAAGTCTTCGGCATGTGGGGAATCCAGATGTTCTGCCTCTCCATCATCAGCGAGCTTCCCATCACGGGCGTGCTCGGCGTCCACAACATCGCCGTGCGCATTGAATCCCTCAGCTTCCTGCCCGGCTTCGCCATCGGCATGGCGGCCTCCACGCTTGTGGGGCAATACCTGGGCGCCAGGAATGCGCTGATGGCCCGCATCACCATCTGGAAATGCATGCGGTACGCCATCATCTTCATGACGGGCCTGGGAGTGCTCTTCTGCATCTTCCCCTCCCTCTTCATGCAGATATTCTCCAATGGAAACATGACCCTCATTGATACCGGAATTCCCGTGCTGCGCACCATGCTGCTGGTGGAGCCCTTCTTCGCTGCCTGCATCGTGATGAAAATGTCCCTGCGCGGCGCTGGAGACACGCGGAGAGTCATGTTCATCTCCTACGGCATCATGGGCTTCTTCCGGGTGGGCTGCACCTGGGCCTGGTTCAAGCTGGCGCCGGAAACCATGACCCTGTGGGGCATCTGGATGCTCTTCGCCTTTGAAATGGCCGTGCAATCCGTAATTCTCTATAAAATTGTCAAAGGACGGAGCTGGACGAAACTGCAAGTGTAACCTCCTGTGCCCCTTTCTGCGTCCGTCCTTGCGACAGGAAAACGGGCCTGAAGGGAAAACACCATCTTCCCATTCAAATCCCGTCAATTTCTTCCCCGGCCTGATTTGCTACGGCCATCCGGTTCAACAAGCGGAGCAGCATCTTATCGGAATGACCTCTTCAAGCAGCCTGTTCCTCCAGCCCTGCCAGGAAGAACTACCAGCTTCTTTCTTCCCCCGCCCATCAAAATGACTGCCCGGTTTCCCGCCGCATAACAACAGGCAGGAAACAAATAGCAGGCTATAATCACCATACTCCTTAAAACCTGGGAAACAGCCTTTTATTCCACTCCTTCAGAGCAGACTTCAATTTCTTCCGGTCATCTTCCTTCTTCACAGTCATCTTATCGGTGAAAAAATTTCTGTAATTGTTCATCCAAAAGCCGTCACCCCTTTTTCTCACATGTTCAACGGGAGAAGTAAAAATTTTCATCAACTCTGCGTTAAATTTATCCTTCTTCTCCTGCTCCCGCTCAATCTGCCACGGCAGCCGCCTGGGTTCAGCCATCATGGCTTTCCATAATTCTTCATCTTCATCAATCCTTTTGATCTCCGCCACAACTTCCTTCAAGGATGAATAACGATGACAATTAATGAAAGCCTTCGGATTATATTCTTCCTCAACCAGAGGATTACCCCAGTAAACGGGAACGGTACAGGCCAGAAAACTCGTTATTATCTTCTCCGTCGTATATCTCCGGTACCAGCTATTTTCACACGCTATGGAAAACTTATAGGGTTTTTTCAATAAAACGCTTCCTGCCAGCCAGTCCTCCGCCTCTCTTGGAATAAGGCATGGCGTATTATTTAAATGCTTTCCTATTGCATCCACCTTCTTGTAGGCGGAAAGCTCGGAAAACAACTGGATGCGGTACGGATGCCCCAGGCCGTGGGAATAAATATAATTGCAAAAGCCGTCTTTCCCGCATAATGCATCGTCCGGATTCATTGTGTGAAGATCTTTTAATTTCATCCTCAAATCAAAAAGATAGGACATACAAAGCAGCCGCCCATCGTCATCAGGCGCGTCAAAACCGATATGGTAATCAAACAAATTCAAATTGGGAGCCAGAGCCTCTCCCAGTACATCCATGATAACAATCTTTCCGCGGGATTCCTCCAGAAACTGAAGATAATTCTCTCTGGAAGACGTATATAACCAAGGGAAGGCAATAAGAAAATCAGCCCTTTCCTTATCAATTTCAAACTCAAGAACAGATCCATCAATCTTCTGGAAACGCCGTAGAAAAAAATTAATTTGCCATTCCTCGGCGCCCTCTATGAACCCAACTTTTACCTTTATCCTCATATTGTTCAAAATCGATGAAATTATTATACAAATTCCCCACAAACAGTCAATTTGTACGGAAGAAAGGAACATGACTTCCTGTCCTGCGGGCTATTAAAAGGCAAATCAGGAATACATAAAACAATTGTCCAGTTCCATGGAAAGATTCCCTGTTTTGATTTCCAAAAGAAAATCATCTGCGGATTTCATCCATCTACAATGGATTTCACCAGCCTTTCTTATGGCAGCAATCTCCTCTGAAAATAGGTACTCTGATGGGTGCATATCCTCCGTACCTGATTTTTAAGGGCATATCTTCTGCAAATCCAAAACGTTCATAGCAGGATAAAAACTTTGCCTTTCCCGCCGGATTCTGCTAATGTTTTTGCACGTTGTTCTTCAACGGGCTCGTAGCTCAGCGGTTAGAGCAGGGGACTCATAATCCCTTGGTCGTAGGTTCGAACCCTACCGGGCCTACCAAAATAAAGCCTTACAAGTTAGCTACTTGTGAGGCTTTTTCTTTCCCTTCCCACTTCCCTCAAAAATCGTTAAAAACGTGTAAAAACGCACCAAAACGTGAGGAAAATGGCTCACTTTAGCACTACCATGTTTGCCGCAGTGGCGGAAAACGCATGAGGAGAGAAGTCATTCCCAGAATTACGAGTAGCTGGCAGAAGAACTGGAAAGCAGGAAAGCTTCTCATCACTATTGCAGACTTTGTGGGCCACTAAGTCGACAATAACATCTATGCAGAGGGTGTGTGAATTGTATAAAACACCCGGTAATGGCGAAATTTTTTATGCTCGCGATTCATCGAAATAAGTTGTCGGAGTTGCAGATGACAATTGACTGGAAGCCATAAAAATTAAAACTATTTCATAAGTCACATAATTTTAATAACTTCAATAAACCTAAAAAACTACTGAGGCGGCAAATATTCTTTTACCATGACATGGACTTTTCCCGGCAATCTGACTGATACAACAATGCTCTCCATGGCCTTTTCACCATTACGCCCCTGGCTTTTTTATCTTTGTGAAAGGCAGATTTCAGGAACGTTTCTCCGACAGAGGAACGGACCTCATTCTACTTTTCCTTGCAGACAATCACATGATAAAGGGCGTTGTCCAAAGCAAGGGAATCCTTGCCCGCCATTAAACACGCTTGCCTATGCGCACGCCAAGCCTACATATAGGTCCTTTTAATAATAATTACATTTTTTGATTTCTCTTCAAGAACGGGTCGACTGTTTTTATGATACACTTCTGATTCGTAAATTGTCTGGGGAATTAACTCCAGCATGTGCACATGCATTTCCATTCTGTGGGTTTTATTCCAGGATGTGAAATCAAATCTGAATTGATCGTTCATATTGCTTCCAAGAACTTTGTACTTCGTAAACAAAATAGAAAAATAATCATAGCCTTCATGCGTTCCATAGTAATATAGAGAAGGAGGAGCTGTCTGCGTGACTAAAGGATATACCAGCTGAGAATGAGAAACTTCTTTAACATTTAAAGAGCAACATGATTGCAGGATTATTAAAAAAATGATTATGAGTGAATACTTCATTCTATTCTCTCCTTCATTAAAATTTCCCCTGCGCCTGTTTGGCGTTTTATACTTTTGTCTATTTCCATAATCCCCATTCAGAGTCAGTATCCTTCATTCCACGGCCAATGGAACTGGCCATCCCCGAATAAGGATCAGCGGGATAACCTTTCTATTAATCACCATAGAGATACCTGATGGAAAAACAGACTTTATTAACTGTAAACTAATGAAATGCATTTCCTACCATCTGTCATGAGGAGAAATGGCTACTATTGCTAAATATTTATCTCCCTGAAGTATTTTTTTATATAATATGAAAATTTCTCCAAACGGAAATTCCATAAATTTATATTTATCCCTTCCATTTTCCTGGTCCAGGAATTTTTCCCGAATGTGTAACATACTATACGGAGTAAGATCCCCTTTTAAGAAATCCTCATTTATCAATGAATAGATTTCAGGATTTTTTATTATTTCTTCATTAAAAGAATTTTTTACTCCTGAAATATCCAGAATATTATCTGTGCTTATGCCTGAATAAGAAACTTTTGCGTCCAGTCCGTCTTGTAATTTCAAGGCCTGCAGGTGAATGCAATCCGTCCATTGCTGATCAGTTTGGAAAATATAAATTATTCTTATTCTCCCCCGCATTGAAGTATGCAGCCTCCACGAATTTTGAGGAACACCCATAGTATTCGCCATCATTTTTTCCCATGTATCGGGTTGAGGGGGAGATTTATCGCACCCACTGAGAATAATCATTAACAGAATTATATAAATTCTATTACATAAAATATTCATGCAAATATTCATAGAGTTAATAATAGTTTCCTGTTCGCTAATGTGAATTACCCTAAACTTCAATTGGAAAAGACGCAGATGAATTACTTTGTCATGAATAATCGTTTCTAAAAACCGTTGTCACTCAATATTTCTTCCTGTGGGAATTACTCTCCCTTACATCGTATCAAGCTAAAAATACTCCTTCAGAAATCAATAAAATAATATAGAATTTTTTAATTTTCGGTTCATGGATTTGTAAAAAAAAGGTGCATGTCAACAGTATCGGAAATAACCGCCCAAAAATTCGGAGTGTTCATAGGATACACAAGGTTTGGGGTTAATGATTAACAAAAAAACGAGGGTAGTTCCTGAGAATCATCCTTCTCGTACCATATGTCCGTATCCGATGTCAACGCAATTCACACGGATTTTCCGTATTTATGTTAGGAAATAATAATGTCTATCATAATATTTATGTAACCAATTCATTTCCGTCATAAGCATCCATATGATCGCGAGGTTGGTTTTCCGAGTCATCTCCTGGGAGAGAAATTCAGAAAATATCTTTTTTCTCTGCGGTATAATAAATTTCCTATTTCCTACTTGCATCCTGTTTTCTCCTCTCTTCCAAAAAGATAATTTGCTGCAACCTTCAAATCATCTGGAATCTTTGAAGTTCCCTTTTTGCATTGTTGGGCCGGCCTTGGTCGGTTATAAGGATGCACGCCAACGGGCAACCGTCCCAAGAGATTCTCTCAACGGGCATCTCTGGAAAATACGCACTATTTGTCAACCAAACATACAGGGATGATACGCATGAAAAGATTGCTGCCGTTTTTTGCCGCTCTGCTGGGGCTCCTTCCCTGCGCCTGGAGC